>JAFKJY010000065.1 GCA_017305835.1 Hyphomicrobiales bacterium
TCGCCGAGGATGTGGACGCGGCCGCCCTTGGCCTGGTCCAGCGCCACCCTCATGATCTCCTCGGTGATGCCGGCGATCTTGATGTCCATCTGCAGCGAGGTGACGCCGTCATGGGTGCCGGCCACCTTGAAGTCCATGTCGCCGAGATGGTCCTCGTCGCCGAGGATGTCGGAGAGCACCGCGAAGCGCTCGCCTTCCTTGATCAGGCCCATGGCGATGCCGGCCACCGGCCTGGTGAGCGGCACGCCGGCGTCCATCAGGGCCAGCGAGGTGCCGCACACGGTCGCCATCGAGGACGAGCCGTTCGACTCGGTGATCTCGGAGACGATGCGCAGCGTATACGGGAACTGTTCGGCCGAGGGCAGCATCGGACGGATGGCGCGCCAGGCGAGCTTGCCGTGGCCGATCTCGCGGCGGCCGGGCGAGCCCATGCGGCCGGTCTCGCCGACGGAGTAGGGCGGGAAATTGTAGTGGAGAAGGAACTTCTCCTTGTACATGCCGGTCAGCGCGTCGACATACTGCTCGTCCTCGGCGGTGCCGAGGGTCGCGACGACGATCGCCTGCGTCTCGCCGCGGGTGAACAGCGCCGAGCCGTGGGTGCGCGGCAGGATGCCGACCTCGGAGACGATCGGGCGGACCGTGACGAGGTCGCGGCCGTCGATGCGGCTCTTGGTGTCGAGGATGTTCCAGCGGACGATCTTGGCCTGCAACTCCTTGAACACGGTCGCGACCTGCTCGCCGGTCCATTTCGGCGCCTCGTCGCCCTTCGGCGCGAAGGCTTCCTTGACCCGCGCCTTGGCGGCGTCGACCGCGGCGTAGCGGGCCTGCTTGTCGGTGATCTTGTAGGCGGCGCGGAGATCGGCCTCGACCAGGCCGAGCATCTCGCTCTCGAGCGCGGAGAGGTCCTCCGGACGGTGGTCGCGCGGGTCCTTGGCGGCGACCTCGGCCAGCTTGATGATCGCGTCGATCACCGGCTGGAAGCCGCGATGGCCGAACATCACGGCGCCGAGCATGACGTCCTCGGGCAGCTCCTGGGCTTCCGATTCCACCATCAGCACGGCGTCGGCGGTGCCGGCCACGACGAGGTCGAGCTTGGACTCGGGCATCTCGTCGATATGCGGGTTGAGCTTGTACTCGCCGTTGATGTAGCCGACGCGGGCGCCGCCGATCGGGCCCATGAACGGCACGCCCGAGAGCGTCAGTGCGGCCGAAACGGCGACGATGGAGACGATGTCGGGATCGTTCTCCAGGTCATGCTGCATGACGGTGACGATCACCTGGGTGTCGTTCTTGTAGCCGTCGGCGAAGAGCGGGCGGATCGGGCGGTCGATCAGGCGGGAGACCAGCGTCTCCTTTTCGGAGGGACGTCCCTCGCGCTTGAAGTAGCCGCCGGGGATCTTGCCGGACGCGTAGGTCTTTTCCTGGTAGTTGACGGTGAGCGGAAAGAAGTCGAAGCCCGGCTTCGGCTCCTTGGCCGACACGACGGTGGCGAGAACCACGGTCTCGCCATAGGTGGCGAGCACGGCGCCGTCGGCCTGGCGGGCGATCTTGCCCGTCTCCAGCTTCAGCGGGCGGCCCGCCCATTCCAGCTCGACTTTGTGTTGCTTGAACATGTCCTGTCCTTGATGTTGAGCGCGCATCGGCCGATGGGGCCGGACTTGCGCGCTTCTGGCTTCAATGGCCGGCGCCGCCGCCGGGAGCGTGCGCACCCGGCCGATACGGCCTCTGCCGGCAGTCGGAGGATCGCCGCGCGGGGCGCCGCGATCCCGGACGAGCCACGGGCAAGACAACTCGACGCTCGCCATCCGAGCGTCCGGCAATCCTGCCCCATGACCCTGTCCATGGGAGGCTCCGGCGAAAGTGCCTTTCGATGGGCCGGAACCCGGGCAGGCGCGCCATCGGCGCGCCCGATATGAGAACGGCGGGCCGCGAGGCCCACCGTCCGGAACTCCTAGCGGCGCAGACCGAGCTTGCCGATCAGAGTCTGGTAGCGAGCCGCGTCCTTGCCATTGAGGTAGTCGAGGAGGCGGCGGCGCTGCGAGACGAGCTTCAGGAGGCCACGACGGGAATGGTTGTCCTTCTTGTGGTCCTTGAAATGCTCGGTGAGGTTCTTGATGCGCTCCGAAAGGATCGCGACCTGGACTTCCGGCGAGCCGGTGTCGCCCTTGGCGGTCGCGTATTCGGTCATCAGTTCCTGCTTCCGCTCAGCGGTAATCGACATCGTGGCTTCCTTTCTCGAGGGAGGAACGGGGTCGCCCACGGCCGGGATGTCGTCCAGCGGGGGCCGGTGAGCCGGCGCTTCAGCGCGAGGCTGGCGCGCATATAGTGGAATTCGCGCGCGATTACCAGTGCCAATCGATTCGCGATCAGGACTGGTATCCGGCCTCGAGCTTGCCGCGCGGGATGATGAAGCGGCATTCGAGCCCGTCGCGGTGGATGGTGCGCGAGATCTCGGCGTCGAGCGTGCCGCCCAGCATGCGCTCCAGCACCTGCGTGCCGAAGCCGGGCGTCTCGACGCGGCGGCGCAGGCGCGGCACCTGCTCGCGCCAGACGAACAGCAGCCGGTCGCCCTGCCGCTGCCAACGCACCGACAGCCGCCCGGCCGGCGTCGCGAAGGCGCCGTACTTGGCCGCGTTGGTGGCCAGCTCGTGGATGGCGAGGCCGATCGTCTGGGCGGCCTGGTTGTCGAGGCGCAGCGGCGCGCCCTCGATCTCGAGGCGCTCGGCTTCGGGCGGGCGGAACGGCTCGATCTGGGCCTCCACCAGCGCCCGCAGGTCGACGCCGGCGACGCCGCCGGCGATCAGGAGGTCGGTCGAGCGGGCGAGGCCGGACAGCCGCTTCTGGAAGGCGTCCTGGAAGGCGGCGAAAGTGCGGGCGTTGCGGCTCGACTGCTTGGCGATCGAGGAGACCACCGTGAGCTGGTTCTTCGAGCGGTGGGCGACCTCGCGCATCAGGAAGCGGATCTCGTTCTCGGCCTCGCGGCGGTCGTGCGCGGCCTGGGCGATGGCCGCCGAGACGGTGGCGAACTCGGCGATCGGATAGGTCGTGGCCGCGACCGCCTCGCCCGCGCCGAGGCGGCGGGCATCGCGCGCGAGCTGGCGCGCGGGCCGGGCGATCTGCCGGCCGAGCAGCCAGGCGGCGGCGGTGGCCAGCACGCTGACGGCCAGACCGCCGAGCAGCAGCGACAGCATGGAGCGGCGCAGCGGCGCGTCGACGATGGTCGTCGGCGCCCACATCACCACCTTCCAGTTGGTGAAGGGCGAGGTGTCGACAACGGCCACGTATCCCTGCTCCTGGGTGTGCTCGCCGAGCTTGCCGCGGCTGATGCCGGTCTGCGGGTCGAGGCCGAGGAAGAACGGCTTGCCGGTGTCGGACGACATGTAGGAGGAGGCCAGCACGATGCCGTTGCGGTCGACCAGCGAGGCGTTCCAGCCGCCGCGCAGGTCCTGCTGCGAGAGCACGTTGGCGAGGTTGCGCGCGTCCTGCGTCATGATCAGGTAGCGCTGCGGCAGGTGCGAGACCGACGGCGGCAGGATGACGTTGAAGACCCAGCGCTGCGCGGTCTTGCCGAAGAAGCCGTCGGAGACGACCGCGACGTGCTGCTCCTCGGCGAAGCGGGCCGAGGCCGGGTCGGAGGTCTTGCCGTTCGCCTCGCCGAAGGGCACGCGGGTGTTGAGGAGCTGGTTCAACTGGTCGTCCAGCACGACGATGTGCGAGCCGGTATCCTGCAGGGCGATGCGGGCGCGGACGTGGAAGCGCTGGAGGTCGTCGTCGCGCAGCGAATTGCCGGAGGCGAGCACGCGCAGCGTCGTCAGCATGCCGCGGATCTCGCGGTCGACAGCCTCGCTGATCGAGCCGGCGGTCGCCTCCGCCAGCGTCTGCAACGCCGCCCGCTGGGCCGCGTTGTTGCGCTGGAGCATCATGATCGAGAAGGCGAGCGCCGGGATCAGGATGACGGCGACGAGCAGCGACAGGTAGAAGCCGATCGGGCGCGGGTTGACCGACGGCGCGGCCGGCTCGCCCGCCGCCTCCGCCCCAGCCGCCGCATGGGCTCCGTGTTCACCGCCGACAGACAAGAGCCACCTTCGCACTGATTCCGCGGCCGTTCTAGAACGCCTCAATGTGGCATCGGCGCGGCGGCGTCAGCCGCAGCCGGTGCCGGCAGGCGATCGGGAAACGGATGCCGCACGTCTTTCACCCGCAATCTGCCGGCTCACAGCCACTTCTTCCAGCGAAAAAACAGGACGAGGCCGATCGCCAGCGCGGCCATCGAGCCGAGTGCCGCCGGATAGCCGAAATAGGCCGACAGCTCCGGCATGTTCCACGGCGAATCGGCGGTGTCGAAGTTCATGCCCCAGATGCCGGCCAGGAAGGTGAGCGGGATGAAGATGGTCGAGACGATGGTGAGCACCTTCACCACCTCGTTCATCCGCGTCGAGACGCTGCTCAGGTAGAGGTCGAGCAGGCCCATGGAGAGCTCCCGATAGGTCTCGACCACGTCGATCAACTGGATGGCGTGGTCGTAGGTGTCGCGCAGGAACGGCGCGACGTCGCGCGGCACGATGCCGAGCTCCTCACGCCCCAGCGCCGACAGCATCTCGCGCGACGGCCACAATGCGCGCTTGACCACCAGCAGCTCGCGCTTGATCTCGTGCAGGCGGGCGACGTCGCGCGGATGCGGCTGCGAGGTGATGCGGTCCTCCAGTTCCTCCAGCTCCTCGCCGATGCGCTCCAGCATCGGGAAATAGGCGTCGAGGATGGTGTCGAGGATGGCATAGGCCAGATAGGCGGGGCCACGGGTGCGGATGCGGCCGCCGGGCATGGCGAGGCGCTTGCGGACGGGATCGAGGCAGTCGCCCGGCCGCTCCTGGAAGGTCACGACATGGCGGTGGTCGAACACCATCGCGAGCTGTTCCTTCGAGGCGACCGAGACGCCGTCGAACATGTGGACCACGATCAGCGGGTGGTTCTCGTAGATGTCCACCTTGGGCCGCTGGCTGGTGTTGGCGATGTCCTCCACCGCCAGCCCGTCGAGGCCGAACAGCTTGCCGATCTCGGAAATCAGGTCGAGGTCCGCGAGGCCGACCACGTCGAGCCAGATGCTGCCTTCCTTCATCGCCGCGGTCAGCTCCGGCAGGCTGGCTTCGGCGATCTCCTCGATCCGCTCGCCGAGGATGCGGATGATCCGCAGCGTCGTGGGGGCCGCCTTGTCGTCGGCGATCAGCGTACCCGGCGGCGCGCCGACCGGCGCGCGCCGGTGGGTGACGAAACGGGTCTTGGCGGCCTGCTGGCCGCCGTTCTGCTTCTGCCTGGTCTTCTGCTTGCGCATGCCGGCAATAGGAGGGATTTCGCGCCGCGCGGCAAGCCCCCCGGCGCGGCGTCCCCGCGCGATCAGCCGGCGAAGACGCGGCGCGGATGGAACATGCCGGCCTCGATCGAGCCGATCGCGACAAGCCGGCCCTTGGCCATGGCGCGGGCCTCGTCGGCCTCCAGCGGCGCGTCGCGGCCGCGCACGATGGCCGGGTTGCCGAGCCGCACCTTGGCGGCCGCGTCGTCCGTGAGCACGACGGCCGGCAGGCAGTCGAGCGCGGCCCCGGTGTCGAGCAGCAGCGCGTCGAGCGCGCGGAAGCGGTCGGGCGCCGGAGCCTCGTCCTCGGCGGGCGCGGGCGGCGCCGCGGCTTCGAGCGCGGCGAGCGTCACCATCTCGTCGGCGCCGAACGGCTCCACCTCGGCGCGCCGGAGCTGGCTGATATGGCCGAAGCAGCCGAGGTCGCGGCCCATGTCGCGGGCGAGGCTGCGCACATAGGTGCCCTTGCCGCACTCGACCTCGAAGACGGTGTGGCTCTCGTCCGGGGTCTCGACGATCTCCAGCCGGCCGATCTCGACCTCGCGGGCGGGGATGTCGACCGTCTCGCCGTCGCGGGCGATGTCGTAGGCGCGCTCGCCGCCGATCTTGATCGCGGAGAACTGCGGCGGCGTCTGCATGATGACGCCGGTATATTTCGGCAGCAGGGCGCGGATCGCCTCGGGCGAGGGCCGCAGGTCGGAGCTCTTTGTCACCTCGCCCTCGAGGTCGTCGGTCGAGCGCTCCTGCCCCCATGCGATGATGAAGCGGTAGACCTTGGCGCCGTCCATCACGTAGGGCACGGTCTTGGTCGCCTCGCCCAGCGCGATCGGCAGCATGCCGGACGCCAGCGGGTCGAGCGTGCCGGCGTGCCCGGCCTTCTCGGCCTTGAACAGCCACTTGATCTTCGACACGGCCTCAGTCGAGCCCATGCCGACCGGCTTGTCCAGCACCAGCCAGCCGGAAACCGGCCGGCCCTTCCTCTTGCCCCGCCGCGCCATCAGTCTTCCTTGTCCTCGTGGTCCAGGTCCCGCGCCACCTCGGGCGAGCGCAGGAGCTGGTCGATCCGGGCCATGTTGTCGTAGCTGGTGTCGAGCCGGAAGCGGACCTCCGGCATGTACTTCATCTGCCGCAGCTCCGGCGACAGCCGGCCGCGGATGAAGCGGGCGTGCTGGTTCAAGGCCGAGACCACGGCCGCGTCGTCGGCCGCGCCGAGCGGCGAGACGAAGGCGGTGGCGATCTTCAGGTCGGGCGACATGCGCACCTCGGACACCGAGATGACCGTCTTCTCGACCAGATCGTCGCGCACCTCGCCGCGCTGCAGCACGGTGGACAGGGCGTGGCGGACCTGCTCGCCGACGCGGAGCTGCCGCTGGGACGGCCCGTCCTTCTGGGTTCTGCTCATGGGATTTCTCTCTCGATACGGGATCGAACCGTCGTTTCGGGGCACTTAGCGTCTCGCGGCGGGCTTGGCCAGTGCCGCCGGCCAATTTGTCGTTCAGGGCGAGGCCGCTTCGCTGCGCCGGTCGAGCGCCTCGCCGAAGGCCTGCATCGCCGCCCGGTCCGCGAATGCCCGCAGCGGCAGGATCAGCGGGTCGCCGCCGCGGTGCAGCACGAAGACGTGGCGATCGCCGACCAGCACCCTGCCGATCTCCGCGTCCGCCAGCACCCGGTCGCCGCTCGCCGAGGCGATGGCGAGGCCGTCGCCGCGGTCCTCGACCGTCATGTTGCCGCCCCGCTGGGCGATGCGGCGTGCGTTGCGGGCGATCCGCAGGCGCCGCACACCCCAAACGACCGCGCCCCAGACGATCACCGCGACCGCAGTGATGCCGATGCGCACCGGCACAGGCTGGTCGTCGAGGAAGCCGTAGAGGCCGCCGACGGCCGCCAGCGAGACGACCAGCAGCAGCTTGGTCCAGCCTCCAGGCTCGGCCGGAAGCCGCTCATAGGCCTCGGCGTCCTCGACGGTCAGGACGTAATGCACGGCAGGCAGGCTGTTTCCGGCGGCCATGATCCCTCAGGCCGCCGGATGCGGCAATCGCGTCGCCCGGTCAGAGCGTGCGCGTTATCATCTCGACGCGGAAGCACTCGATGACGTCGCCGACGCGCATGTCCTCGTAGTTCTGGAAGGCCATGCCGCATTCCTGGCCGACCGGCACCTCCGACACCTCGTCCTTGAAGCGCTTCAGCGTCTTCAGCGTGCCCTCGTGAACGACCACGTTGTCACGGATCAGGCGCACGCCCGCTCCACGCTCCACCTTGCCTTCGGTGACGCGGCAACCGGCGATCTTGCCGACCTTGGTGATGTTGAACACCTCCAGGATCTCGGCATTGCCGATGAAGGTCTCGCGCCGCTCGGGCGACAGCAGGCCCGACATCGCCGCCTTTATGTCATCCACGAGGTCGTAGATGATGTTGTAGTAACGGATCTCGATGCCGTTCTGCTCGGCCGCCTGGCGGGCCTGCGTATTGGCGCGCACGTTGAAGCCGATGATGGCCGCGCCGGACGTCTCGGCGAGCGACACGTCGCTCTCGGTGATGGCACCGGCCCCCGCGTGGACGATGCGGGCGCGCACCTCGTCGGTGCCGAGCTTGTCCAGCGCATTCGAGATCGCCTCGATCGAGCCCTGCACGTCGCCCTTGATGACCAGCGGGAACTCCTTGGTGCCCGTGGCCTGGAGCTGCGACATCATCTGCTCGAGCGAACCGCGCTGGCCGGCCTGGCGGGCCACCGCCTTCTCACGCGCCAGACGCTGGCGATATTCGGAAATCTCGCGGGCATGGGCCTCGTTGTCGGCCACGGCGAAGCGGTCGCCGGCCTGCGGCGTGCCGCCCAGGCCCAGCACCTCGACGGGCATCGACGGCGGCGCTTCCTTGAGCTGTTCGCCACGGTCGTTGACGAGCGCGCGCACACGGCCCCACTCGTTGCCGGCCACCAGGATGTCGCCGGTGCGAAGCGTGCCGTTCTGGACGAGCACGGTGGCCACCGAACCGCGGCCCTTGTCGAGCTTCGCCTCGATGACGACGCCCTCGGCCGGACGGTCGGGATTGGCCCTGAGGTCGAGCAGTTCGGCCTGCAGCAGGATCGCCTCGAGCAACTTGTCGAGATTGGTGCCCTTGGCCGCCGAAACCTCGACGTCGAGCACCTCGCCGCCCATCGATTCGACGAACACCTCGTGCTGGAGGAGCTGGGTGCGAACCTTCTGGGGGTCGGCCTGCGGCTTGTCGATCTTGTTGATCGCCACGATGATCGGCACGCCGGCCGCCTTGGCGTGGCTGATGGACTCGATCGTCTGCGGCATCACGCTGTCGTCGGCCGCCACCACCAGGATGGCGATGTCGGTCGCCTGTGCGCCACGGGCGCGCATGGCGGTGAACGCGGCGTGGCCGGGCGTGTCGATGAAGGTGATCTTCTGGCCGTTGCGCTCGACCTGGTAGGCACCGATGTGCTGGGTGATGCCGCCGGCCTCGCCGGACACCACATTGGTCTGGCGGATCGCGTCGAGCAGCGAGGTCTTGCCGTGGTCGACATGGCCCATGATGGTGACGACGGGCGGGCGCGACTTCAGCTGATCGGGCTGGTCCTCGGTGCGGATCAGGCCTTCCTCGACGTCGCCCTCCGAGACGCGGCGCACGGTGTGGCCGAACTCGGATGCGACCAGCTCGGCCGTGTCGGCGTCGATCAGGTCGCCGGGCTTCATGATCTGGCCCTGCTTCATGAAATACTTGACGAGGTCCACCGAACGCTCGGCCATGCGCTGGGCGAGGTCCTGGATGGTGATCGTCTCGGGCAGCACCACCTCGCGCTGGATCTTCTCGCGCGGCTCCTGATGCATGCCGCGCTTGAACTTCTCCTGGCGGCGACGCATCGACGACAGCGAGCGGCCGCGCTTGGCGTCCTCGTCGGAAAGCGCGGTGTTGAGCGTCAGCTTGCCGCGACGGCGTTCTTCCTCGCCTTTCGCCTTGACGGGCTTGGGGGCGGCGACCTCGGGCTTCACCGGGCCGCGCCGGGGGGCGGCGGCGCCGCGGCTGCGGCTCTCTTCCTCTTCCTCGACGACGGCCGTGTCGGCGACCGGGGCGCGGCGCTTGGCCTCCTCCTCGGCGCGACGGCGCGCCTCGGCCTCGACCCGCAGGCGCTCCTCTTCCTCGGCCTGGCGGCGCGCGCTCTCGGCGCGCTCGCGGTTGCGGCGGTCCTCTTCCTCGGCGCGGCGCTTGGCGTCCTCGGCGGCGCGTTTGCGATCCTCGACCTCGCGAACCTTGGAATCCTCGAGCGCCCGGCGGCGGGCCTCCATCTCCTCGTTGGAGAGCTCGTTGAGCACCATGCCGCTGGCGCTCGACGGCGGAGGTGCCGCGCGCTGCGGCTCGGGCGCGGCCGCGGGGGGGGCGACCGGCGCGGCGACCGGCTGCGGCCGCGGCTTGAAGATCGTCGCGACTTCCGGCCGCTCGCCGGGCTTGACGAACTTGCGCTTGGTCTCGACCACGACCGACTTCGAGCGCCCGTGCGAGAAGCTCTGGCGCACGGTTCCCTGCTCCATGCCGGGGCGCTTCAGCGTCAGCGTCTTCTTGGTGCTGACGCTCAGGGTCTTGTCGTCACCGGATTTCGTATCGCTCATTCCGTATCCTCTGCGGCATTCTCGGTGGTGCGGGCGGCCGCGACCTCGTCAGCGTCCGGGGCGATGCCCCGGTATCGGTCGAGCGCAGCCACGCGCTTCAGCGCCGCTTTGCCCGCCTCCCCGGCGAGCAGGGCAGCATGTATCACATTTGTCCCCCCCAATGCCAAACCCAATTCGGCCTCCGAAAAGAGTTTGTGCGCGGGGATGTCGGGGCCCCCGGCATGGACGGTCGCACGGCGCGCCTGCGTGATCTTGCGGACGCCGTCGGCCGCCCCTTCATGGGCATGCAGCACGGCGAGCGCCTTGCCCGAGCGCACGGCGGCCTCGGCCTTGGCCGCGCCGAGCGCGACCTGGCCGGCCTTGCGGGCAAGGCCGAGCGCGCCCAGCGCCGAACGGGAAAGCAGGCGGTCGACCATCTCGCCGAGATCGGCGGGGACGGTCACCTCCTGCTTCAGCGCCCTGGCGAAAAGCTTGCGCCTGACGGCCTGGTCGACGTGGCTGCGGTCAGCGGTGACCCAGCAGCCGCGGCCGGGCAGGTTGCGACGGATATCCGGGACGACCGATGAATCGGGACCCGCGACGAAACGCAGCAGGGCCTCCGGCCCGCCGGTCCGCCGTGTCACGATACATGTGCGGTCGTTCATGTCGTCCTTCAATACCCGCCCCGCAAATCAGCCCGGTCCCCGGCACGATCCTCAAGCCTCGGCCTGCTCGGGGGCCTCTTCCGCCTCTTCGGCGACGAGGTCCTCCTCCGAGATCCAGCCCGCCTTCAGGCGCGCCACCATGACCATCTGCTCGGCCTCGGCGCGGCTGACGTCGAAGCCCGACAGCACGCCGTCGAAGAACTTGGTCTCGCCGTCCTTGCGCTCGCGCCAGCCGACGAGGTCGTCGACGGCATAGCCGGCGAAGTCCTCGATCGTCCTGACGCCGTCCTCGCCGAGCTTGACCATCATGGCGGTGGTGATGCCGGGGATCTCGCGCAGCTCGTCGGCGACGCCGAGCTCCCTGCGGCGGGCGTCGTGCTCGGCCTCGATCTTGTCGAGATATTCGCGGGCGCGCGCCTGGATCTCGCTCGCCGTGTCCTCGTCGAAGCCGTCGATCGAGGAGATCTCGTCGGCATCGACATAGGCGACTTCCTCGACCGAGGTGAAGCCTTCGGAGGCCAGCACCTGGCCGACCATCTCGTCGACGTTCAACGCATCCATGAACAGGTTGGAGCGCTCGACGAATTCCTTCTGGCGGCGCTGCGACTCCTCCTCCTCGGTGAGGATGTCGATGTCCCAGCCGGTAAGCTGCGAGGCGAGCCGCACGTTCTGGCCGCGGCGACCGATCGCCAGCGAGAGCTGGTCGTCGGGCACCACCACCTCGATGCGCTCGGCATCCTCGTCGAGCACGACCTTGGTCACCTCGGCCGGCTGCAGCGCGTTGACGATGAAGGTCGCGGCGTTGTCGTTCCACGGGATGATGTCGATCTTCTCGCCCTGCAACTCGCCGACGACGGCCTGCACGCGGGAGCCGCGCATGCCCACGCAGGCGCCGACGGGGTCGATGGACGAGTCGCGCGAGATCACCGCGATCTTGGCGCGGCTGCCCGGATCGCGGGCGACCGAGCGGATCTCGATGATGCCGTCATAGATCTCCGGCACCTCCATGGCGAACAGCTTGGCCATGAACTGCGGATGGGTGCGCGACAGGAAGATCTGCGGGCCGCGCTGCTCGCGGCGCACGTCGTAGACATAGGCGCGCACGCGGTCGCCATACTTGAATGTCTCGCGGGGGATCAGCTCGTCGCGGCGGATGATCGCCTCGCCGCGGCCGAGGTCGACGATGACGTTGCCGTACTCGACGCGCTTGACGGTGCCGTTGAGGATCTCGCCGACGCGGTCCTTGTATTCCTCGAACTGGCGGTCGCGCTCGGCCTCGCGCACCTTCTGGACGATGACCTGCTTGGCCGACTGGGCTGCGATGCGCCCGAAATCCATCGGCGGGAGCTGCTCGGCGATGAAGTCGCCGACCTGCGCGTCCGGGTTGCGGTGGCGCGCCTCCTCGACGGAGATCTGCTTGGCGTAGTCCTCGACGCTGTCGACGACCTCCATCAGCCGCTGCAGCTTCATGTCGCCCGTGTTGGGGTTGATGTCGGCGCGGATGTTGGTCTCCTGGCCGTAGCGCGCGCGAGCCGCCTTCTGGATCGCGTCGGCCATCGCGTCGATGACGATCCGCTTGTCGATCGACTTCTCGCGCGCGACCGCGTCGGCGATCTGCAGAAGCTCCAGCCTGTTTGCACTGACTGCCATGTCCGTCTCCTCATGTCGCACGCCGGGGCCCCGGGCCGCCGGCGGCAAGCTCATTCCTCGTTGTTGTCGTTGTCGTGCCCGGTTTCGTCGCCCGTCTCGTCGGTGACGTCGTCGGCGCTCCGGGCGCGGCGCTTGTTTTCCTTGCGAAGCTGCTTGTCCTTCCTGAGCGCCTCGCGGATCAGGTCGTCGGTCAGTATCAGTTTGGCGTCGTCGAGCGTTTCGAAGGGGATCGTCACGACGGGGTCTTCGCCGTAGCTGGCCTTGTCGCTCTCCAGCGTGAAGCCGTCGGCGGTGACCGCCATGATCTTGCCGCGGAAGCGCTTGCGGTTCTCCACAAGGATCGAGGTCTCGACCTTGGCCAGGTGGCCGACCGCGGCCTCGAAGTCGGAGCGCCGCACCAGCGGCCGGTCGATGCCGGGCGATGAGACCTCCAGATTGTAGGCCTTCTCGATCGGGTCCTCGACGTCGAGCACGGCCGACAGCGCCCGGCTCGCCTCCTCGCAGTCCTCGATGGTCATCGAGCCGTCAGGCCGCTCGGCCATGACCTGAAGCGTCACGCCGTTCTGGCCGAGGATGCGCACGCGCACCAGGCGGAAGCCGATCGCCGACAGCGCCGGCGCCACGATGGCCGCCACGCGCGCCTCGGTGCCGCTCTCGCGGATGATGCGATCGTCCCTGCCTTCGGCGGCGGCCGTGTCCATGCGCTGTTCGCTTGCCTCGCTGCGGAGGCCGGTAACAAAAAAGAGCGGGACCGGGTGGACCCACTCTTCGTCATACCGACCAAGAATTTGATGCCGATATAGTCTGCGGCCGGGAGAATTGCAAGCTCGGCCCTGCGACGGCGCCCCGCCGGCGAGCCAGCCCGACGGTCCCGCGCGACCTGCCACGCTCACCAATGCGGAAAGGCATGGCTGCCGTGTCGTTTCGGGGCTTTTGTTTTCGCAGGTGCGAACCTATCTATTGTGCAATGCACAATACGAAAGGAACGACCATGTCACGCAATGTGAAGCGGGGCCGCCTCGGCGAGGTGTTCTCGATCATGGGCGACGTCATCGCCGCCGCCGCCGCGGTGCGCACCTACCGCAAGCCCGACGCGCAGACGCTGCGCCGGATCGGCATCGACCCCGAGCAGTTCGGCCGCATCGGCCTCAACTGAGCGCTCCCGTCAGTCCTCGTTGCCGGCGAGTTCGGCAAGCACCTTGCCCCTGCCCCGCGCCCGCATGATCAGCGGCACGATCAGCGCCGCTGCCGCGAGCAGCAGCAGCACCGACGAGATCGGCGAGTGGAACAGCACCATCGGGTCGCCCTGGCTGATCGCCAGCGCCCGCCGGAGCTGCTGCTCCGCCATCGGCCCGAGGATCAGGCCGACCACCACCGGCGCCAGCGGATAGCCGAAGCGGCGCAGGACGTAGCCCATCAGGCCGAAGACGAGCAGCATGCCGAGCTCGAAGGTCGACGGGTTGGCGCCGATCGTGCCGAGCGTGGCGAAGACCAGGATGCCCGGATAGAGCCAGTGGCGCGGGATGGTGAGCAGCCGCACCCACAGGCCGATCAGCGGCAGGTTGAGCACCAGCAGCATCAGGTTCGCCACCAGCAGGCTTGCGATCAGGCCCCACACCAGCGTCGCGTTGTTCGTGAACAGCAGCGGCCCCGGCTGGAGGCCGAACTGCTGGAAGCCGGCGAGCATGATCGCGGCCGTCGCCGAGGTCGGCAGGCCGAGCGTGAGCAGCGGCACCAGCGTGCCTGCGGCCGAAGCGTTGTTGGCAGCCTCCGGCCCCGCCACGCCCTCGATCGCGCCCTTGCCGAACTCCTCCGGATGCTTGGTCAGCCTGCGCTCGGCCGCGTAGGAGAAGAAGGTGCCGAGCTCGGCGCCGCCGGCGGGCATGGCGCCGATCGGGAAGCCGATCACCGTGCCGCGCAGCCAGGCAGCCCATGAGCGCTTCCAGTCCTGCACAGTCATCCAGACCGAACCCTTGACCGCGATCACCTCCTCGGCGGCGAGCGTGGCGCTTGCCGCGATCGCCAGCGTCTCGCCGATGGCGAACAGGGCGACGGCCAGCGTCGTCACCTCGACGCCGTCGAGCAGGTCGGGGATGCCGAAGGCGAGCCGCGCCTGCCCGGTCTGCAGGTCGATGCCGATCAGCCCCATGGTCAGGCCGACGAACAGCGCGGTCAGCCCGCGCAGCGCCGAATCGCCGAAGGCGGCCGACACCGTGATGAAGGCGAGCACCATCAGCGCGAAATAGTCGGCCGGACCGAAGGACAGCGCGACCTTGACGACCCACGGCGCGATGAAGGCGAGCCCGATCGTCGCGATCAGGCCGGCGACGAAGGAGCCGATCGCGGCGGTCGCCAGCGCCGGCCCGCCGCGCCCGGCACGCGCCATCTTGTTGCCTTCCAGAGCCGTGACGATCGAAGCGCTCTCGCCCGGCGTGTTGAGCAGGATCGAGGTGGTCGAGCCGCCATACATGCCGCCGTAGTAGATGCCGGCGAACATGATCAGCGAGCCGGCGGGATCGAGCTTGTAGGTGACGGGCAGCAGCAGCGCGACGGTGAGCGCCGGGCCGATGCCCGGCAGCACGCCGACGGCGGTGCCGAGCGTGACGCCGATCAGCGCGTAGAGCAGGTTCATCGGCTCGATCGCCGTGAGCAGGCCCTGGGCGAGCAGCGAGAAGGTGTCCATCGGGATTCCCCCCAGGCGTCAGGCGATCGGAATGGATCGCTTCATGCCCTTGTCTCTTTGTTTTGCCGCATGATGTTTTCCGAAAAGTCTGCAACTTTTCGGCATCATGCTCCGGCGTCAGATCAGCCGTTCGAGCGGGCCGGCCGGCAAGGAAAGCTGCAGCACGCGGGCGAAGATCGCCCAGATGACGAAGGAGAGGACGATCCCGAGCGGGATCGTGAACCAGAGCGGCCCGCGGCCGAACGCCTTGGCGGTCGCGCCGAACAGGAAGCCGGTGGCGATCGAGAAGCCCGCCGTGTTGAGGAGCAGCATCTGGGCGGCCAGCCCGCCGACGATCCACAGCATGGGCGGGTGCCGCTGCGGCTCGCGCTCGGGGAAGTCGCCGCGCCAGGCGGCGACAGCCGTCCACACCGCCAGCACGGCGAGGCCGGCGCCGATCACCCTGGGAAAGGTGGAGGGGCCGATCCGCGCATAGGTCGCCACGCCGCCGAGGCGGGAGGCGTCCCACAGGACCACCCCCGCCAGCACGGCCAGGAACAGGGCGATCAGCAGCGCCGCCCGGTCGGGGCGGCGCCGGCCTTCCGGCTCCTGCGGCAACGTCATTTCACCAGGCCGATCTCTTTCAGGATGCCCTCGGTCGCCGAGATGTCCTTCTCGAGCTGGGCCTTGAAGGCGTCGCCGTCGAGATAGGTGTCGGCCCAGCCCTTGGCCTTCAGCGCGTCCTGCCAGGTCTTGGACTTGGCCATCTTCTGGATGTCGGCGGTGATCGCGGCGACCTGGTCGGCGGAAAGGTCCGGGCCGGCCGAGACCGAGCGCCAGTTCTGGATGGCGACGTCGACGCCGCTTTCCTTGAAGGTCGGGGCATCGATGCCGGCGACGCGCGCGTCGCTCGAGATGCCGATCAGGCGCAGCTGTCCGGCCTGGATCTGCGATTCGAACTCGCCGTAGCCGGAGATGCCGACCGTGACCTGGCCGCCGAGGATGGCGGCCAGCGCCTCGCCGCCGCCGGAGAAGGCGACGTAGTTGACCTTGGTCGGGTCGACGCCAGCCGCCTTGGCGATGAGGCCGGCGGTGATGTGGTCGGTGCCGCCGGCCGAGCCGCCGGCCCAGGACACGGAGCCCGGATCGGCCTTGAGCTTGGCGACCAGCCCGGCCATGTCCTTGATGTCGGAGGCCGCCGGCACGACGATCACCTCGTATTCGCCGGTCAGCCGCGCGATCGGCGTGACCTGCTTGAGCGTCACCGGCGAGGCGTTGGTGAGGATGGCGCCGACCATGACGTAGCCGCCGACGATGAGCTGGCTCGGGTCGCCCTTGGCGCCGTTGACGAACTGGGCGAGACCGATCGTGCCGCCGGCGCCGGGAACGTTGACGACCTGCACGCTGCCGGAGATCTTCTCGTCCTGCAGCGCCTGCTGCATCGTGCGGGCGGTCTGGTCCCAGCCGCCGCCCGGAGCCGCCGGCGCCATGATCTTGTAGTCGGCCGCGAGCGCGGAGCCGGACAGGGCGATGCCGCCGGCTGCGAGGGCGGCGAGCAGAAGCTTGCGCATGGACTTCCTCCTCATTGTGCCTGCGGCCGGCACATGCGGCGCAGGGATTGCGCGGCGCGCCTCGGCGCGGCCGGAGCGGACGCGGCGCAGGGCGTGCGCCGGAAGGTCCGCCCGTCCGCAGCTAAGCTTTCGCGCCGCCGGCTTGTCAATGGCGGCCGCGCGCGGAGGAGGATGGCGGCCGGCTAGCGCTCGAACACCAGCGCGTCCGGGCTGGCGCCGAGCTCTTTCAGTGCGGCGTTGACGTCGGCGACCATCCCGTCCGGCCCGCAGACGTAGAAATGCTGGCCGAAGTCACGGATGTTGCGCTTGAGGAAATCCGCGTCGATGCGGCCGCCCGCGAGCCGGCTCGCCGGCTCGTCGGTGACGAGGAAGAGCCGGTCGAGCCCCTGCATCGCCTCCCACGTCTCGCGCAGGATGATGTCGCGCTCGGTGCGGTTGGAGAAGATCAGCCGGTGGCCGGCGATCTCGCCTCTATCTTCGAGGTCGCGCAGGATGGCGATGAAGGGCGTCACCCCGGCGCCGCCGGCGATGAAGGTGCCCCTGCCCTTGTACCGGATCGTGCCCCACGGATCCTCGATCAGCAGCGCGTCGCCCTTCTTCAGGCCGCCGAGCTGGTTGGTCACGCCGCCGTGGTCGGGATAGATCTTGATGGTGAATTCGAGATGGTCCCAGTCCTTCAGCCCGGTGAAGGTGAAAGGGCGCTTCTCGTCGCGCCAGCCGTCGCGGTCGATGGCGACGTCGGTCGCCTGGCCCGGCTCGAAGACGAAGCCGGCCGGCCTCTCGAAGCTGAAGCGGCGGACGTCGTGGGTGACGTCCTCGACCCCGGTTATGCGGACCCTGTGTGCCATCGGCGCGCTCCCTTTCGGCTGACGGCGCCGGCCCGAAGGCGGGCGCCCTGCCAGTTGGATGCGCGAGCGGCGATTTCGTTCCCGCTCAGGCCCGTTCAGGCGCGCAGGAAGGTGAGATAGGCCGGCGTGCGGCCCTCGCGCAGGGCCTTGGCCTCGTAGCGCGTGCCCGGCCAGCCGGGATAGGGGTCGCGCCAGTCCTGCGCGCTCGCCGCCTTCCAGGCGAAGGCCGGATGGGCGCGGCAGGCGAGCAGCGTCCAGTTGACGTAGCTGTCGATGTCGGAGGCGAAGCGGAACTCCCCGCCCGGTCGCAGCACGCGGGCGAAGCGGTCGAGGTTCGCCCGGCCGACGAAGCGGCGCTTCCAGTGGCGCTTCTTCGGCCACGGGTCGGGATAAAAAAGGTCGATGCCGGCGAGCGAGGCGTCGGGCAGCCAGTCAAGCAGCCGGGTGGCGTCGTCGCCATAGACGCGGAGGTTGTCGCGCGGCTCTTCCGCGAGCCGCGCCATCAGCTTGGCCATGCCGTTGACGAAGGGCTCGACGCCGATGAAGCCGGCCCGCGGCATCAGGCCCGCGCGGTGGTGCAGGTGCTCGCCGCCGCCGAAGCCGATCTCGAGGCGCACCTCCTCGACCGGCGCGGAAAACAGCGCCGCAAGCGTCACGGGCGGCGGCGCCGAGAGGTCGATCCCCAGCCCCGGCAGCAGGGCCGCCACGGCGGCCTGCTGGCCCGCCCGCAGCGTCTTGCCGTGCCGGCGCCCGAAGAAGGCCTCGGTGGAGCGGCTGCGGCGGGCGCCGGTCATGTCGCGGGAAACCGCGTCAGGCGGCGACCGCCTCGCGCAGCGCCTTCACGAGGTCGGTCTTCTCCCACGAGAAGGAACCGTCGCGGCCGGCCTTGCGGCCGAAATGGCCGTAGGACGAGGTCTTGGCGTAGATCGGCTTGTTCAGGTCGAGATGGCGGCGGATGCCCGACGGCGACAGGTCCATGACCTTGCGCAGCGCCTTCTCCAGCTTGCCCTCGTCGACCTTGCCGGTGCCGTGCAGGTCGACATAGATCGACAGCGGCTGGGCGACGCCGATGGCGTAGGAGAGCTGGATGGTAC
This sequence comes from Hyphomicrobiales bacterium, assembly GCA_017305835.1. Lineage (GTDB taxonomy): Bacteria > Pseudomonadota > Alphaproteobacteria > Rhizobiales > Rhizobiaceae > RCIO01. The sequence continues at coordinate 18,427 of JAFKJY010000065.1, forward strand.
AGCGGTCGGCGAGCCGCGCCGCCACCACGTTCTTGGCGAGGTAGCGCGCCGCATAGGCGGCCGAGCGGTCGACCTTGGTCGTGTCCTTGCCCGAGAAGGCGCCGCCGCCATGCGGGGCCGCGCCGCCATAGGTGTCGACGATGATCTTGCGGCCGGTCAGGCCGGCGTCGCCGTCGGGGCCGCCGATGACGAACTTGCCGGTCGGGTTGATGTACCAGTTGGCGTCCGGGGCGATGGTGAGGCCGCCGGAGGCCAGCGCCTCGCGGATATAGGGCTCGACGACCTTGCGGACCTTCTTGTTGTCCCAGGAGCCGTCCATGTGCTGGGTGGAGAGCACGATCTGCGTGACCTCCTTCGGCTCGCCGCCGACATAGCGCACGGTGACCTGGCTCTTGGCGTCGGGGCCGAGCTTGCCGACGTCGCCCTCGCCCTTGTGGCGGGCGGCGGCGAGCAGCTCGAGGATCTTGTGGGCGTAGTAGATCGGCGCCGGCATCAGGTCCGGCGTCTCGCGGCACGCATAGCCGAACATGATGCCCTGGTCGCCCGCGCCTTCCTCGCCCTGCTTGTCGGCGGCGTTGTCGACGCCCTGGCCGATGTCCGGCGACTGGCCGTGCAGCAGCACGTCGATCTTGGCCTTCTTCCAGTGGAAGCCGCTCTGCTCGTAGCCGATCGCCTTGATCGCCTTGCGGGCGGCGGACTTGAACTTGGACGGGTTGATGACCGGGGCGCCGGAGGCGTCCATCAGCACGTTGCCGTCCTTGTCCTTCTTCAGCAGCGTGTGCGGCACGCGCACCTCGCCGGCGATCACCACGCGGTTGGTGGTGGCGAGCGTCTCGCAGGCCACGCGTACCTTCCAGGGGTCGGAGACGGCCACCTTGGCATAGCGCTTGGCGTCTTCCGGCGTGACCTTGCGGACCTCGCGGTAGACCAGGTCGACGATCTCGTCGGAGATGCGGTCGCAGACCTTGTCCGGATGACCCTCGGAAACGGATTCGCTGGTGAAAAGATAGTCCTGTCGCGCCACCGGGTGACCCCTCTCGAAAAAACCGGCGGCACGCCCCGCCGCCGAAGGCGCACCCTGTTAGCGAAGCGTTGGCAAGCTCGTCAATCGCACAGCGTGCTTTTGTCGGGCACGGACGCGCAAAATCGTTGCGCCAGCCCGACGCGAACCCCGCCGGAGCCCCTGACGGCTAGTCCTCGTCGTCGGCCAGCGTCTTGACCAGGTCGAGGATCTTGCGGCGGACCTTGGGGTCCTGGATGCGGATGAAGGCGCGGTTGAGCTGCAACCCCTCGGTGCTGCTCAGGAAGTCGACCACGTAGTTGGCGCCCGCGCTCTCCCCGAACCCGCCCGGCGGGTTCTCGGTCGGGGCATCCTCGAAGAAGAAGGAGACCGGGACGCTGAGGATCGAGGAGATCGCCTGCAGGCGGCTGGCGCCGACGCGGTTCGATCCCTTCTCGTATTTCTGGATCTGCTGGAAGGTGATGCCCAGCAGCTCGCCGAGCTTTTCCTGGCTCATGCCCATCATGTTGCGGCGCAACCTGATGCGGCTACCGACATGCACGTCGATCGGATTCGGTTTCTTCTTGTTTTCTGCCATTTTCCTGCCCCGGGGAATGCCGGCCTCGGCTTGTCAGATCCGCCCCGGCGCCGCAGGCCCCCTTACCTGCCGCGCCAATCCGACACGAGACAACCGACGATTACACTATGAATTTCTAATATACGGTATGTCAATTCATACGAACGGAGCCACGCGCGCGACGGACCGCGCCCAGCAGGACGAGCAGCGCCACGATCGACCATCCGACGAGGCCGGGACGGGCTGCGCGCAGCTCGTCAGCCGGACGCAGCGGCAGCGCGACGTCGAGATTGCCGACGCCGTCCAGCCGCAGCGCGTCAACTATTGTGCCATAGGAATCGATCGCCGCCGAGATGCCATTGTTGGCGGCGCGCAGCATCGGCCGCCCCGCCTCGACGGCGCGGAGCTGCGCCTGGCGCAGGTGTTGGTAAGGCCCGGGTGAATTACCGAACCATGCGTCGTTGGTTACGTTGACGACGAGCCGGGCGTCGCCGGCTTCCGCCGCCACGATACCCGGAAAGATGACCTCGTAGCAGATGTAGGGGGCGACGCGGAGGCCGGGCGCGACCTCGATCAGGTGCCGGCGGGCGCCGGCCGAGAAGCCGCCGGGCAGTTCGACGAGCTTGGTGATGCCGAAGCGGCCGAGCAGGTCGGCGAAGGGCACGAACTCGCCGAGCGGCACGAGATGCACCTTGTCGGCCGCGTCGTAGAGCACGCCGGCGGAATTGACCGCGACGATCGAATTGTAGAAGCGCGCCGAAGGGTCGGTCGGCGCCTCGCCCTCGAAGCGCACCGCGCCGGCGAGCAGGGTCTGCCCGTCCTGGATCATCTCGCCGAGCGCGGTCAGCGCCTGCGGCCGCTGCTGCAGGATGAAGGGGACCGAGGTCTCGGGCCAGACGATCAGCTTCGGCGGCTCCCTGCCCTGCTCGGGCGGACGGGCCGACATCTCCAGATAGGTGGAGAATATCTGGTCGCGCACCTGCGCGTCCCATTTGCGCGACTGGTCGATCGAGGGCTGGACGAGGCGGGCCGACAGTGTCTCGCCGTCGCCCTGCGGGGCGAGCGCGAGCCGGGCGTAGCCGAAGCCGAGATGGGCGGCGACCAGCACGGCCAATGCAACCAGGACGAGCATCCTGCGCCCCGGCGCGGCGAGCAGCGCCGGCAGGCAAAAAGCGAGCACCGTCAATGCGTTCATGCCGGTCATGCCGACCATCGTCACCGACTGCATCATCGGCGGCACCGGCATCGCCGCATAGCCGATCGCGTTCCACGGGAAGCCGGTCAGCACCATGCCGCGCAGCCATTCGGCGACGGCGAAGGCGGCAGCGAGCGCGCAGAGGCGGCCGAAGCCGTCGGTCCACAGCGGCCGCGCAAGCGCGGCGGCAAGCCCGTAGAAGAGAGCGAGCCCGGCCGGCAGGATCAGCACGGCGATCGGCAGCGCCCATGCATATTCCTCGATGTCGACCAGCATCGCGTTGCCGACCCACCAGAGGCCAGCGACGAAATAGCCGAAGCCGAACCACCAGCCGGTGACGAAGAAGGGCCGCAGCCTGCGCAGCCGCCCGGACGCGGCATCGCCCGCCGCCCCGTCGAGCAGCCAGACGAGGACGGGGAAGGAGACGAAGCCGATCGCGGGAAAATCGAACGGGGCCTGGGCCAGCGCGGCGAGCGCGCCGGCGACCAGCGCCACCAGCGAACGCTGCCAGCCCCACAGCAGCATCAGGCGCCCGGCGAAGGCCGAGAGCGCCGGCTCGCGCGCCGCGTCGGCCGCGCGCGCGAGGGCTGGCTGCATCTGGATCTGCTGCGAGGCCCCCGCCATCTCCGGTCACGGTTTGCGAATCACCGGCGTGGTTTTACCAGCCCGCCGATTCCGAGCCAAATCACATGCGGGAAAAGCAGCATCCGGCATCGCCGAATGGGACGACGCCTTTACGTGCGTTATTGCTTACGGATTGGGTCGCCCTAAGGCCCGCGACAGCTTGCCGCGGGCGCTCACGCCCCCGGTTCGGCGGGCTGGTCGGCGGCGCGCGGCGCTGCGCGGCGGCGGCGGTCGCCCACGCGGGTCTGGACGATGCGGACGCGCTTGATGCGGCGCGGGTCGGCGTCGAGCACGTGGAACTCGAAGCCGGGGATCGCCTGCACCACCTCGCCGCGGGCCGGCACGCGGCCGAGCGTGTTGAAGATCATGCCGCCGATCGTGTCGACGTCCTCCTCGTGCTCGCCGGCCTTGAAAGCGTCGCCGATCATCTCGGCCACGTCCTCGATCTCGGCCTTGCCGTCGACGACGAAGACGCCTTCGCCGGTCTTGGTCACCAGCGGCTCGTCCTCGTCATGCTCGTCCTCGATGTCGCCGACCACCATCTCGACGATGTCCTCGAGCGAGACGACGCCGTCGGTGCCGCCATATTCGTCGATGACCAGCGCCATCTGGATGCGGGCGGCCTGCATGCGCGCCATCAGGTCTGAGGCCAGCATCGAGGGCGGCACGAACAGGATCGGCCGCATCAGGCCGAGCTCGCCGATGGTGCGGCCGAGCTCGACGCGCGACAGGTCGAGCCGCTCGGAATCGGCCGGCTTGTCGCCGTCCTTCGGCTGACCCGGGCGGCGCGCGCCGCGTCCCTTGCGCTGCCTCGCCGCGCGCGAGATGTGGCCGAGCACGTCGCGGATGTGGACCATGCCGCGCGGGTCGTCCAGCGTCTCGGCATAGACGGGCATGCGCGAATGGCCGGACTTCTCGAAAAGGGCGAGCAGCTCGCCCAGCGTGCTGGAAAGATCCACCGCCTCGACGTCGCCGCGCGGTACCATCACGTCCTCGACGCGCACTTCGCGCAGCCGCAGGATGTTCTTCAGCATCGCGCGCTCGGCGGGCGAGAACTCCTCGGCGGTGGTCTCGGAGAGCGCGTCGGTCAGGTCCTCGCGCAGCGAGGAGCCGTTGCGGGGCCTCAGGAGGCCGGCGACGCGCTGGAAGATCGTAGGGCCCGACTGTCGCGGACTGGGGTCCGGACTTCCGTCCCCCTGTTCGCCGCCGGGCGTGTCGCCGCTCGGGGCGGCGACGGGGGCGGGCTGTGCGTGTTCGTTCATCATGGTGTGCCGTTTGGGCCTTCAATTATGCGTAGGGATCGGGAATCGCAAGGCCGGCCAGGATTCGCCGCTCCGCAGCCTCCATCTGCTCCGCTTCCATGTCGGTCTCATGATCGTAGCCGACGAGGTGCAGGAAGCCGTGCAGGACGAGGTGCGCGAGGTGGTCGCCGAACGGCTTCTCCTCCTCCCGCGCCTCGCGCGCCACGGTCTCATGGGCGAGCACGATGTCGCCCAGCATCGGCGGCAATGGTGCGTCGACACTTACGGAGAAGGCCGGGAAGGACAGCACGTTGGTCGGCTTGTCCTTGCCGCGCCATTCGGCGTTGAGGGCGCGGATGGCGGCATCGTCGGTGAAGGTGACGCCCAGCTCGCAGCCATCGGGGACGGCAAGGCCGAGATCGGCGACCGCGGCGGCCGTCACGCGCTGCGCCAGCGCCTCCAGCTCTTCCTCGCCCGGCCAGTCGCCCGCCTCGACCGCGACGGCGATCGCCAGGCCCGCGGGCGGGCGTGTGTCAGGCAGGGCGGCGTTGCGGGGCATGGAAGATCGAGCCATCAGCCCCGCGGCTTGGGGCCGCCGCCGGCCGCGGTCTCGCGGTCGTAGGCGGCGACGATCTGGGCCACCAGCGGGTGGCGCACCACGTCGGTCTCGTTGAAGCGCACGGTGACGATGCCCGGCACGCCGTCGAGCACGCGCAGCGCCTGCACCAGCCCGGAGGTCGTGTTGGGCGGCAGGTCGATCTGGCTCGGGTCGCCGGTGACGATCATGCGGCCGCCTTCGCCCAGACGCGTCAGGAACATCTTCATCTGCATCGGCGTGGTGTTCTGCGCCTCGTCGAGGATGATGGCGGCGTTGCGCAAGGTGCGGCCGCGCATGAAGGCGAGCGGCGCGATCTCGATCACCTCGGCCGCGATGGCGCGCTCGACCTTGTCGGCCGGCATCATGTCGTAGAGCGCGTCGTAGAGCGGGCGCAGGTAAGGGTCGACCTTCTCCTTCATGTCGCCGGGCAGGAAGCCCAGCCGCTCGCCGGCCTCGACCGCCGGCCGCGACAGGATCAGCCGCTCGACCATGCCGCGCTCCAAAAGCATCGCCGCATAGGCGACCGCCAGATAGGTCTTGCCGGTGCCCGCCGGGCCGATGCCGAAGACGAGCTCGGACCGCTCCAGCGCCCGCATGTAGGCGTCCTGGTTGGCCGAGCGGGCATAGATGGTGCGCTTGCGGGTGGAGAACTGCGCGGCCGCCATCTTGCCCTTGCGCTCCAGCGTCGGCAGCGAGAGCTGGTCGTCGGCCGCGATCGCCAGCCGCACCGCGCCGTCGACGTCGGACGGCGCCACGTCCTGACCCTTCTGCAACATGCCGTAGAGATGGTCGAGCGCACGGCGCGCCTGCTCGGCCGCGACCGGGTCGCCCTTGATCGAGAGCTGGTTGCCGCGCGAGCGGATGTCGACGCCGAGCTTCTGCTCGACGCGCGCCAAGTTCTCGTCGAATTGGCCGTAGAGCGCGCTCGCGTGCTTGTTGTTGTCGAAGGTCAGTACGATGTGCGCCAGATCGGATGCGCCCGAAGGCGCTTGCTTCAGTTCGGTGGCGGCGCTCAACAAGCTCTCCCCAAGTGGAGGAATGCCCCCTCAGACCGGCTCGGCGAACAGGGTGTTCGCGGGAGCCCTGGTGATTCGTACTTCGACAATGTCACCGATTCCACCGGCCTTTTCATCAACAATCACGGGCTGCAGCCAGGGCGAGCGTCCGACCATCTGTCCGGGGTGCCGGCCCGGCTTCTCGATCAGCAGGCCGATCCGCCGGCCGACGAGGCTCTGCGCGAAGGCCGCCTGCTGCTCAGAAAGCAGCGCCTGCAGGCGCTGCAGCCGCTCGTCCTTGACCGCTTCCGCCACCTGCAACGCGTTTTCCGCGGCCGGTGTTCCGGGGCGCGGCGAATATTTGAACGAGAAGGCCTGCGCGTAGCCGACCTCGCGCACGATTTCCATCGTCGCCTCGAAATCGGCGTCGCTCTCGCCGGGGAAGCCGACGATGAAGTCGCCCGACATGGCGATGTCGGGCCGCGCGGCGCGGATGCGGTCGATCAGCCGCAGATAGTCGGCCGCCGTATGCCGGCGGTTCATCGCCTTGAGGATGCGGTCCGAGCCCGACTGGATCGGCAGGTGCAGGTAGGGCATCAGCGCGGGCAGATCGCGATGGGCCGCGATCAGGGCGTCGTCCATGTCGCGCGGATGGCTGGTCGTATAGCGCAGCCGGGCGATGCCGGGGATTTCGGCCAGCCGGAACAACAGCTCGCCTAGCCCCCATTGCCGTGTCTTTACCCCGTTGGCCGCGCCCTCGCCGTGCCAGGCGTTGACGTTCTGGCCGAGCAGGGTGACCTCGCGCACGCCGGCCGCCGCCAGGCGCTCGGCCTCCGCCACGATCTGCGCCACCGGCCGCGACACTTCCGAGCCGCGCGTATAGGGCACCACGCAGAAGGTGCAGAACTTGTCGCAGCCCTCCTGCACGGTCAGGAAGGCGGTGACGCCGCGGCTTCTCACCGCGGTCGTACGCGGCGCCGGCAGGTGCTCGAACTTGTCCTCGATGGCGTAGTCGGTCTCGACGACCTTCTCGCCCGCGCGCGCCTTCCTCACCACCTCGGGCAGGCGGTGGTAGGTCTGCGGGCCGACGACGAGGTCGACCGCCGGCGCACGGCGCAGGATCTCCTGCCCCTCCGCCTGGGCGACGCAGCCGGTGACGCCGATCAGCGTCTCGCGGCCGGCGCGGGCGCGCAGTTCCCTCATGTCGCGGATGCGGCCGAGCTCGGAATAGACCTTCTCCGCCGCCTTCTCGCGGATGTGGCAGGTGTTGAGCAGGACGAGGTCGGCATCCTCGGGCGCGTCGGTCGCGACATAGCCGTCGGCGGCCAGCGCATCGGCCATGCGCTGGCTGTCGTAGACGTTCATCTGGCAGCCATAGGTCTTGACGAAGACCTTCCTGGCCGCCGCCTCGCGCGGCGCGGCCTGCTGCCCGGCAAGCGTTTCGGTGTCCATCCGCGGCTGTCTAATGCCTTTCGGGCCGCGATGGAAGCGCCCTTGCCCGCCGGGACTGCCGCGCGACCTGCGGCTGGCGCTGCGCGGAGACGAACAGCTCCCTGACGCGGCGCTCGATCTCCTGCGCCACCTGCTTGCGGCTCGAGCCGGGGTGATACTCGACCGGCTCGCCGAAATGCACCTCGACGTCGACCGCCCCTTCCTTCAGCAGGCCCATCAGATGCGGCACCAGCGCGCTGTCGCCGATCCAGGAGGCGCGCATGCGGCCCTGCCGGTTCATCGGCATGCCGTGGAAGCGGGTGTAGACGATCGCCATCGGCTGGATGGCGACGCTTCCCGCCCGCCCGGCGTCGACCGTCATGCTGGCGGCGCCGAACAGCGTCGTCTTGAACGGCAGCATCAGGTTGCCGTCGCCGGTCGTACCTTCCGCGAACAATACGATCGCGTCGCCCGCCACCAGCCGTTCGGCCACCTCGCCGGCCTGGTCGCCCGAGGCGCGGCGGCGGTCGCGCTCGACGAAGACGGTGCGCTGGAGCCTGGCCAGCGTGCCGCCGAGCGGCCAGCGCGAGATCTCCGACTTGGCGATGAAGTTCACCGGCGCGGTGGCGCCAGCCACCATGATGTCGGTCCAGGAGACGTGGTTGGAGGCGATCAGCAGCGGCCGGTCGCGCACGATCTCGCCGACGACGTGAAGGCGGATGCCGAGCACCTTGAGGATGAAGCGGTGCCAGATCGGCGGCAGGACGCGGTCGCTGAACAGGCCGGTGCGCACGGCCACCCACTGCGCCAGCATCATCGGCGGCGTCACGACGGCGACCCCCGTGAGCGCCACAGTCGCGCGCAGCCCGCCGATCATCGTTCTCCCCGAAACTGCCGTTGCCCGACGGCTAGCGAAGATCGCGGCGCATGACAAGCGCGCCGGTGCGGCTGCCGCCGGCATGCTGGTAGTAGCCCTCGCGGCGGCCGACCTCGGCGAAGCCGAGCCGCCGGTAGAGCGCGATCGCCGGCGCGTTGGTCTCGTCGACCTCGAGGAACAGCGCCTCGGCGCGCTGCGCGTGCAGGTCGCGCAGCACCGCATCCATCAGCCGCCGGCCGAGGCCCAGGCGGCGGCAGGCGCGGGAGACCGCGACGGTCAGGATCTCGGCCTCGCCGGCCGCCAGCCGCGCCAGCACGAAGCCGACCGCCTCGTGGCGCGGCCTGCCGTCCGGCACGGCGATGTAGCCGAACACGGTCGGCTGCGCGATCAGTCCCTCGAACTCGGCCGCCGACCACGGTCGCGAGAAGTCCTCGCGGTGCAACCCTTCCAGAACTGCCGCGTCACGGGCCGTAAGCCGGATGATCGTGAAGCTCCTGGGGCGCGTGAAGGGCAGGCGCATCAGGCGTCCTTGCGCGGAAGGGCGAAGCCTTCCTGCGGCTTGGCGTCGGCGCCGCGCAGGTAGAGCGGGCGCGGCTTTTCGCCGGAAAAGCCCTGCCGGACCGCCAGCCGCGCATAGGTCGCGATATCGGCGGTGGCGGCTTCGGTGACAATGTCGAAGAAGCCGCCGCCTGCCGCGTTCGCGATCATCGCCGCGGCATTGCCGGCGAGCACCGGAGCGCCCTGCCTGGCAAGCTCGACCGCCTCCGGCAGCCGCACGATGCGCGGCGCGGCCGATTGCGTGTCGTCCGGACCGTAGGTGGCGACGTAGATCTCGTCGCGGCGGGCGTCGAGGGCGACGAGCACCGGACGGCCGGGAAAGGCGGCCCGCGCCTCATCGGCCAGCGCATCGAGCGTCGAGACGCCGGTCGCGGGGATCGAGAGCGCCAAGGCGAGGCCACGCGCGGTGGAGACGCCGACGCGGATGCCGGTGAACGAGCCCGGCCCGGCCGCGACCGCGATGCCGCCGAGATCGGCATAGGCCCTGCCCGCTGCAGCCAGCGCCGCGTCGATCACCGACATCAGTATCTCGGCATGCCCCTTGCCCGGATCGCGCACGCAACGCGAAAGCTCGCGCCCGGCATCGGCGTCCCAGACGCTGGCCGCGCAGAGGTTGGCGACGGTGTCGAGGGCGAGGAGGATCACTGGAGCCTCCCTCGGAAGGCTTGCGCCCTACGTTGCCCCCCTCTGTCCTGCCGGACATCTCCCCCACGAGGGGGGAGATTGGCTGTCAGCCTGGCTTTCGCCAATCGCCGACGTTGCAGGAGGAACGACGAGAAAACGGCCGGCCGATCTCCCCCCCTGTGGGGGAGATGTCCGGCAGGACAGAGGGGGGCAACGTAGGGCAACAGCGTTCCCGGACGGCGACCTATACGCTCTGCTTCGCCTTCAGCTCCAGCCTCCTGCGGTGCAGGATCGGCTCGGTGTAGCCGTTGGGCTGCTGGCGGCCCTTGAGGACGAGGTCGCAGGCGGCCTGGAAGGCGATCGAGCCGTCGAAGTCGGGCGCCATCGGCCGGTAGAGCGGGTCGCCGGCGTTCTGGCGGTCGACGACCGCCGCCATGCGCGCAAACGTCTCCATCACCTGCGCCTCGTCGCAGACGCCGTGGCGCAGCCAGTTGGCGATGTGCTGCGAGGAGATGCGCAGCGTGGCGCGGTCCTCCATCAGGCCGACATCGTTGATGTCCGGCACCTTGGAGCAGCCGACGCCCTGGTCGACCCAGCGCACGACGTAGCCGAGGATGCCCTGCGCGTTGTTGTCGAGCTCCTTCTGGATGTCCTCGCGCGACCAGTTGGGACGGGTCGCGACCGGCACCGACAGGATGTCCGAGAGCTTCGCGCGCGGCCGGCTCTTGAGGCTCTCCTGCACGGCGTGCACGTCGACCTTGTGGTAGTGGGTGGCATGCAGCGTCGCGGCCGTCGGCGACGGCACCCAGGCGGTGTTGGCGCCGGCCTTCGGGTGCGCGATCTTCTGCTCCAGCATGGCCGCCATCAGGTCGGGCATGGCCCACATGCCCTTGCCGATCTGGGCGTGGCCGGAAAGCCCGCAGGACAGGCCGATGTCGACGTTCCACTGCTCGTAGGCATTGATCCACGCGGCCTGCTTCATGTCGCCCTTGCGGATCATCGGGCCGGCTTCCATCGAGGTGTGGATCTCGTCGCCGGTGCGGTCGAGGAAGCCGGTGTTGATGAACACCACGCGGTCCTTGGCGGCGCGGATCGCCTCCTTGAGGTTGACCGTGGTGCGGCGCTCCTCGTCCATGATGCCCATCTTGATGGTGGCCGGCTTCATGCCGAGCGCGGCCTCGACGCGCCCGAAGATCTCGGCGGCGAAGGCGACCTCGTCGGGGCCGTGCATCTTGGGCTTCACGACGTACATCGAGCCGGCGCGGCTATTGGCGCGGCGGCCGTTCGGTCCCCCGGCGCGACCGACGTCGTGCAGCGCGATCAGGCCCGTCACCATCGCGTCCATGATGCCTTCCGGCACCTCGTTGCCGTCGCGGTCGAGGATCGCCGGGTTGGTCATCAGGTGGCCGACATTGCGCACCAGCATCAGCGAGCGGCCGGGCAGCGTGAACGGCTTGCCGTCGGCGCCGACATAGTCGCGGTCGGGGTTGAGCGTGCGCGTCACCTGCCGCCCGCCCTTGTCGAACGTGTCGGCGAGGTCGCCCTTCATCAGGCCGAGCCAGTTGCGGTAGACGACGACCTTGTCCTCGGCGTCGACGGCGGCGACCGAATCCTCGCAGTCCTGGATCGTCGTCAGCGCCGATTCCAGCCAGACGTCCGCGATGTGCGCGGCGTCCGTCCTGCCGATCGCGGAAGTCCCGTCGATGACGATCTCGACATGCAGGCCGTTGCGGCGCAGCAGGATGTGGGTCGGCTCGGAAGGGTCGCCGCGATAGCCGGCGAACTGGGCGCCGTCGATCAGGCCGGTCATGCGGCCGTCGGCGAGCGTCACCGCCAGCCGGCCCATCGCCACGTCGAAGCTCTTGGCCTCGGCCCACGAGGCGCCGTCGAGCGGCGCGCTGTCGTCGAGGAAGCGGCGCGCCCAGGCGATCACCTTGTCGCCGCGCTTCGGGTTGTAGCCCCTGCCCTTCTCGGCGCCGTCCGTCTCGGGGATCGCGTCGGTGCCGTAGAGCGCGTCGTAGAGCGAACCCCAGCGGGCGTTGGCCGCGTTCAGCGCGTAGCGCGCGTTCATCACCGGCACGACGAGCTGCGGCCCGGCGATCGTCGCGATCTCGGGATCGACGTTCTGCGTGGTGACGTGAAAGTCCGGCCCCTCGGGCTGGAGGTAGCCGATCTCGCGCAGGAAGCCCTCATAGGCCGCCATGTCGGCCGGCGCGCCGTTGTCGCGATACCAGCCGTCGATCCTGTCCTGCAGCTCGTCGCGGCGCGCGAGCAGGGCGCGGTTCTTCGGCGCGAGGTCGTGCACGATGGCCGAGAAATCGCGCCAGAAGCGCTCCGGCTCGACGCCGGTCCCGGCGATCGCCTCGTCCTCGATGAACCCCGCCAGCTCCGCCGCAACGGCGAGGCCATTCCTGTCAACGCGCTTCGTCATGCCAGATCTTCCACCCTTCGGATATTGCCGGACCGGCAATGGCATGGCCGTCCCGCAGGGTCAATTCGCGCCGGCTGCAAAGCGTTTCGCGCAAAAGAAGGGGAAAGCGCGAGGGCCACTGTCGGGAACCGTGACTGGCGCACGTCCTTGGCTCATGAAAAACACAACGGAAGGAAGCAACATGGCGAAGGGACCGACGGTCGAGGTCGAGAACATCATTTCCCCCGGATCGAGGCATCGGGTGGATGCGGGCAAGTACGAGGCGATGAAGACGGCCATGCTGGCGGTGCTGCCCGACGCGCCGCCCGGCATGGCGGTCGCGGCAATCAAGCCGCTCGTCGTGCCGCTGCTGCCGGCGGCGCTGTTTCCCGGCGGCGACAAGGCCGGCTGGTGGATCAAGTGCGTGCAGCTCGACCTCGAGGCGAAGGGCGTGCTGAAGCGCAGCGAAAAGCCGGTCCGGCTCTACCGCGCCTGAGCCTCGGCCGCGATGCGCGGGCGTCCCGAGGCGGTTGCGACGACGCGCGCTTCCACGAAGCTGCGCTCGCCGCGGATCTCGGCCGTCGCGATCTCGGTCTCGACGTCGGTGCGCAGGTCGACGGCGCCGGCGGCCTCGGCTTTCGCCCGCGCCAGACGCAGCGCCTCCTCGCTTGCCGCCTCCAGCGCCTCCGCCTCGGTGGCGAAATCGCGCAGCATCTCGCCGGCCGAGACCCGGAACTGGCCGGGATTGGGCTGCGAGACCACCGCCTCGACCGCCACCCGCACCTGCCCGACGACGGCGCCCAGCGCATTGGCCACGTCGGCATCCTCGGGAATTATGCAACCGGTGCCGGTCAGACCGGGCAGCCCGGCATAGTGCAGCGAGGCCGACGCGCCGAGGCCGACGATCGGCCGGTCGAGGCCGAGCGTGAAGCGCGCGATGCCGGAGCGGCCGTCCAGCGCGTTCTGCACGAAGGCATGCGCCACGGCTTCCGCCCCGCCTATGCCGTCCTCGGCGAAGGCCGTCTCGAACACCACCTCGGCCGAGCGGCGCGTGATCTCGGAAAGCACGCGCGCCGAGATTTCCTCCGGCGTGCCGCCGAGCGGGTCACCGCGGCCGTCGCGGCGGCGGGCGAAAAGGGCGGCGCCCAGCCGCGCGGCCTCGGCGTTCCAGTTCGACTGGCGGCCGAGCACGTGGGCCGCGTCCGACGGCGTGAAGCCCGACAGGTGCACCAGCCCGCGCCGGACGAGGCGGTTGAGCGTGGCGACCTGCGAGGTCGAGTAGACCAGCCCGTCGACGGCCTGCGGCGCGTCCGTCACCGTCGCGTAGAGCCGCGCCTCGGCCGGCGCGAGGCCGGCGGCGAAGCGCTCGGGCAGGCCGGTGCGGAGGGCGAGCCGGCCGTCGAGGCGGCCGGGGCTGGAGGCGCCGTGCTGGCGTTCGAGGACGCGGATGACGGCATCGCCGTGGAGGTGGGCGGCGAGCGCCAGCGGCACCAGCCGGCGCGGGCCGAGCTTCAGCTTCGCCTCCAGCGCGCCGTCGGCGAGCGCGACCTCCGAATCGCCGCCGAGGCCGAACGTGCGCATGGCGACGGCCTCGACCATGGTGCGCCAGCCGCCGACCATGGCGCCCTCGGGGTCGAGCCGCGGCCGGCCGCCGTCGAGCACGGCGACGTCGGTGGTGGTGCCGCCGATGTCGGAGACCAGCGCGTCGTCCAGCCCGGTCAAATGGCGGGCGCCGACGAGGCTGGCGGCGGGGCCGGACAGGATCGTCTCGATCGGCCGCTGGCGGGCGAAGGCCGCCGAGACCAGCGCGCCGTCGCCGCGCACCACCATCAGCGGGGCGGCGATGCCGTTCGCCGCCAGGTAGTCCTCCGTCGCCGCGACCAGCCGGTCGATCAGGCCGACGAGGCGGGCGTTCAGCAGCGTCGTCAGCGCCCGGCGCGGGCCGCCGAGCTTCGCCGAGAGCTCGTGGCTGGCGGTGACCGGCAGGCCGGTGCGGGCCCGGATCAGCTCGGCGACGGCGAGCTCGTGGGCCGGGTTGCGCACGGCGAACATGGCGCAGACGGCGAAGGCGGTGACGGACCCCGCCAGCTCCGGCAGCGCCGCCTCCAGCGGCGCGAGGTCGAGCGCACGCGCATTGCCGTGGACGTCGTGGCCGCCGGCGAGCCGCACCAGCGGGTCGGTGCCGAGCGCCTCGCGCAGGCCGTCGCGGGCGAGGTCGGCCTCGTCGAAGCCGACCATGACGAGGGCCGCCCGGTTGCCCTGGCCCTCGACCAGCGCGTTGGTGGCGAGCGTGGTCGACATCGACACCAGCCGCACGGCGGAGGCCGCCGCACCCGCCCGGCCGAGCACCGCGCCGACCGCGCCCGCGATCCCGACGGCGAGGTCGTGGCGGGTGGTCAGCGCCTTCGCCTTGGCGACGACGGCACCGCGCTGCTGCGACCACAGCACCGCGTCGGTGTAGGTGCCGCCGGTGTCTATTCCGAGATAGAGGGGACCGGGGACGAGCGGGGAGGACGGCGCATGCATCCCCCGCCATTAGCACTTTCGGCGGCGCGGTGAAGCGGAATCGGCCCCCGCCCGCCCGGCCAGCGGGCATTCATCGATTCGACCAGTCCGGCCGCCCCGCCTCCGCGCCGGCCGCGGCGAAGCGCAGCACGATCGGCCGGGCCTCGTCGCGCATGCCGAAGAAGTGCTCGTCGTCCATCGGCACGCAGGGCGGCAGCAGCGAGCAGACGCTATGGTCGCGGGGAAAAGGCCGGCGGCCACAGCAGGCGCGGGTGCGCCGGCAGGCGCGGCGCGTGCAAGCCCCCGGCATGCCGCGGTCGGTCGCCACGCGCTGGTAGAGCGCGCGGATGATGCCGAACAGCTCGCGCTGGTACTGGCGGTTCGCGACGATCGACGCCCACTGCTCGTCGGTCTGGTCGCCGCGCACGAAATCGGGCAGCGGCCACGGGTCCCAGGCGATCGGCGGTTCGCCCTCCGGGCCGTACTCGATGCGGGTGTATTGCGGTTCGCTCGTCGCCGCGTCGTCCGCCGCCTGGACCTCGCAGCGCCTCCTCGGGGATTTTCGGGCATGCGTCATCGTTCTCGCGTCCTCTGGCCGAGCTGGTGAAAGATCCGGGAAGACGGGCGGCCGCGCGGCCGCTCATCTCTCTTGCATGCGCGACCGCGCGGCCGCCCGTCCGGCGATTTTTCGCCGCGCCCGTTCCGCTTCCCCCCGCTTCGCCCAAGGAGCTTCGCGGGGTTCTAGTGAACCGTCCGTCACGCCCGACCCGTAGTGGCCGAGGGGGAACCCTTGGGCGCAGCGTCCCCGGCCCCGCCTCACGAGGGCGGAACGGAGGCGCCGGCCTCTCCCCGCTGACCACCGTCGCGACCAGCGATCCCGGCAGGAAAGGCAGGAGGATTATGGGAGGGGGTGGAGAGGGTGGGGATAGAATCGAGTGAAAAAGATGCGAATGGCTAGAAGAAAAAAGGAAATTGCCTTGTGGATTAGACTTGCACGGGGGGATGGAGGCGGGCGTGTCCTTTTTGATGCCGTTCATTTGGGCGCGGTGGTTGAATGCCACCGCGCCCAAAGCCTCACTTGTTGCGGTTCGGACGCTGGGTCAGCGCCGAAGCCGCAGCGCTCTTCGCAGCCTTCGAAGATGAAGGATTGCGCAGAACCTTCGATGCCGCAGACGCAGCCTTTGCACTCGTGACTTCGCGATTCGACTTAGTGATTGAACTCACCTCCTTTCAGGGCTGTTGAGATCAGGCCGCCTTCGACGCGGTCTCATCAACGGTGGTGGCATCCTTCGCATTCTTACTCACCGACTCGGCGCAATTCTTGGCGTTCTGCTTGGCCGTATAGGTCTCAGAACGGACCATCGTTTCGCCGTTCGGAGACTTGAAGCGGGTGAAGAACTGTCCGTTGCTAGCGAGCACAATCTCGAAGCGATAACCGGAGCCGGTCTCGCCCAGCGTAAGGTCGACGATCGTTGCCGAACCGGCGTTTGCCTTGAGCGAGGCGATACAATTCTGGGCGCCGGCCTTGGACACGTAGTTTTCGGACCAGACCATCACTTCCGAGTTGTACGTGAACTGGACGCGATACTGGCCATTTGCGGCGTCCTTGATGCGAAAGCGGTACATTTCCCCTCTCCTTTCGAGAGCTTGGATTGCGGTCAACGTCGAGTCGGGAGGACTGGACGTCTTGGCGTAACGGCCGCTTAGATATCTGTCAATCTACACTGTCATAGAATTTTTATGTTTGTATTACAAACATTCCTCCATAAAGATTTCTTTATGTTTGCTAGATTGACATGTTTGCGAAATTGACTATCCTGATTTTTATGGAGATCGCTGGTCGCATGAGAGAAGCTATATATGCGTCGTTAGGCGCCAATATCCGGTCTCGGCGGGAATCCGTCGGAATGAGCCAAGACGTCTTAGCCACTAAAGTTGGTCTTTCGCGAACCTCAATTACGAACATTGAGCGCGGGCGTCAGTCCGTATTGGTCCATCAACTTTTTTCGTTCGCTGACGCGTTGGGCGCATCGCCAGCCGCGCTACTGCCGAGTGAGGCATCAGGACAGCAATTGCCTGCCCTTGAACTCGTGTCCCCCGAGGTAGCCCAGATGGTGGCCCAGCTACAGCGAACAGGGAGGCGGAAATGAATCCGACGCGGCCGCTGCGCGCTCGCTACTGGAAAATCAATCAAATAGTTGATCGCATATTGCAGGAGAATGCCGTATTCGATCCACCCGTTCCAGTTGATCGTCTGGTAAAAAAGTTTGGCATAGAGATTAGGGAAGGAGACCTTGGAGAGGTCTCCGGATTGTTAGTTAGAAATTCAAACGCCTTAATCATAGGAATAAACTCTCAGCAGAGCGGAGCTCGGAGGCGGTTTACCATTGCTCATGAGTTTGGGCACTACCTTCTTCACGAAGGTATATCTTCGCATTTTGACCGAGATTACCGCATAAATTTCCGGTCAGCAGAATCCTCTCAAGCTACTGATGTCGAGGAGATAGAGGCCAATTACTTTTCTGCCTCTCTTCTAATGCCGAAAGCTTTTCTAGATGCAGACGATGCTATCGAGGCCTTGGATTCAGATGCTAAGGTAGAGAAGCTGGCAAAGAGATACCGGGTCAGCCGACATGCTATGAGTCTCCGACTCGTGAACCTTTACGATCAGCATCGTCCATTCTGATCACGCAACGCTAGGCCCGATGCTCTGCCTTAGCCTTCCAGCCAGATCGTCACCGGGCCGTCGTTGACGAGGGCGACCTTCATGTCGGCGGCGAAGATGCCGTTGGCCGTCGTGACGCCGTGGGCGCGCAGGGCTTCGGAGAAGTGCTCGTAGAGGCGGCGGCCTTCGTCGGGGGCGGCGGCGGTGGAGAAGCCGGGGCGGTTGCCCTTCGTCTCGGCGGCGAGCGTGAACTGGCTGACGACGAGGGCTGAGCCGCCCGTATCGAGCAGCGAGCGGTTCATGCGGCGCTCGTCGTCGCGGAAGATGCGCAGGTTCACCAGCTTGCGGGCGAGCCATGTGGACCGGGCCTCGGTGTCGCCGCGCATGGCGCAGACGAGGACCAGCAGGCCGGGGCCGATGGCGCCGGCGACGGTCCCGTCGACGGTGACGGAGGCCTCGGAGACACGTTGGACGAGCGCGCGCATGGCGGGGTTCTCCCGGGTTCGACGGGGCGCAGGCGGAAGCACCCCCACTCCGGCCGGCTTTGCCGGCCACCTCTCCCCCTGCCCGGGGGAGAGGAAAGACGCAGGGCGCGGCGGCTGCCTTCTGCTCGCCGCTCATGGGGAGAGGATGCCGGCAGGCAGGCGAGGGGCGGCGCGAACCTTGGAAAGCTGGTTCTGCCTTATCCACTGAACGGTCAGCGGGACAGCGCCCCCCTCTGTCCTGCCGGACATCTCCCCCACAAGGGGGGAGATCGCCAGCTTCGGCGTCAATCCCCCATCTTCAACGCCTCGATGAAGGCAGCCTGGGGGATCTCGACCTTGCCGAACTGGCGCATGCGCTTCTTGCCCTCCTTCTGCTTCTCCAGCAGTTTTCGCTTGCGGGTCACATCACCACCGTAACATTTTGCAGTGACGTCCTTCCTGAGCGCGGAGATGGTCTCGCGGGCGACGATGCGGCCGCCGATCGCGGCCTGGATCGGGATCTTGAACATGTGCTGCGGGATAAGCTCCTTGAGCTTCTCGCACATGACGCGGCCGCGCTTCTCGGCCGCCGAGCGGTGGACCAGCATGGAGAGCGCGTCGACCGGCTCGTCGTTGACCAGGATCGACATCTTGACGAGGTCGCCCTCGCGGTAGTCGGTCAACTGGTAGTCGAAGGAGGCGTAGCCCTTGGAGATCGACTTCAGCCGGTCGTAGAAGTCGAACACCACCTCGTTGAGCGGCAGGTCGTAGGTGAGCATGGCCCGCTTGCCGACATAGGTGAGCTCGACCTGCACGCCGCGCCGCTCCTGGCACAGCTTGAGGATGCCGCCGAGATAGTCGTCGGGGGTGAGGATGGTAGCGCGGATCCACGGCTCCTCGATATGGGCGATCTTCACCACGTCCGGCATGTCGGCGGGGTTGTGCAGCTCGATCGTGCGGCCGTCGGTCATCACCAGCCGGTAGACGACGGAGGGCGCGGTGGCGATCAGGTCGAGGTCGAACTCGCGCTCCAGCCGCTCCTGGACGATCTCGAGATGCAAGAGGCCGAGGAAGCCGCAGCGGAAGCCGAAGCCGAGGGCGGCGGACGTCTCCATCTCGAAGGAGAAGCTGGCATCGTTGAGGCGCAGCTTGCCCATCGCGGCGCGCAGGGCCTCGAAGTCGGCGGCATCGACCGGGAAGAGGCCGCAGAAGACCACCGGCTGGGCCGGCTTGAAGCCCGGCAGCGGGGTGGCGGTCGGCTTGCGGTCGTCGGTGATGGTGTCGCCGACGCGGGTGTCGGCCACCTCCTTGATGGAGGCGGTGATGTAGCCGAACTCGCCGGGGCCGAGGGAATCCACCGCCACCATCTTGGGGGTGAACACGCCGGTGCGCTCGACGTCGTAGCGCGCGCCGGTGCCCATCATGCGGATCTGCTGGCCCTTTTTCAGCGTGCCGTCGATGACGCGCACCAAGACGACGACGCCGAGATAGGCGTCGTACCAGGAGTCGACCAGCATGGCCTTGAGCGGGGCCGCGGCGTCGCCCTCCCTGGGGGCGGGCAGCTTCGTGACGATCGCCTCCAGCACGTCCTCGATGCCGATGCCGGTCTTGGCCGAGATCATGACGGCGTCGGAGGCGTCGAGACCGATCACCTCCTCGACCTGCTCCTTGACGCGCTCGGGCTCGGCGGCCGGCAGGTCGATCTTGTTCAAGACGACGACGATCTCGTGGTCGGCGTCGATCGCCTGGTAGACGTTGGCGAGCGTCTGCGCCTCGACGCCCTGGCTGGCGTCGACGACGAGCAGCGAGCCCTCGCAGGCGCGCAGGCTGCGCGAGACCTCGTAGCCGAAGTCGACGTGGCCGGGCGTGTCGATCAGGTTGAGGACGTAGTCCTCGCCGTTGCGCGCACGGTAGTTGAGCCGCACGGTCTGGGCCTTGATGGTGATGCCGCGCTCGCGCTCGATGTCCATCGAATCGAGCACCTGCTCCTTGCCGGCCATCTCGCGTGCGTCGAGGCCGCCGGTCATCTGGATCAGCCGGTCGGCGAGCGTCGACTTGCCATGGTCGATATGGGCGACGATGGCGAAGTTGCGGATGTGGTCGAGCGGCGGCGTGGTCGGTGCGGCGTTCGTTACGGTCATGGGCCGGGCAATTAGCAGGGCGGCGGGCCAAAGGCAAAGCGGGAAAAGCGGCGGAGCGCTGCCGCACGGCCCCCTCCACCATGCTTCGCACGGTCCCCCTCCCCCGCTTCGCAGGGGAGGATCAGGCCGCGAGGAAGAAGTCCCAGACGAGCTTGACGTTGAGGACGGCGATGACCAGCGCGATCACCCAGGCGAAGGCGGCGAGCCAGCGCGGCGCGACGAGGTCGCCCATGCGGGCGCGGTCGGCCGTGAACATGACGAGCGGGAAGACGGCGAAGGAGAGCTGCAGCGACAGGATCACCTGGGTGAGGATCAGCAGGTGGGCGGTGCCGCTCTCGCCGTACCAGACGGTGACGCCGGCGGCCGGGATGATGGCGATGCCGCGGGTGATCAGCCGGCGCATCCAGGCCGGCAGGCGGATGCGCAGGAAGCCCTCCATGACGATCTGGCCGGCGAGCGTGGCCGTCACGGTCGAGTTCAGGCCGCAGGCGAGCAGCGCCACGCCGAACAGCGTCGGCGCGATCGCGGCGCCCAGCAGCGGCGCGAGCAGCGCGTGCGCGTCGCCGATCTCGGCCACCTCGGTGCGGCCCGAGACGTGGAAGGTGGCGGCGGCGAGGATGAGGATCGAGGCGTTGACCAGCAGCGCGAACATCAGCGCCACGGTGGAATCGATGGTGGCGAAGCGCAGCGCCTCGCGCTTCTCGGGCAGGCTCTCGCCCCAGGCGCGCGTCTGCACGATGCCGGAATGGAGGTAGAGGTTGTGCGGCATGACGGTGGCGCCGAGGATGCCGAGCGCGAGATAGAGCATCTCGGGGTTGGTGACGATCTCGGTGGTCGGCGCGAAGCCGCGCAGCACGGCGCCCCACTCGGGATCGGCGAGCACGATCTGGGCGGCGAAGCACACCGCGATGACGCCCAGCAGCGCGATGACGAAGGCCTCGACCCAGCGGAAGCCGAGCTTCTGCAGCCAAAGGATGAGGAAGACGTCGAGCGCGGTGATGATGACGCCGAGCTCGAGCGGCAGGCCGAAGATCAAATTGAGGCCGATCGCGGTGCCGATCACCTCGGCGATGTCGGTGGCGATGATGGCCGTCTCGGCGAGCAGCCACAGCACGAAGGCGACGGGGCGCGGATAGGCGTCGCGGCAGGCCTGGGCGAGATCGCGGCCCGAGGCGATGGCGAGGCGGGCTGCGAGCGACTGCAGCACGATCGCCATGATGTTGGAGACGAGCGCGACGACGAGCAGCGTGTAGCCGAACTTCGAGCCGCCGGCGATCGAGGTCGCCCAGTTGCCGGGGTCCATGTAGCCGACGGCGACCATGTAGCCGGGGCCGAGGAAGGCGAGCGCGCGGCGCCAGGACGGGCCGGCGCGGTAGACCGGGATCGAGCGGTGGACGTCGGAAAGGGAAGCCTCGCCGCGGGCGCGGCGCCATCCGGTGAGGATGTCGTCAGATAGCTGGTCCAAGCGACTGGCTCTCTCTTTCGCAGTTGCAATTCATTTGCAATAAGGGAAAGAGGAGAGGATTGCAAGGGGCATCGTCAAGCGGGAATGGGTCTGGAAGGGAGGCAACCTCGGTTATTCCTGCACCGCGTGGCCAAGCGTCTCAGCGCCTCAGTTCTTTGAAATGGCCGGCGCTCCGGCCAGCACCCCTCATCCGTCTCGGCGCTGCGCGCCGATCCACCTTCTCCCACAAGGGGAGAAGGCATGCGCTGCCGCGTCCTCACTGCCAGCCATCGACCCCCGCGACCGGCAGCAGCGCCGCGCCAGCCTCCCCTTCTCCCCTTGTGGGAGAAGGTGGCCGAGCGAAGCTCGGTCGGAGGAGGGGTGTTGGACGGGGCGCCGGCACTGTTATCATGGTCGCGATGCCGCACCAGCCCGTTCCGGAAGCAAAACGCCGCTTCGCCCGAAAGCTTCGCCGCGACATGACGGACGCCGGAGCGAAGCTGTGGAGCGAACTGCGCGACCGGCGGCTCGACACGACCAAATTCCGGCGACAGGCGCCAATCGGACCGTTCGTGGCAGACTTCCTCTGTTCGGAAGCCCGCCTCATCGTTGAGATCGACGGCAGTCAGCACGCGGATTCGAAGCGCGACCGGGCGCGCGACGCGGAGCTGCGGGCCCGTGGATTCCGCGTCCTGCGTTTCTGGAACGATGACGTGATGCGCGACCTTCGCGCGGTTTGCGACACAATCGTAGCCTATGTGCGGGATACCGGCCTGCAGCCTTGGCGGTGAGGACCCGGCGCGGGACCCCTCATCCGTCCTGGCGCTGCGCGCCGATCCACCTTCTCCCACAAGCGAGAAGGGAACCACCCCACGCAGGAGAAGCTCCGATGAAGGCCGGGCGGGAGAGCAGGACGGCGGTGATGGTGTGCGCGGCGCGGGCGGCGGCGCAGGGGCGCACGACGGTCGCAGAGTTCGACGATCCGACGGCGATGGCGCTGCTGCCGGAGGATGCGCGGGAGAAGGTGGGGCGGCTGCGGGCGGCCGGGCGGGACGGCAAGGCGGGCATCCGCGAGGCGGCGGCGGCGACGCGGCGCGAGATGGCGGTGGTGCGCACGGTCGCGATCGACCGCGCGGTGCGCGAGACGGCCGCGCCGCAGCTCGTCATCCTCGGCGCCGGGTTGGACGGGCGCGCCTGGCGCATGAAGGAGCTCGCCGGCACGACCGTGTTCGAGGTGGACCATCCCGACTCGCAGGCGGCCAAGCGCGCGCGGGCGGCGGCGCTGACGCCGACGGCGCGGGAGATCCGCTTCGTGGCGGTCGACTTCACCAGGGATTCGCTGGAGGAGAAGCTGGCCGGGGCCGACCACGACCCGGAGCTGCCGACGATCTGGATATGGGAAGGCGTGGTGATGTACCTGAGCCGCGCGGCGATCGAGGCGACGCTCGCCGTCGTCGGGCGGCGCTCGGCCGCCGGCAGCCGGCTCGCCGTGCTCTACCACGCCCCTGCCCCGCTGCTGACGCTGGCGGGCTGGTTCCTGCGCTTCCTCGGCGAGCCGCTGCGCTCGGCCTTCGACGCGGCGCAGATGAAGGCGCTGCTCGCCGCCCACGGCTTTGCGGTCACGCGCGACGGCAGCCTGCCGGAGATCGCGGCCGGGCTGTCGGCCGAGACGGCGCATGCGGTGCGGGCGCTGCGGCACCTGCGCATCGCCATCGCCGACCGGACGGACGGCGCGGAACGGCCCGCGTAATCCCGCCCGTGGCCGGGGGCGCGGCGATTTCCACTTGATAAACATGACCGCGTTGGTCCAGTATCCCGCCGGCCGAAAGAGGTCGCCAGATCGGGCGGCGAGCCGCCAAGCCACCCTTCCGGACCTTGCGAACCAAACGCGACACCGACCGAAGGTATTTCCAATGACCCGTCATTTCTTCCGCAGCGCGCTCGCCGCGACGGCGCTGGCAGCGCTGGCGCTTCCCGCGCAGGCCGCCGACACGCAGGCGATCCTCAAGACCTATGCCGACATCGCGCTCGCCGGCTACGAGGACAGCCTGACCACGGCGAAGGCGCTCGACGAGGCGGTGAAGGCGCTGGTGGCCAGCCCGTCCGACGCGACGCTGAAGGCTGCGCGGGAGGCGTGGCTGGCGGCGCGGCCGCCCTATCAGCAGACCGAGGCGTTCCGCTTCGGCAACGCCATCGTCGACGACTGGGAGGGCCGGGTGAACGCCTGGCCGCTCGACGAGGGCCTGATCGACTATGTCGACGCCAGCTACGGCACAGAAAGCGACGAGAACAAGTTCTACACGGTCAACGTCATCGCCAACGCCAAGATCGCCAATGGCGGCGAGACGATCGACGCCACCACGATCACGCCCGACGTGCTGCGGCAGCTCCAAGAGGTGGGCGGCATCGAGGCGAACGTGGCGACCGGCTACCACGCGATCGAATTCCTGCTGTGGGGCCAGGACCTTAACGGCACCGGGCCGGGCGCGGGCAACCGGCCGGCGAGCGACTACGACACCAAGAACTGCACGAACGGCCATTGCGACCGGCGCGCGCAGTACCTCACCTCGGCCGCCGACCTGCTGGTCTCCGACCTCGAGGAGATGGTGGGCAACTGGAAGGATGACGGCGCGGCCCGCAAAGAGCTGACCGCCGACCCGCAGAAGGGCATCTCGGCGATCCTCACCGGGCTCGGCTCGCTCTCCTATGGCGAGCTCGCCGGCGAGCGCATGAAGCTCGGCCTGATGCTGCACGACCCGGAGGAGGAGCACGACTGCTTCTCCGACAACACCTTCAACTCGCATTTCTACGACGTGAAGGGCATCGACAACGTCTATCACGGCTCCTACACGCGGCTCGACGGCTCCAAGGTCGAGGGCGCCAGCCTGGCGGCCTATGTGCGCGAGACCGATGCGGGCGTGGCCGACGAGATGGAGGCCAAGCTCAAGGCCACGATGGACGCCGCGACGGCGATGAAGAAGCGCGGCGAGACGGTCGAGGCCTACGACCAGATGATCGGCGAGGGCAATGCCGACGGCAACGCGGCGGTGCAGGCCGTGATCGACGGGCTGGTGGCGCAGACG
This sequence comes from Hyphomicrobiales bacterium, assembly GCA_017305835.1. GTDB lineage: Bacteria > Pseudomonadota > Alphaproteobacteria > Rhizobiales > Rhizobiaceae > RCIO01. Next base: position 42,859 of record JAFKJY010000065.1, read on the forward strand.
CGCTCGCTGGAGCGGGTGATCGCGGCGCTCAACGCCGGCGACGTCACCATCGAGGGCTCGGACAGCCTCGACAATCCCGGCGCTGTGTTCAAGTAGGAATGCAGGGGGGCGGAATGGCGTCCCCCTTCCGCCTGACGGGCAGAGCCATCCTATGTGGGAATCGCGCGGCCGGTTACCCCCACCCCTGCCCTTCAAAATAACGGAGAGAGGCACCGCAACCGCCCGATTGGTCGCAGGGTGCCGCACCTGCAAAGATGGTATTGAGCCCGTCGCACGGACGGGACGGACATGAAGACGAGACTCGCGCTCACCCTGCTTATGGTCGGCAGCGCCTCGGCGCTCGCCGGCGGCGCGCCGACGCGCGACGACCTGACGCCGAAGGACCAGGCGCGGGTGGCGGCGGTGACGAAGCCCGCCACCGACTTCTCCAAGGCCGAGGCGTTCGAGAAGATGCAGGGGGGTGCGGCGACCACGCCCAAGATCTCCGACGCCAACGCGCTGTCGCAATTTTCTGCCAACCTCTCCTTCGAGGATCAGGAGCGGTTCTCGCTGGGCAACGGCATCTTCCGCAAGGACTGGGTCTCCGCGCCCTCCTCCACCGTCTCGTCGGACGGGCTCGGGCCGCTGTTCAACTCGCGCGCCTGCCAGTCCTGCCACATCAAGGACGGGCGCGGGCACGCGCCGGCGGCGCAGGAGGGCGGCACGTCGTCGATGCTGGTGCGGCTGTCGGTGCCGGCGGACGCGGCGCAGCAGAAGGCGATCGACGCGGGCCTGCTGCACGCCGCGCCCGACCCGGTCTACGGGCTGCAGCTCCAGGACAATTCGGCCGCCGGGCTGGCGCCGGAGGGGCGTGTCGACATCGGCTATGACGACGTGCCGGTGACGCTCGCGGGCGGCGAGGTGGCGACGCTGCGGCGGCCGCAGCTTTCGATCGCCAATCCGGGCTTCGGCCCGTTCGCGCCGGGGCTGATGCTGTCCGCCCGCGTCGCGCCGCCGATGACCGGCATGGGGCTGCTGGAGGCGATCCACCCGGCCGACATACTGGCCCACGCCGACCCCGACGACGCCAACGGCGACGGCATCTCCGGCCGGCCCAACATGGTGGGCGACGGGCATGGCGGGCTGGCGCTCGGCCGCTTCGGCTGGAAGGCGATCGCGCCGAGCGTGGCGATCCAGTCGGCCTCGGCCTTCAGCGGCGACATGGGGTTGTCCTCCCCGCTCGCGCCCGACAACTGGGGCGAGTGCACGGCCGCCGAGGCGCCCTGCCGCGACATGCCGCATGGCGCCGGCGACGCGGCGGGCGCGACCGAGGTGCCGCAGGACCTGTTCGACCTCGTGGTGTTCTATTCGGAGAACCTCGCCCCGCCGGTGCGCCGCGGCGTCGACGACCCGGCGGTGCTGAAGGGCAAGCAGGCCTTCTACGAGGCGGGCTGCGCCTCCTGCCACGTGCCGAAATACGTGACCAGCCGCAAGGCCGGCCACGGCGCGCAGAAGTTCCAGCTCATCTGGCCGTATACGGACCTTCTGCTGCACGACATGGGCGAGGGGCTGGCCGACCACCGGCCCGAGGGACAGGCGACCGGGATGGAATGGCGCACGCCGCCGCTGTGGGGGATCGGCGTGGCCAAGCAGGTTTCGGCCGATGCGGGGTTCCTCCACGACGGCCGGGCGCGTACGCTGATGGAGGCGGTGCTGTGGCACGGCGGCGAGGCCGAGGGCGCGCGCGACCGCGTGGTCGCCATGCCCAAGGACGAGCGCGACGCGCTGGTGAAGTTTCTGGAGTCGCTGTGAGGATGACGGTTTTCCGATCCACCGGCCTTGCGGCGCTGATTCTGCTCGTGGCGTCGCCGGCAAGCGCGGCCGACTCGTCCGGCGCAAGGGTGGCGGAAGAGTTCGCGCGGCCGGCGCTCGCCGCGCTGGCCGGATCGGGCGAGACGCTGACCGGGGCGATCGGGGCGCTGTGCGCGGCGCCGGATGCGGAAAAGCTGGAGGCGGCGCGGACGGCGTTCGGCGCGGTCGTGGACGACTGGGGGCGCGTCTCGGTGCTGCGCTTCGGGCCGCTCGCCACCGGCAACCGCTTCGAGCGGCTGTTCTTCTGGCCCGACCCGCGCGGGCTCGGGCTGAAGCAGATCCAGCAGGTGCTGGCGGCAAGGGACGAGAACGCGGCGACGCCCGAGGGCCTGTCGCAGAAGAGCGTCGCGGCGCAGGGGCTGCCGGCGCTGGAGTTCGCGCTGTTCGGCACCGGCGCCGAGAGCCTGGCTGCGACCGACGACCCCTATCGCTGCCGCTACGCGGCGGCGGCCGCGCGCAACATCGCCAACGTGGTGGCCACGGTGAGCGAGGGCTGGGCGGACGGCTCCGACTTCGCCGCCGCCTTCGCCAGCCCGGCGGCCGACACCGACCCCTACCGCTCGGCCGCGGAGGTCGACGGCGAGATCGTCAAGGCGGCCGACACCGCCTTCCAGTACATCCGCGCCGCCGAGCTGCTGCCGCCGCTCGGCAAGGCGATCGGCGAGGCCAACGGCAGGCGCGCGCCGCTGTGGCGCAGCGGGCTGTCGTTCCGGCTGATGCTGGCGCAGATCGCCGGCGTGCGCGACCTCGTCGCCGTCGCCGGCTATGCGGGAACCGGGCCGGCAGGCACGAGCGAGATCGTGGCGGCGCTCGACGCCGAGCTCGAGACCGCGCGCGCCGGCCTCGCAGGCGTGGCGACGCCGCCGCAGGACGCCTTCGCCGACGAAGCCGATCGCGCCAGGATCGGTGCCGCCAATCTTGCGCTGGACCATGCCGGCCACGTCGTGGCCGACAGGCTCGCCCCGGCGCTCGGACTGACGATGGGATTCAACGCGCTCGATGGAGATTGACCGCAGGACCTTCCTCGCCCTGATGGGCGCGGCCATAGCCCCCTCCACCGCCTTCGGCGGTCCCCTTCCCCCGCAGAGCGGGGGAGGAACAATGCTGGACGAGCCGCTGTTCCTCGGCGCGCGCGTCGCCGGCAAGGCCTACGAGGTCGCCGTGATCGACGAGCGCGGGCGCGACCGGCTGGTGCTGCCGGTCGAGGCGCGCGGCCATTCGTTCGCGATCGACGCGCCGCGAAGGCTGGCCGTCGCCTTCGCCCGCTCGCCGGGCCGGCACGCGGTCGCCTTCGACGTCGACGGCAAGGGCGAGCCGACGGCAATCGTGACGGCGCCGGGGCGGCACTTCTTCGGCCACGGCATCTTCACGCCGGACGGCAGGCTGATGCTGGCCAGCGAGAGCGACTACGAGGCGGGCGAAGGCGTCACCGGCGTCTACGACGCGACCGGCGGCTTCCGCCGCATCGGCGAGTTCCGCACCGCCGGCATCGGCCCGCACGAGATCGTGCTGATGCCCGACGGCCGCACGGTGTGCGTGGCGAACGGCGGCATCCTCACCCATCCCGACTACGAGCGGCTGAAGCTCAACCTCGACACGATGAAGCCGAACCTGACCTATCTCGACGCCCTGACCGGCGAGACGGTGGAGCAGGTGACGCTGGCGCCGGAACTGCACAAGCTGTCGATCCGGCATCTTACGATCGACGCGGCAGGCGCGGTGTGGTTCGGCTGCCAGTACGAGGGCGACCCGGCCGACCGGCCGGCGCTGGTCGGCCGCCATGTGCGCGGACGCGAGCCGGAGCTGTTCCCCGGCCCGGCGGAGACGCTGCGGGCGCTCGACAACTATATCGGCTCGATGGCGATCGACACGTCCGGCACGATCGTGGCGACCTCGTCGCCGCGCGGCGGGCTGATCGTGTTCTGGGACACGGCGACGGGCCGCTGCCTCGGCCAGCAGCAGATCGCCGACGGCTGCGGCGTGGCGCCGCTGCAGCAGGGCCACGTGCTGGCGACCTCCGGCCGCGGCGCGATCGACGACATGACCGCTGCCGCGAGCCTGCAGATCGTCGCGCCGGGCGGCGGCGTGCCGGGGTGGGACAACCATCTGCGGCGGATCGGGTAGGCGTATCTTCGCACGGAAAGGCCGCGCTCCGGGCCAGCACCCCTCATCCGTCTCGGCGCTCACGCGCCGATCCACCTTCTCCCACAAGGGGAGAAGGGGCGGCGGCGCGGCTTCAGGCGCTGCCGATGAGGACGCCGGCGGCGAAGACGAGGCCGCCGCCGAGGACGACCTGGAAGGCGGCGCGGAGGAAGGGGGTTTCCATCCAGCGGTTCTGGATGAAGGCGATGGCCCAGAGCTCGACGAAGACGACGACGGCCGCGACGGCGGTCGCCGTCCAGAAATGCGGGATGAGATAGGGCAGCGCGTGGCCGAGGCCGCCGAGCGACGTCATGATGCCGGTGGCGAGGCCGCGCTTGAGCGGCGAGCCGCGGCCCGACAGCCTGCCGTCGTCGGAGGCGACCTCGGTGAAGCCCATCGAGATGCCGGCGCCGATCGAGGCGGCGAGACCGACGAGGAAGGTGTTCCAGGTGTCGTGCGTGGCGAAGGCGGCGGCGAAGATCGGCGCCAGCGTCGAGACCGAGCCGTCCATCAGCCCGGCCAGCCCCGGCTGGACATAGGTGAGGATGAACTGGCGGCGGTCGGCCTCGTCCTCCCGGCCGACCGCGTCCGGCGTCAGGAACTCGCGCTCCAGCTCCTCCGCGCGCGCCTCGTGGCCGGCTTCGGCTGCGGCGAGGTCGCCGAGCAGCTTGCGGGTCGAGGCGTCCGAAGTGCGCTGGGCGGCCGTCAGGTAGAACTGGCGCGCCTGCCGCTCCATCAGCGCGGCCTGGGCGCGGACGCGGTCGAGCCCGAGCGGGCGCACCAGCCAGTCGGGCCGGCGCTCGAGCCAGCCCTTCACATGCTCGCGGCGGATCAGCGGGATGTGCTCGCCGAAGCGGCTGCGGAAGAGATCGACGAGGGCGGCACGGTGGCCGTCCTCCTCGACGGCCATGCCGTCGAACACGGCGGCCGAGGCCGGGAAGTCGGGCCGCAGCCCGTCGGCATAGTCGCGGTAGATGCGGGCGTCGTCCTCTTCCGAGGAGATCGCCAGCGCCAGCACCTCGCGCTCGCTCAGCGAGCCGAAGGAGCGGCGGGAGAAGGTGGGGAGACGGAAAAGCATGACTGAGCCGGTCTAGTTTAGAATTATTCTAAACTAATCGAGCGGCGGCGCCGAGGCAACGGCGCATGCGCATGGCTGCCCTGCGCGATCGGCGATTTGCGGATGCGGCGGCGGCGCCTATATAGGCAATACTCCACCTATAGCGCGTCGCCCATGCGGCGCGCTTCCAGTCCTTGTTCCCACACGTGTCGCCGCCCCCGGGCGACATGCCCCAGAGGATAAACGCGATGCAGGCGGCGAAGCAGGTTTCCCACGACGCAACCCGGTTCGATCCCAAGCCGGTGCTGGAGCTGATCGACACGATCCAGGCCGAGCTCGACCGGCTGCGCGGGCTGGTGCAGCCGATGGTCGGCGAGTTCGACCCGGCCGACCCGCGCAACAAGAGCTGCGACGGCAAGCTGACGCCGCACGGGGTCGAATGCTGCTACCGCATGTTCGACGAGGGCAAGTCGCGCTACTCGGTGGCGCGCGCCATGAAGATCTCGTTCGCCGCCGCCACCCATCGCTTCCAGTCCTGGGCGAAGGCCGGCGGCGACAGGCGGCCGCGGATCAGGTTGGGGTGAGGGGCAGGTTGGCGCGGCCTTCAAATCGCGCCGGCGGCCGGGCATAGTCGCACGGCCGATCAGGGGAGCAGGATGGACGTCGGGCCGGAGACATTGCTGGACAGGATCGGCCGCGCGCTGGCGGGCTGGCTGCAGGTCGAATCGTCCGGCTACGAGCCCTACACGCCGTCGGACCCCGAGACGCTGCACCGGACGCTGCAGCCGGGCGACATCCTGCTGGTCGAGGGCAACCAGAAGATCTCGGCGGCGATCAAGTACCTGACGCAGTCGACCTGGTCGCACTCCGCGCTCTATGTCGGCGACGCGCTGCCGGAGCCGGCCGACGGCTCCGAGCGGCCGCGCCTCGTCGAAGTCAATCTCGGCCAGGGCTGCGTGGCGGTGCCGCTGTCGAAATACCGCACCTACAACACGCGCATCTGCCGGCCGAGCGGGCTCACGCCCGGCGACCGCCAGGCGGTGGTCGACTTCATGCTGGCGCGGCTCGGCACGCGCTACGACATGAAGAACATCATCGACATGCTGCGCTATTTCTTCCCGACGCCGCCGGTGCCGGTGCGCTGGCGCCGGCGCATGATCGCCTTCGGCTCGGGCGACCCGACGCGCGCGCCATCTGCTCGACCATGATCGCGCAGGCCTTCGAGCAGATCCGCTACCCGATCCTGCCCGAGATCACGCGCGCGCCGGGGCGGGCCTCGGCGCAGTCGCATTATTCACGGCGCGAGATCCTGCACATCCGCCACTACTCGCTGTACACGCCGCGCGACTTCGACCTGTCGCCCTATTTCCAGATCGTCAAGCCGACGCTGGCCTACGGCTTCGACTACAAGGCGCTGATCTGGGCGGGCGATCAGAAAAGCCCGGCGGCGCGGACGGCGTCGAGGTAGGAGCGGCTGACCGGCAGCATCGCGCCGTCCTTCATCTTCAGCATCGGCCGGCCGCCGAGCCGCACCGTCTGCGCGATCTGGTCGAGCGCCACCCAGTGCGAGCGGTGGATCTGCAGGCCCTCGACCGGGTCGGTCTCGGCGATGGCGTCGGCGAACCGCATCAGCACCAGCGCGCCGCCCTTGTCGGAGCGGATGTCGACATAGTGGTCCTGCATGGTCATGTGCGAGAGCTCGCCGCGCAGATGCGGCGGCAGGCGGTCGAGGATGCGCGCGCGGCGCGGCGCGGAAGGCGCCGGCGGAGCCGCAACGGGCAGCACCGAGGCGGCGGCCTGCTGCCGCTCGAACTGCTCCATGAACAGCGCCACCACGGCCGACACGACCGCCGAGATCACCACGACATAGGCGAGCAGCGGCAGGAAGGGAATCGCGCCGCCCTCGAAGACGGCGGCGTTGAGCGCCCACACGGCGAGCGTGACCGGAACGCCGGCGACGGCGCCGAACAGCGCGTAGACGGCCGCGCCGGGCCTGCCGCGCCGGCGGCTCCACAGCGCCGACTGGAAGTGGACGAAGGCGACGCCGACGAAGTAGGTCGCCGCCACCGTCGCCGCCCAATAGGCGAGGCGGGCGGGCAGCCGCAGGCCCTCATAGGTGCCGAACGGGCCGACCAGACCAAGCAGCAGCGCGGCGGCCGCGATCGCCGCCCAGAAGCGCGGCGCGGTGGCGAGGCGCTGCAATTCGCGCATCGTGGACTGCAAAGGGCTGTCGGCCACGTATGGCTCCGGTCGATCGCGAAGACGCGTTTGAAGCTCGCCCTGCACTAGGCGAATTCGGGGCGAGCCGCAACGCGGCGCCGGCCCGGACGAATGCCCGGCGCCGCCGAAAAGGAGCCACGCGCCATGAACTTCGAGCCGCTTCTCACCGCCTCGCCGGCGATCCAGATCCACGCCTTCGCCGCCATGCTGGCCTTCGGGCTCGGCGGCCTCGTGCTGTTCCGCCGCAAGGGCGACCGGCTGCACAGGATGGGCGGGCGCATCTGGGCCGGGCTGATGCTCGCCGTGTGCCTGTCGTCCTTCTTCATCCACACGATCCGCATGGTCGGGCCGTGGAGCCCGATCCACCTGCTCTCGCTCGCCACGCTCTATGCGCTGTGGCGCGGCGTGACGATGGCGCGGCTACGGCGCATCGCCGACCATCGCCGCACGATGCAGCTCACCTATGCGGGGGCGCTGGTGGCGGCGGGGTTCTTCACCTTCATGCCGGGGCGCATCATGAACGCGGTGTTCTTCGGCGGGCCGCAGCCGATGGTGGGCGTCGCCGTGGCGGCCGCGATCGTCGTGGGCGGCGGGCTGATGACCTGGAAGGGGATGCAGCCGCGGCGGCGGGCGGGCGGCAGGGCGCTGGCCGCGCGCTAGGCTTCCTTCCCCTGCTCGGCATGCCACTGGGCGAGCGCGCCGGCCGCGCTCGCCTTGTAGCGCGCCAGCGGCGGGCGCACGCCGTGGGTGACCAGCATGCGGCGGACCTGCGGCGAGGCGCCCGCCACGAAGAAGCGGATGCCGGCCCGCCGCGCCTTCTTGGCCGCGCCCTCGATGACGTTGGCGGCGGTGGAATCGAGGAAGGGCACGCCCGAGCAGTCGAGCACGAAGGCCTTGTGGCGGTCGGCGATGCGGTCGAGGACGGCGCCGACGGTCGAGGCGGCGCCGAAGAAGAAGGCGCCGGAGATGCGGTAGACGACGACCTCCGGGTCGCTCGCCACGGCGGCGTCGTAGGCGACGCGCTCCGCCGCGCTGCCGTCCGGCCGGTCCTCGGCCACGTCCGGCGCATGCGCCTCGACGGCGACCGCGGTCGACATGCGGTGGATGAACAGCAGCGCGCCGAGCGCGAAGCCGACGACGATGCCGGTGGTCAGGTCGCGGAAGATGACGAGCAGGAAGGTGACGGCCAGAACCAGCGCGTCGCCGGCGGAGGAGCGGAAGAGCACGCCGATCGCCGTCTTCTCCACCATGTTCCACGCCACCACGGCGAGCATGCCGGCGAGCGCGGCCAGCGGCACGTAGCTCGCCAGAGGGGCGGCGACCAGCATGAAGACGAGCAGAAAGCCGGAGTGCAGGATGCCCGACACCGGCCCGTGGGCGCCCGAGCGCACGTTGGTGGCGGTGCGGGCGATGGTGCCGGTGACCGGAATGCCGCCGAACACGGCCGAGCCGATATTGGCGAAGCCCTGCGCGACGAGCTCGCAGTTGGAGCGGTGGCGGCGGCCGGTCATGCCGTCGGCGACGACGGCCGACAGCAGCGATTCGATCGAGCCGAGCAGCGCGAAGGCGGCGGCGTCGGGCAGCACGGCCAGCACCTTGTCGGCCGAGAAGTCGGGCAGCGCCGGCCAGGGCAGCGTGCGCGGGATGCCGCCGAAGCGGGAGCCGATCGTCTCCACCGGCAGCGACAGCAGGAAGGCGGCCAGCGAGGCCACGACGATGGCCACCAGCATGCCCGGCCAGTTGGGGCGGAAGCGCTTCAGCCCGGCGACGACGAGGATGGTGAGAAGGGCGACGCCGGCCGCGGCCGGGGTGAAGGTGCCGGCCACCGCGGCGAGCGCCTCGAGCTTGGGCACGAGGTCGCCCGGCTCGGGGCCGGACAGCGTCAGCCCGAACAGGTCGCGGAGCTGGCTCGCGGCGATGATGACGGCGATGCCGGCGGTGAAGCCGACCGTCACCGGATAGGGGATGAACTTGATGTAGGAGCCGAGCCGCGCATAGCCGATGACGAGCAGGAACAGGCCGGCCAGGAAGGTCGCCAGCATCAGCCCCTCGACGCCGTGGCGCATGGCGGACGCGGCGACCAGCACGATGAAGGCGCCGGCCGGACCGCCGATCTGGAAGCGGCTGCCGCCGAGCAGCGAGACGAGCAGGCCGCCGACGATTGCCGTGTAGAGGCCGCGCTCCGGCGTCACGCCCGAGGCGATGGCGATGCCCATCGACAGCGGCAGCGCGACGATGGCGACGGTGAGGCCCGAGACGAGATCGGCGCGGAACTGGCGCAGGCCGTAGCCCTCGCGCAGCACGGTCACCAGCTTGGGCGTATAGAGGTCCCGGAAACCCGGCTTCGCCGCGGAAGTCCGTGCCGCGGCGCCGCTCCCCTGCCCCGTTCCCTGCATGATGCTCATCGACTGCCTGCCTCGCGCCGTCCGGCCGCACGGCACGATGCCGCCGGCATAGATCGCCGCATCGGAACAATCCGGAAACCGGATTCCACTTTCCGGTCCGATGCTCAGACCGAGGGAGGAAGCCTCAACCGTACCCCGCGACCGCCGCGCTCGCTCACCTGCCCTTCGGAGACGAGCTCGACGCCGGATGCCTCCAGCGCCGCGATGACCTTCATCAGCGTGTCGACGACCCCGCGGACGACCCCGTCGCTGGCCTCCATGCGCTGGATGGTCGGCAACGAGACGCCGGCGCGCTCGGCGAGGGTTTTCTGGTCGATGCCGGCCAGCGCCCGGGCGGCGCGCATCTGGGCCGCGGTAATCACGGTTGGACTCCCGCCTCAGCCTGCATGATGCATGCATAGGCGCCCAATGATGATGTGTCAAGCATCACTATAGATGACCCAGCCATCTATCGCGCGGTGAAATAGGGGCCGAGCGTGATCAGCGCCACGGCGGCGATGGCGAGCACGATGCCGACGCCCTGCACCATCTGCAGGCGCTCGCCGAACCAGGCGAAGGCGACGACGTTGACGGCGACGAGCTGGATGACGGCCGAGAGGCTGAGCGAGACGCCGAGGCCGAAGTCGCGGATCAGCCGCAGCATGATCAGGTTGCCGGCGCTGTAGAGCGCCAGCACCAGGAGCAGGCGCGGCGTGCTGGGCGCCAGCGCCCAGACCTTGGCCGCGCTGGCGGCGAGCAGGAAGATCACCGTGGAGACGGCGAGCAGGGCTGTGCCCAGTATGTTCATGCGGTCCGGCCTCCCCCGACGCAGCCGCCGCGGGGCGCCCGGACTGCTCGCCGCATGATCTGCGCTGCGGCGGCGCGTCCGTCAAGCCGCCGGAGCCGGCCGGCTTTTGACCGGGCGCGGCGGCCGGCCTATCCTGCCCCTGGGGAAGGCTCGGCGGAGCAGGAGGGGACGGCGATGACGGTCGATCCGCTGCTGCTGGCGCGCATCGGCCTCGGGGCGACGCTCTCGGCCGCCGTGGTGTTCGCGACCGTGGCGATCGGGCTCGGCTGGATGGCGGCGGCGCTGGCGCTGCGCCACGGCGCGGAAGGCGATGCCGGCTGGCGGCGGGCGCATGCGGGCTGGACGCGGCTGTTCGCGCTGAGCTTCGCGCTGGCCGCGCTGGCGGCGGCCGGCACGCTGCTGCAGGTGGAGACCGGCTGGCCGGGGCTGGCGAAGGCCGCCGGCCCGGCGGCCGCCGCGATCGCCGGCCGGGAGCTGCCGGCGCTGCTGTTCCTCGCGGGCATAGTCTTCACCGGCGCGGCGATGTTCGGGCCGAGCCGGCTGCCGCAGGCGGCGGTGACGACCGCGACCGTGCTCGCCGCCACGATGGCGACGGCGGCAGCCGTGCCGCTCGTCGCGCTGGTCGCCTGGATGCAGACGCCGGCCGGGTTCGAGCTCGCCGGCGGGGCCGTGCGCGTGACCAACCCGCTCGCCGCCTTCATGAACCCGTCCTTCCCGCACCGGCTCGTCCACCTGCTGATCGCGTCCGGGCTGAGCGCGGCGTTCCTGATGGCGGGGGTGACGGCGCTGCGGCAGTTGCGCGGCGGGCGCGAGACGGGCGGGACGCTGCGGCTCGCCGTCGCGGCGGCGGCGCTGCTCGCGCCGGCGCAGATCGCCTCGGGCTATCTGCACGGGCAGAACACGCTGCTCTACCAGCCGGCCAAGATCGCGGCGATCGCGGCGCACTGGACATCAAGCGGGCACGCGCCGCTGGTGCTGGTCGCCTGGCCCGACGAGGCCGCGCTGGCGAACCGGCTGGAGGTTTCGATCCCCGACGGGGCGAGCCTGATCCTGCGCCACCGCGCCGACGGAACCGTGCCCGGCGTCGACAACTATCGCGGCGAGCACCCGCCGGTGGCGCCGGTGTTCTTCTCCTTCCGCATCATGGCCGCGCTCGGCCTGCTGATGCTCGTCGCGGCATGGACCGCCGCCGGCTTCCTGTGGCGGCGCGGCAGCCTGCCGCGGCCGGTCGCCGCGCTGCTCTCGGCGATGGCGCTGTCGGGACCCGTCGCGGTGTTCTTCGGCTGGGCGACGGCGCAGGTGGGCCGACAGCCCTGGGCGGTGGCCGAGGTGCTGCGAACGGCCGACGCGGCCGCGGCCCCATCCGCCGCATGGGCAGCGCTGTCGCTCGCCGGCTGGCTCGCCTTCACCTGCGCGCTGGCCGCTCTGTGGCTCGCCGTCTTGTGGCGCATGGCGACGCGGGACGAAGCCGCAGACGTCTCGTGACGAAAAAAGAAGAACCCGCCGCGGCGAGCGGCGGGCCCTTCCTGCACCATCCTTCGCACAAAGGATGTCCTCTGTCCGGGCAGCCTATTCGGCGGCCTGGAGGTTGACGCGCGACTCGGCGATCTCGGTCAGCTTCTTGTCCGTCGCCTTCTCCTCGGCGAGCGTCTTCTCCAGCACCTCGGCGCAGTCGGGCCGGCCGAGCCGGCGCGCCCATTCGACCAGCGTGCCGTAGCGGGCGATCTCGTAGTGCTCGACCGCCTGCGCCGCCGCGATCAGGGCGGCGTCGAGGACCTGCTTGTCGTCGACCTCGCCGGCCACGTCGTCGGCTTCCTCGATGATGCCGTCGATCGCCGGGCACCTGACGCCCTTGCGCTCGACGCCATGCATCTCGAAGACCTGCTCGACGCGCTTCACGTGACCTTCGGTCTCGCGCAGGTGCTTCTCGAAGCCCTGCTTCAGCGTCGGATCGCTCGCCTTCTCGATCATCTTCGGCAGCGCCTTCACGATCTGCTGCTCGGCATAATAGATGTCGCGCAGCGTGTGGACGAAGAGGTCGTCCATCGTCTTGATGTCCTTGGAAAACAGACCCATGGGTAGTGCCCTTCCTTGTCGGTGATTGAGCCTGCGCGACAAGCAGCCGCGCGGCTGGCCCTCGGCCAGCCCGTTCCCCCAACCTCGACAAGGCCGCCATGTTCCCGCCGCGCGGCGGGCTGAAACATCATGTGAAGGGGCGCCGGTGTGGCCCGCCGGACACAGGCGCGAGGGACTGCGCACACGGCCGCGAAAGCGCCGCGACGCCGACTCATTTGCGCCATGATTCCGGCCGGTTAGACGCAATTCCTAAGATCCCGTTCACCGGACATTCACGACTGGCCGGTATGATGGGCGTCAATCGGAAGGGACATCCGAGCGGGACAGGGACAGGGACGATGATTTTCTGGTCAGCCATCATGCGCGGCGTTACCGGCCTGCGCGAATTCCTGGCGCCGAGCTACCACCCGGAGCGGCACTACATGCGCGGCCCCGGCCCGGCCTGCGCGCGGCGCGCCG
>JAFKJY010000168.1 GCA_017305835.1 Hyphomicrobiales bacterium
CTGTCGTCCGCCTTTTCGCCAATCGTCGCGGCTTGGCGAAATCGGTGAAGCTGCTGATCTCCCTCCTCGTGGGGGAGATGTCCGGCAGGACAGAGGGGGGCGCGAAGGGATGCACTGTTGGCCGGTTCGCGTTGAACTACTTCGCCACGCCGTAGCGCTTCGCCCACTCGGTCTCCAGCCGGTCGACCCAGCTCGGATGCGGCTCGGGGAGCGCCGGGCCGAGCTGGTCGGGCGGCAGGGTGGCGACGCCGAGGTCGAGCGCGGCGAAGCGGGCGCGGTCCTCGGTCGACAGCTTGTCCATCGCCAGCACGGTCGGGTCGCCCCACACCTTCGGGTCCTGCTTGCGCGCCTGCGCCTGCGGCGACAGCAGGAAGTCGGCGAGCACCAGCGCGCCCGCCTTGGCGGCGGCGTTGTAGGGGATCGCGACGAAATGCGTGTTGGCGAGCGTGCCGGCGGGGAAGGTGAAGGAGCGCACCGTGTCCGGCAGCTCGCCGGCGGCGATCGCGCCCGACGCCTCGGCCGGGTTGAAGGCGAAGATGATGTCGAGTTCGCGGTCGGCCAGAAGCTGCTTCATCGCCGGGTAGTTCTGCGGGAACGCCTCGCCCTTGCGCCACATCAGCGGGTGCAGCGCGTCGAGATAGGCGAACAGCGGCGCCGTGACGGCGGCGAAGGAAGCCTCGTCCACCGGCTTTTCCAGCACGGATCGGTCGGTGACGGTCTCGATCAGCACCTGCTTGAGGAACGAAGTGCCCATGAAGTCCGGCGGCTGCGGGTAGGAGAAGCGGCCGGGATTGGCCCTTGCCCAGTCGAGCAGCCCGGCGGCCGACTTCGGCAGGCTTGCGGCGTCGGTGCGCGCGCCGTCGTAGAAGAAGACGAGCTTCGCCATGCCCCACGGGCTCTCGTAGCCCTCAACCGGCACGGTGAAGTCGTTGCGGATGGTCGGCTTGGTCTCGACGTCGACATAGCGCCGGTTGGGCAGCTTCTCGGCCCAGCCGGGGCCGTAGAGCAGGCCCTGCCGCTTCATCGAGGCGAAGTTCTCGCCGTTGATCCAGACGAGGTCGACAGTGCCGCCGCTGTCGCGGCCGGCGGCCTTCTCGGCCACCACCTTGGCGACGGCGTTGGCCGTGTCGTCGAGCTTCACGTGGACGACGTTGAAGACGTAGCGGGCCTTCACCTCGCCTGCCGCCCATTCGAGATAGGCGTTGATGTTCTCCGAGCCGCCCCAGGCGTCGAAATAGACCGTCTGGCCCCTGGCCTCGGCCAGCACCTCGTCCCACTTCGCCGGGTCTGGGCCCGCCGCACGCGCCGTGGCGGCAAGCAGCAGGAGCGGCAGGAGGGCCGCGAGGACTTTGACGAAGCTTTTCAAGGATGCTCTTCCCGTGGCTGGACGGTTCTCGCGCCGGGCGCGACGGGAAGGATTGAGCATTCGCCCCCTTGCAGGGTCAATGCCCGCCAGTGAGGCGGCGCGTCACTTCCGCGTGACGGCGACGCGGCGACCGGACGTGCCGGCCGCCCGTGCCTTCAGAACTGGTGGTGCAGCCCGCCCGCCTGACGCGCGCCGAGGCGCCTCTGCGGGGTCGCCTGCCGCGGCGCGGGGAAGCTCTCGCCGCGCGGAGCGTCGGCGGAGCGGTCCTCCATCAGCTCGCCCAGCCAGGCGAAGCAGATGGCGATCATCCCGCCGGCGATCGCCAGAAGGAATGCGTATCCGAGTGCGATGCCCATGTCCGTATACCTCGCTTGCTGCGCATCAAACGCGCGGCGGGGCGAAAAGGTTTCCGTCGGGGTATCGCGGCGGGTTGCGGAGCGGGCGCGGCCCGCTCCGGCGGCAGCGCGGCCTATTCGGCCTCGTTGGCGGGCTCGGCGTTGAGCTGGCCGTATTTGGTGTCGCCGATCTGCTCGTAGAGGGCGAGCTGCGTCTCGAGGAAGTCGATATGGCCTTCCTCGTCGGCGAGCAGTTCCTCGAACAGCTTCATCGTCACGTAGTCGCCGAGCTCGTTGCAGATCTCGCGCGACTTCTTGTAGGCGGTGCGGGCGTCGTATTCGCCGGCGAGGTCGGCCTCGAGCACTTCCTTGACGTTCTGGCCGATCCTGAGCGGGCCGACCTTCTGCAGGTTGGGATGGCCTTCGAGGAAGATGATGCGGGCGACCAGGCGGTCGGCGTGGTGCATCTCCTCGATCGATTCGGCGCGCTCCTTCTTGGCCAGCTTCTGGTAGCCCCAGTCGTCGAGCAGACGGTAGTGCACCCAGTACTGGTTGACTGCGCCCAGTTCGAGGAAAAGCGCCTCGTTAAGCCGCTCGATGATCTTCGGATCGCCCTTCATGGCTTCTGCTCCCGTACTGGACGCGCATGGCCTTTACGCGATCCAGGAATGTGATGACTTCCGCGCCATCCCGGCCGTCGCGAAGATGGTACTCCTCGGTGACGCGGATGATAGTTTCCACCACATTTGGGAAGCAGCCGCAACAACGACCACGCTTGCTGAGCGTGTGATAGACCTTGGCAGGCACGATGAGCTGCCACGGATCCTGGTCGAGAAGCGACAGAATCGCCTGTTCAACCTCCTTTTGCGTGATCAGATTGCACTGACAGACCAGCATTCGTGCATTCCGCTGCGGTCGGCATTTCCGGGGACGGGAGGCTCCGGATCGCCGGGATCGTTGCTTGCGGACCCTTTTAAGACCCCGCGGCGGGCGCTTGTCAATCAAAAGCTGACAGAATCAGTCAGGCATCAACTCTCTGGAATCGTTCCAATTTGCGCAGGCCTTGCGGCCCCTGCGTCAGCCTGTCCCCGGAAGGCGTTTCTCCGGCCGGGAAAGGCGGTTGGTCTACCGCGTCGCGCCGTGCGGCAGCACGAAGATCTGGCCGGCCGGCGGCGCCACGCCGACGCTGATCTGAGCGCCGAACACCTCGCGCAGCATGGCGTCGGTGATGACCTCGCGCGGCGCGCCGCTGGCGACGAGCCTTCCCTGCGACATGACGGCCACGCGGTCGGCATACATCGCCGCGAGATTGAGGTCGTGCAGCACGGCGACGACGCCGCCGCCGGCCTCCGCGAAGTCGCGGGCGATGTCCATGATCGCGAGCTGGTGGCGGATGTCGAGGCTCGACACCGGCTCGTCGAGCAGCAGGAAGCGCGGCACGCCGTCGCGCACCGGCCGCCAGACCTGGCACAGCACGCGCGCGAGCTGCACCCGCTGCTGCTCGCCACCGGACAGCTCCTGGTAGAAGCGGCCGGCGAAGCCTTCGAGGTCGACCCGTGCCAGCGCCGCCTCGACGACCTCCGTCTCGCTGCCGTCGCCGGCATCGAGCCGGCCGCCGAGGAAGCCGAGCCTGACGATCTCGCGCACCGTGAACGGGAAGGAGAGCGCGGTCGCCTGCGGCAGCACGCCGCGCAGCTCCGCCGCCTGCCACGGCCGCAGCGCGCGCAGGTCGCGGCCGCCGAGCGTCACCGTGCCGGCATAGCCCACGTCGCCGGAGATAGCGCGCATCAGCGTCGTCTTGCCGGAGCCGTTGGGACCGACGATCGCCGTCACCTCGCCGGCCTCGGCCCGGAACGACACGCCGTGCAGGATGGCGCGGGTGCCGATGCGGACGCTGATCGTGTCGGCGCTGATCATCTCGCCACCTAGAGGTCGATGACGCTGCGCTTGCGCAGCAGGATCCACAGGAAGAACGGCGCGCCGGCGGCGGCCGTGACGATGCCGATCGGCAGCTCCGCCGGCGCCACGATGGTGCGGGCGACCGCGTCGGCCAGCAGCAGCAGTATGGCGCCGAGCAGCGCGCTGGCCGGCAGCAGGTAGCGGTGGTCCGGCCCGATCGACAGCCTCAGCAGATGCGGCACCACGATGCCGATGAAGCCGATGCCGCCCGACACCGCGACCGCCGCGCCGGTCGCCGCCGTCGAGGCCAGGATCGCCATGTATTTGAAGCGCTGAACCGGGATGCCGAGATGGTTGGCCGTCGCCTCGCCGAGCGCGAAGGCGTTGAGGCCGCGCGCCAGGAAGGGCGTGGCCAGCAGCGCCGCGGCGATGATCGGGCCGATGGCCAGGATCTTGATCCAGGTCGCGCCGGCGAGCGAACCGAGCTGCCAGAACGTCAGGTCGCGGAGCTGCCGGTCGTCGGCCATGAAGACCAGCACGCCGGTGAAGGCACCGGCCATGGCGCCGAGCGCGATGCCGGCCAGCAGCATGGTCGCGACCGAGGTGCGGCCCTGCCGCGTGGCGATGCCGTAGAGCACCAGCACGGTCGCCAGCGCGCCGGCGAAGGCGGCGATCGGCAGCGCGTAGATGCCGAGCGCGATGGTGACCGGCGCCAGCACCGTGCCGCCGAGCACGATCATCGAGACCGCGCCGAGCCCGGCGCCGGAGGAGACGCCGATGATGCCGGGATCGGCGAGCGGGTTGCGGAACAGGCCCTGCAGCACCGCGCCGGCCACCGCCAGCGCTGCGCCGACCAGCACGCCCATCACCATGCGCGGCAGCCGGATGTCGTAGATGACGATGCGGTCGCGCAGCGGCAGCGCGCTCTCGCCGCTGCGGAACCAGTCGGCGACGACGGCCGCGAGCGACGCGTTCGAGGCGCCGGAGCTCAGGCTGAACAGCGCGGTCGCCGCGAGCAGGATGGCCAGCAGCACGATCGCCAACCGGGCGAGATGCGAGCGGTCGCCCTCGGCGCGACGGGGGAGGCCCGCGCCGGCGTGCTGTGCGGGTCGGGCGGGCGCCAGCATAGGATCAGTTCGCCAGCGCGTTGCCGTAGAGGTCGGTCGCCAGCTCGCGCGCCGCGGCCGCAGTGCGCGGGCCGAAGCCGAGCAGGTAGGCGCCGTCCATGCGGATCACCGCCTTGTTGCGGCCGGCCGGCGTGGCCGCGATCGCCGGGTGCGCCAGCAGCTGGTCGGCTGCCGTGTCGTGTTCGCCGCCGCGGTCCATCATCAGCACGAAGTCGGGCCTGGCCTCGATCACGGCCTCGTCGGAGATCTGCTTGTAGCCGGCATAGCCGTCGACCGCGTTGACGCCGCCGGCCATGGCGATGATGCCGTCGGCCGCCGTGCCGGTGCCCGAGGCGAGCAGCTTGCCGCCCTGCGTGCTGAGGATGAAGAGCACGCGCTTGCGCTCCGCGATCTTGGCGGTCAGCGCCTGAGCCTCGCGGATCTGCCGGTCGACCTCGTCGGCGAGCTTCGCCGCCTTGTCCTCGACGCCGATCGCGTGGCCGACGGTGCGGATCTTGGCGATGATGCCCTCGCGGTCGAAGCCGTCGGGCACCATCACGATCGGCACGCTCGCCTTCTTCAGCACCTCCAGCGCGTCGGCCGGGCCGCTGCCCTCCAGCGCCAGGATGCCGCTCGGCTCGACCGACAGCACGCCCTCCGGCGACAGCGCCCGCATGTAGCCGACGTCGGGCAGCGCCAGCGCCTGCGGCGGGTAGACCCCGGTCGAATCGCGGGCGATCAGCTTGCCCTCCTCGCCGAGCGCATAGACGATCTCGGTGATCGAGCCGCCCACCGCCACCAGGCGGGAGGTGTCCTCTATCTTGTCGACCGTGTTTGCGGCGGCGGGCAGGGCGACCAGCGCGGCCGCGGCTGCGATCAGGGTGCGGAGCTTGCGGAGCATCGTCTTTCTCATGCGGCGTTCGAGGTGGGCAGGCGGGCGAGGCTCTCGGCGAGCGCGCGCCAGTCGGCGCGCTCGCCCTCGCCTTCATGGCGCTTGCCGAAGAACTGGATGATGAGCCGGCCCTCGCCGTCATAGGCCTCCACCGAGGTGACGTGGCCGTCCTTGCTCGGCTTGCGCACCACCCAGGCCTGGCGGATGTGGTCGAGCCGCAGGTGCAGGTGGAAGGTCGGGTCGAGCACGTTGATCCACGGCCCCATTTCCTTGATGGCGGCGACCGGGCCGGTGTGGATCTGGATGCAGCCCTCGTTGCCGACGAAGCACATGATCGGCATGTCGCTGCCGCCCATGCGCTGCATCAGTTCGCCGATCGAGCCGTTGGCGACCCGCCAGGCGAGGTCCTCGCCGGCCATGTCGAAGGCTTCGAGCCGGGTCAGCTCCAGCGAGCGCAGGATGCCGAAGAACTGGTGCAGGTCGGTCATCGCCTCCCAACGCGAGCGCAACTCCTCGCGGCTGGCCGGCTGGCGCGTCTTGCCGGCGGCGGACGCCGCGCGCGGGGCGATCTCGGCGATTCCCGCCGACTGGTCCTCGGTCCGGATGCGCTCGACCAGCGCCCGGTAGGCGGCGAGGTCGGATTCGGGCCGCAGGTGGATCTTGTGGACCGCCTCGCCATGCGCGTCGAAGAACTGCAGGCTGTGGCGGACCTCGCCGTCCTCGCCTTTCTTCTCGACGGCGAAGCCGTGCACCCAGCGCGCCGGGAAGATGCGCAGGTCGATCTCGCCGAGCACCACCGAGGCGCGCTCGCCGGTGCGGGCCTTATCGTAGACGCCGATCTTCTCGTGCACCGCGCTCTCGTTGCGCGTCAGCGCCATCACCGTGCCGAGCGCGGTGAGCTGGGGCAGCAGCG
>JAFKJY010000169.1 GCA_017305835.1 Hyphomicrobiales bacterium
ATGAAGTAGTTGCCGGCGGCCTTCTGGCACATGCGGCAGTGGCACAGGTGCGGATTGCCGAGTTCGGTCGCCACGCGGTAGCGGACCGCGCCGCACTGGCAGCCGCCGGTGATCGCCGTGCCGCTCATCCGCGCGCGCTCCCGCCGGCCGGCGGCCAGCTCTCGGTGTCGTGGTCGGGATGCTGGTAGGAGACGAGGTCGGCGAGGTAGGAAGCCGAGCCCATGTCGGCCTCGGTGCGCTCGCCCGGCAGCGAGGGCACGTCGTCCACATAGGGCAGCTTGGCCTCGACGCCCCACTGGATCGCCGGCGCCACCTCCTCCGGGTGGTCGAAGGCACCGATGGCGAGCGCGGTGCCGTCCGGCGCCTCGAAGGTGAGCGGCGTGCCGCATTCGGCACAGAAGCCGCGCCGCACATGGTTGGACGAACGGAAGCGCTTCGGCTCGCCGCGCGTCCAGGCCAGCCCGCCCGCCGGCGCGGTCGCCAGCGGCGCGTAGAAGGAACCGAACGCCTTCTGGCACATGCGGCAATGGCAGACCGAGGCGTTTGTCAGCCGGCCCTCGACGCGGAAGCGCACGGCGCCGCACTGGCAGCCGCCGGTGTAGACCGGCCTGTTGTCGAGGCTCATGGCATCCTCGCGCGATGAATCAGGCCGCTGTCGGGCCGATTCCGCGGCCGGTGGCATGCCATTGTTCCTGCTCGCTTTTTGCCGACCATGCTATTCCGGCCTGTGGCAGACCGCCTCGACATTGTTGCCGTCGGGGTCGAGGACGAAGGCGCCGTAATAATTCGGGTGGTAGTGGGCGCGGATGCCGGGCTTGCCGTTGTCGCGGCCGCCGTTGGCCATCGCCGCGGCGTAGAAGGCGTCGACCTCGGCGCGGTTTTTCGCGACAAAGGCATAGTGCCTGCCGGGGCCGGGCTCGCCCGCGCCGTGCAGCCAGAAGTCCGGCTTGTCGCGCCCGTAGCCGCCGACCTTGACGCCGCCGGTGTGCGCCTCCGGCACCGTCATCAGCATCGTCGCCCCCAGCGCCCCGAGCGCCGCGTCATAAAAGGCCTTAGCCTTCCCCCAATCGGAAACGGATATGCCTGCATGGTCGATCATGGGTGTGCCTCCGTAGTGGATAGGGCTGCCTGCGCATGCCTCGCCGCGTCCTGCGCCGTCAGTCCGGCCGCGGTGACGATATGCAGGCAGACATTGTCGATGTCGGTGAGGACGTCGTCGTTCCAGAAACGGAGGACGGTCCAGCCATCCTGTTGAAGCCTGGCTGTGCGTGTCTCGTCGGCAGCGGCGCGCGTATCGTCGCCATGCTGCGAACCGTCGACCTCGACGACCAGTCGATGCGTCGGACAGGCAAAGTCGACGATGTAACCGGCAATGGGGAACTGCCTGCGAAAGCCGAGCCCCATGAGCCTATGAGCGCGAAGCTCGTTCCAGAGCTTCAACTCGGCATCGGTCATGACGCGGCGCATCTGCCTGGCGCGCGTCCGGTTCTTCGGCGGCAGCGGCGTGTGCGGCATCAGCGGCCTCCGCCCGCGGGCAAGGTCAGCGCTCTACGTTGCCCCCCTCTGTCCTGCCGGACATCTCCCCCACACGGGGGGAGATTGGCAGCTTCGGTGCCGCTGTCTATTCTGCAACGTCGGCGATTGGCGAAAGTCGTGCGGCCGGCCGATCTCCCCCCTCGTGGGGGAGATGTCCGGCAGGACAGAGGGGGGCGCTGTCCCGCCAGCCTGTCCGCGTAATGCCGAGCCTGCCTCACCGCTTCACCTCCCAGGTCGTCACGCGTTCGCCGGTGGCGGGGTCCTTGCCGTCTTTCAACTGCACGCCCTGCGCCAGGAGTTCGTCGCGGATCCTGTCGGCTTCGGCCCAGTTCTTCTCGCGGATGAAGGCGAGGCGGCGGGCGACGAAATCGGCGACGTCGATTTCCGTCTCCAGCTCGGACAGGTCGAGGCCGACGAGCGCGGCGGCCGCCTTCAGCGACCCAGGCGCCAGATCGGCGTCGCTCAGCAGCCGGAAATAGGACGCCATGTCGAGGTCGTCCGCCAGCGCATCGAGCAGTACGGGCTCGATCGCGCCGGTTTCGGCGCCGGCGGCGCGGCGGCGCCACTTTGCCAACACCGCTTCCGCCTCCTCCAGCTTGCGCAGCGAGAAGTCGATCGGCTCGCGATAGTGCGTCATCAGCATGGCGAGGCGCAGCACCTCGCCGGGCCATCTGCGGCCGCCGAACTTTTCCGTGTTCAGCAGCTCGTTGATGGTGACGAAATTGCCCTCGCTCTTGGCCATCTTGCGGCCCTCGACCTGCAGGAAGCCGTTGTGCATCCAGACATTGGCCATGCGCTCGGTGCCCAGCGCGCAGCAGGACTGGGCGATCTCGTTCTCGTGGTGGGGGAAGACGAGGTCGATGCCGCCGCCGTGGATGTCGAAGACGTTCTTTTCCGGATCGTCGCAGCGCAGGCCGCCGCCGAACGGCTCCAGCAGCTTGGCCATCGACATGGCCGAGCACTCGATGTGCCAGCCGGGACGTCCCTGAACCGCGATGCCCGCCGGCGAGGGCCAGCCGGGCTCGCCCGGCTTGGACGGCTTCCAGAGGACGAAATCCATCTCGTCGCGCTTGTAGGAGGCGACGTCGACGCGCGCGCCGGCCAGCATCTCGTCGAGCGGGCGGCGCGACAGCGCGCCGTAGCGCGGGCCCTTGCGCGCGTTCATCGCCGAGGGCGAGAACAGCACGTGGTCTTCCGCCACATAGGCGACGCCCTCGGCGACCAGCCGGTCGATCATCGCCTTCATCTCGCCGATATATTCGGTGGCGCGCGGCTGGGCGTCGGGCTCCAGGCAGCCGAGCGCGGCGACGTCGGCCTGGAACTGCGCGTTGGTCGCTTCCGTCACCTTGCGGATCGCCTCGTTGAGCGGCAGGTCGGGAAAGTCGCGGGCGGCGCGCGCGTTGATCTTGTCGTCCACGTCGGTGATGTTGCGGACATAGGTGACGTGGGCCGCGCCGTAGAGATGGCGCAGCAGCCGGTAGAGCACGTCGAAGACGATCACCGGCCGGGCATTGCCGATATGGGCGTAGTCGTAGACGGTCGGGCCGCAGACATACATGCGCACGTGGTCGGCGGCGATGGGGACGAAATCCTCCTTCGCGCGCGTCAGCGTGTTGTGGAGCCTGAGCCGGGTCGTTCCGTCAGTCACGCAAGTCTCCCTCGTTTTCCCGGACGGCAACCGTCCGGGCCTGCTGGCCGGGTCGGTTTTCGGTTCTGGAAAGAGGGCGAAAACGTCCGGGCCAGCGATGCGCTAGCCGATAATGCAGATCCCGATAATGGCGATCGACGTCTTCATGGGCCGCTTTATCGCTTCGGCGGCCTTTTCCGTCAAGGCGGAAAGTGCCGGGCGGGAGCCGCGACTGTGGCGCGAAAGCATCAGGCGAACCGGCTTCCGCAAGTTGCCGCCAGCGTTAACCAAATGGCCCCGAAAAGGCAGAAAAGCCGCCCAGATTCGGTCCCAATGCGAAGCGAGATGCAGAGCCACGCAACACGCGAACGAGAGAGGGAAGACCATGGACATCCGCACGCACGAGACCACCCGTACCCGCGCCGAATACGCGCAGCTCACCCGCCACTACCGCGCCATCGGCCCGGCCGCGATCCTGGCCGCGCTGCTGTTCCGCCGCCCGGCCCACAACGCGCTGCCGAGCCGCTGATCAGGTCAGCCCGCGAAGCAGGCTGATGGCGATCGCCGCCATGACTGCGGCGATCAGGAGGTCGAGGACGCGCCAGGCGGACGGCCGCGCGAAGAGCGGCTGCAGCAGTCGGGCGCCGTAGCCGAGACCGAAGAACCAGACGAAGGAGGCGGTCGCTGCGCCTGCGCCGAATGCGGTGCGGGCCGCCCCTTCATGCGTCGCCGAGATCGAGCCGACCAAAAGCACCGTGTCGAGATAGACGTGCGGGTTCAGGAAGGTGAAGGCGAGGCAGGCGGCGAGCGCGGCCTTCAGGCTGCCCTGTCCCGACAGGGCCGCCGTCAGCGCCTGCGGGCGTAGCGCTCGGCGGAGCGCAAACAGAGCGTAGGCGAAGAGGAACAGCGCGCCGCCCACCGTGACGACCGCGAGCAGGCGCGGCGAGGCCGCGACCAACGTTCCCAGCCCGGCGACGCCGGCCGCGATCAGCACCGCATCCGACAGCGCGCAGACGAGGCACAGCACGAAGACGTGGCTCCGCAGCAGGCCCTGCCGCAGGATGAAGGCGTTCTGCGCGCCGATCGCGACGATCAGCGAGCCGCCGAGCAGGAAGCCGGAGAGGAATGCGGACACCATTGTGCGTGGATGCCCGCAATGCGGGGCGGCTGCAATGGGCCAGACATGCACGGCGGGCTGGGGCGAGACGGGCCGCCGTCAGAACAGGCTCATCTGCTTCGGCTCCGCCGCCGGAGCGGCCTCGGGCCGGGCCGCCTCCTCCACCCGTTCCTGGATCTCCGGGCTGGTGTTGGCGACCTTGTTGACGGCGCTCGACACCGGCACCGCCTCGAAGAAGCCGGGATCGACAGGCGCCGTGAGGTCGGCCACGTCGCGCGGCTCGTTGCGCACGCAGTCGAGCCAGCGCGAAAAGTCCTGCGGCCGGATCACAACCGGCATGCGGTCGTGGATGCCGGCGAGGTCCGCATTGGCCGGCGTCGTCAGGATCGCCGCAGTGTCGATCTCCGCACCGCCCGGCTCGAGCCACGTCTCCAGCAGGCCCGCGAAGGCGACCACGCCGCCGGCGCGCGGCCGCACCCAGTAGGCCTGCCCGGTCCTGCCGTTGCCGCGCCGCCATTCGTAGAAGCCCGAGGCCGGGATCAGCGCGCGGCGGTGGCGCATGGCGGCGCGGAAGGCGGGCTTCTCGGCCGCCGTCTCGGAGCGCGCATTGATCAGCAGCGGCAGGTCGTTGGGGTTCTTCGCCCAGCCGGGGATCAGGCCCCAGCGGGCGAGCAGCGCCTGCCGCCCGGGCAGGTTGGAGCCCGGCGCGCGCGGCGGCGCGGCGACCACGACCAGCACGGGTTGCGTCGGCGCGATGTTGTAGCGCGGCGGGAAGGCCCCGAGCTCCGCCACCGCGAAGATCTCCTCGAGGTCCTGCGGACCCTGAACGAGGGCGAAGCGGCCGCACATGGCTCAACGGCCTCCCGGCCGCGGCTCTTGCCCCGAAAGGGTCGGCTGGTGCATGGACAACTCCCCTGGCGATGCGTGAAGCTGCGATGCTTCGGCCCCGGACTGTGCAGGGCTTCGCCGGCCGGGGCAACCTTGCCGCGACGCCGGACATGGAGCGCCCACAGGTGAAAGCGGATTCCTCCCCCGTCATCCTCGCCGCCGTCTCCGTCGCGCTCGTGCGCGACGGGCGCGTGCTGCTGGTGCGACGCGGGCGCGAGCCGGGGCGCGGCATCTGGGCCTTTCCCGGCGGGCGCGTCGAGCCGGGCGAGAGCCGCGAGGCGGCGGCCCGGCGCGAGCTCGCCGAGGAGACCGCGCTCTCGGCCGGCGCGCTGGCCCCCTACCGCACCGTCGCCATCCTGCCGGCCGGACCCGGCGCGCCGGGCTTCGACCTGACCGTCTTCGCCGGCGACGCGGCCGAGGGCGCGCTGGCGGCGGGCGACGACGCGGAGGCCGCGGGCTGGTTCGCGGAAGGCGAGCTGGATGGGATCCCCGTCATCGACAGCGTGCTCGAGATCGCCCGCGAGCTGCTCGCCGCGGCCGCGACGCCGGCCGGTTAACGATGCCGCGCAAAGGCCGCCGGGGTCGCGACCTTTGCCTTGCGGCGGCCCAAATCTTCCGCCACAACAACCACATGGCGGGCAAAGGGCGCATCCTCGCGGTATGGGCTTCGATCGTGCTGGCGACGGCATCGGCCGTGCCGGCGCGCGCCGTCGACGCGCCCTACGACGCCGACCTGATGCGGCTCGCCGAGCTGCTCGGCTCGCTGCACTACCTGCGCAACCTCTGCGGCGAGAAGGGCACGACCTGGCGCGAGCAGATGGAGCAGCTCATCACCACCGAGAACCCGGACGCCGACCGGCGCGCCAGGCTGACGGCGAGCTTCAACCGCGGCTACCGCTCCTTCGACAGCGTCTACACGACCTGCACGCCCTCGGCGGTGGAGGCGATCGAGCGCTACATGCTGGAAGGCGAGACGCTGACCAAGCAGATCGTCGCGAAATATGGAAATTAACTCAAATTTTATTTGGCTCGCCCGGCGGGGGTGCCAACGGCGCAGGCTGTGCTAATCTGTTAACCGGACATTAAAGACGCAAGGGACGACGCGCGGGCTCCGGAGGCCCGCCGGCAAAGGGTGTAGACGAAATGACACAGAGCCTCGGCGAAATCGACGCGCTCATTCGCGAGGAAAAGAGACTGACGGCGCTGGAGAGCCAGACCGAGGCCTGGGCCGAGGCGATCGCCTCCGGCATCGAGCCCGAGATCATGGCCGAGGCCGCGCTGTCG
>JAFKJY010000066.1 GCA_017305835.1 Hyphomicrobiales bacterium
AGCGACCGCGAGCCGGGACCCATTCCGTGACCTTGGCGAGTTCACGGAATGGGTCCCGGATACGACCCGCTCGCTGCGCTTGCGTCTCGTTCCGGGATGACGCGCGGAGAGGTGGTGGCGGTCCTTCCTCTCCCCGTGAAGGACGGGGAGAGGGGGCGTCGGCGTGGCGCTCGGTCGTGAAAGGAAGAAGATAGGTGTGTCGAGGCGGCCGTGGGGACCCCAGTCGACCGGCTGCGCCGGCCCTCGTCGCCTCAAAGGGAAAGGGGGCCTGGCGGCGTCCTAGTTGAAGGCCGCCTGGCGGCCCGCGCCGTCGCCCGCCTGGCCGCGGGCGTCGCGGGTTTCGAGCATCTCGGCCTTGGCCAGCTCTTCTTCCGCCTCCGCGAGCGCGGCGGCGGCCGCCGCCTTCTGCTGCTGCAGGTCGAGCTGCGAGTTGCGCAGGTTGTCGCGGCGCTGGCGGGCGGCCTTGGCGAAGGTGGGATAGGCGAAATGGGAGATGTCGGTGATGCCGGCCTTCTTCTCCTCGGCGGCGATCTGCAGGTCGAGCTCGGCGGCCATGCGGTCGAACTCGGCGATCATCATGTCGAGCTGGGCGAGCTGGCGCCGCTTTTCGTTCACCTGGAACTGCTTGAGCCGAACTAGGTTCTGGCGAGATTTCATAACGCAGTACTCCTAGAAACCCGGAGACCCCGACCAAGCGGCCTGCCCCTCACTTGCCCGTCCGGTCCTCCCGTCCCGCGCAAGCCTGGCGGAATAGAAGCGAGCCGGCGTGAACGGTCTCCCCTCCGGTACGGCGAACAAAATCCTAAACTTTCGCCGCGCCGGTAACCATTCGTTTACGGGCATTGTTAATCATAGCGGCGAGGGCTTAAGGGCGGGTAAAAATCCCGCGCTTTCAGCCAAACGGTCCAAGGGTGAATCCGTGGAGTCTCTTGTGGGGTTTTCCTCACGTTGAGATTCAAGGGAAACCGCCTTTGAAACGGGTGTGGATTCAAGAGGGTGCGAGCGGAAGCTCAAACGAGGCCGATACCGCTTGAAAAGCGGAATCAGAATTTGTTAACCATTAGGTGGCAGCCTCCGATTCAGGCAATCGCTGCTCCGGCGCCGAATTCCCCTCGGTCAGGCTGGCGGCAGAGAAGGGGATGAAATGCGCGTTCTGCTGATAGAAGACGACAGTGCGACCGCACAGAGCATCGAATTGATGCTCAAGTCGGAGAGCTTCAACGTCTATACGACGGACCTCGGCGAAGAGGGCGTCGATCTCGGCAAGCTCTACGACTACGACATCATCCTGCTCGACCTAAACCTGCCGGACATGTCCGGATACGAGGTGCTGCGCACGCTGCGGCTCTCCAAGGTCAAGACGCCGATCCTGATCCTGTCGGGCATGGCCGGCATCGAGGACAAGGTGCGCGGCCTGGGCTTCGGCGCCGACGACTACATGACCAAGCCGTTCCACAAGGACGAGCTGGTGGCGCGCATCCATGCGATCGTGCGCCGCTCGAAGGGCCACGCCCAGTCGGTCATCACCACCGGCGACCTGGTGGTCAACCTCGACGCCAAGACGGTCGAGGTCGGCGGCCAGCGGGTGCACCTGACCGGCAAGGAATACCAGATGCTGGAGCTGCTCTCGCTCCGCAAGGGCACGACGCTGACCAAGGAGATGTTCCTCAACCATCTCTACGGCGGCATGGACGAGCCCGAGCTGAAGATCATCGACGTCTTCATCTGCAAGCTCAGGAAGAAGCTCGACGCCGCGTCGGGCGGCCAGAACTACATCGAGACGGTGTGGGGCCGCGGCTACGTGCTGCGCGAGCCGGAAGACATTCGGGAAAGCGCTTAAGAAGCGAATAGCGAATAGCCAGTAGCGAATAGCGCAGACAAAAGGCCGTTGACATCGTCAGCGGCCTTTCCCGTTGTTTCTATTCGCTATTCGCTATTCGCTATTCGCTATTCGCTATTCGCTATTCGCTATTCGCTCACGCCGCGAGCTGCATCTCGCGGAAGCGGTCGAGAAGCTGCGGGCGGTTGAAGGGCTTGAGGATGTAGCCTTTCGCGCCGGCGCGCTTGGCGCGCATGATGGCGCCGACGTCGAACTCGGTCATGCACACGACGATCTGCGGGCGGATGTCGGAGGCGATCGCCAGCGTCTGGCGGATGAAGTCGACGGTCGCCATGTCGGGCAGGCCGCCGTCGACGACGATGATGTGCGGCATGTCGGCCTCGCACATGTAGAGCGCCTCGTTGGCGCTGCCCGCCTCGATGACCAGCAGATCCGGTCCGGCGAGAATCCGCTTGGCGACTTTGCGGATCACACTCGAATCGTCGACGATCATGCAGCGTTTCACGACAATGCCCTCCGTCTCGCGCCGGCGGCGGCGCGCAACATCTCATCCATCGGAAAACTAGGCCGGAGAGGTAAACATCCGCGTAAGGGCCGCGGTAAACTTTTCCTCAACGGCAGGCGAGGGGAAGGTGCAGCCGCAGGCGCGCGGCGATCCGCGGACCCCGCCTTTCGCGGCTCAAGCCGTTGATTTCATGACGATTGCCGGCAGCCCCGCGTCAGGAGGCGGTCAGCACGATCTCCTCGGCCGAGGCGCGGATGCCGATCTCCATGCCCGCCTCGCGGGCGAGCAGCAGCGTGTAGTAGGGCTGCACGGAGTGGGCGTCGATCGGCTCCTCCGGCTTGCCCCCGGAATGCAGCTCGAGGAATTTCGGCGGCACGCGCAGCAGCGGGCCGGCCGCCGTCAGCGTGAACTTCGGCTGGGTGTCGAGGTCGGCCAGGTCGACGGTGATCTTGCCGCCGCGCGGAATGGCGCCGTTGGCGATCAGGATCAGGTTGAGCAGCAGCTTGACCTTGTTCTTGGGCAGCAGCGCGCGGGCGC
The DNA here is from genome assembly GCA_017305835.1 of Hyphomicrobiales bacterium. GTDB lineage: Bacteria > Pseudomonadota > Alphaproteobacteria > Rhizobiales > Rhizobiaceae > RCIO01. The sequence continues at coordinate 2,883 of JAFKJY010000066.1, forward strand.
CGCGCCATTCCAGCTCCGGCTTCTCGTTCTTCAGGAAGGCGGAGGCCACCGCCTGGGCGTCGCCGGTGTCGATCTGCATGCCGGCGGAACCGGCCGCGCCGAAGGCGATGCGGGCGAACTGCAGCCGGGCCGAGGCGTTGACCGCGCTGGCGCGGATCAGCCGCATGGCGTCCTCGTCGGAGCCGCCCTCGTCGAGCAGCTCCAGGCCGTTGTTGATGGCGCCCACCGGCGAGATGATGTCGTGGCAGACGCGGCTGCAAAGCAGGGCTGCGAGATCCGGGGCCGAAATGGTGAAGAGGTCAGCCATGCAGAACAGGTCTCCAGTCTCGCGGCCGGACGCGGCCGCCTCCGCACCGGGCTCCGCGCCGCGAATCGCGGACCGCGCACCCGTCGTTCCCCGATACACAGCGTGCGCCATCGCAGCAAGAAACCGCTGCGTGCCGTGGCTGCAACCTGCGCTATCGCGCATGCGGCGGGCCGGGAAGGGCAGGGTGCAACCGTTCGTTTACCCTTCGGTTAATGGTTGAAAAAGATTTACGGCCTAGGATCGCATTCGAACCAGTTCAATCGCCGGGCTGCGCCGTCCGTCACCGGGCGGCAGGTGCCGGGCGATCGCTTGCCGAACGGAGACATGCGATGTTCGCGAAGTTCAAAGCCTCCTGTGCGAAGGGCGTGGCCGCGCTGATGCTGGCGGCCGGGATGATGCTGTCGGGCGCGGCGGGCGCTTCCGCCGACGACGGCACCTACACGATGCAGGAGATCATCGATTCCGGCCACGGCTTCTTCGGCTCGACCTCGGGCGGGCTGGCGAGCGTGATCGAGAAGGCGTTCGCCTCCTACGGCCTGCCCAACGGCTACGTGCTGGGCGAGGAGGGCTCCGGCGCCATCGTCGGCGGCGTCACCTATGGCGAGGGCACGCTCTACACCAAGAACGCCGGCGACCACACCGTGTTCTGGCAGGGGCCGTCGGTCGGCTGGGACTTCGGCGGCCAGGGCTCGCGCACGATGATGCTGGTCTACAACCTCGACACCGTGCCCAACCTCTACAAGCGCTATGTCGGCGTGGCCGGCTCGGCCTATGCCATCGCCGGCCTCGGCTTCAACGTGCTGAAGCACGGCGACGTGCTCCTGGTGCCGGTGCGCACCGGCGTCGGGGCGCGGCTGGGCCTCAACATCGGCTATCTGAAGCTCACCCAGGCCCCCACCTGGAACCCCTTCTGAATTCGGGTGAGGCCCGTCTGCAAATGGCGGTGTTCTGCGCTTCCGGTGCTCACGTACTGAAGTTCACCCAGACCTCCACCTGGAGTCCCTTCTAGCGTCGAGCCAATATTCCGGCCGGGGCGGCCTGCAAGTGGCCGCCTCGGACTACCGACAAACCGCGCCCCACGCGCTGCCGTCATCCTCGGGCTTGTCCCGAGGATCTGCAAACCTCGCAATGCTGTAGATCCTCGGGACAAGCCCGAGGATGACGGGCAGGGTTTGCCGCCGCGCTTAACCTTAAGACAGCGTTAATTTCGCGCGGCACTGGATTCTTGCCGTGCCGTCGTGGCACAGTCCTGCCCGAAGGGTGGACTACGCCTCTGGCGGTGGGGAAGGCGCGTCGTGATCGAGAGTATCCTGTTCTTCGTGCTCGGCTTTCTGTGCGCCGGGTTCCTGGCGCTGATGGTGGCGCCGGCCATCTGGCGGCGCGCCGTGGTGCTGACCCGGCGCCGCATCGAGGCCTCGGTGCCGCTCTCCGTCAACGAGATCCAGGCCGACAAGGACCGCATGCGCGCCGAGTTCGCCATGTCGACCCGGCGGCTGGAGATGAGCATCAAGTCGTTCAAGGAGAAGGCGGCGAGCCAGATCCTCGAGATCAACCGCAACCGCGAGGAATTGCGGCGGCTGGCCGAGGAGCGCGCCGACAAGAACGAGGCGCTGACGGCGCTGGAGACCGGCGCCAGCGAGCTGCGCACCGAGCTGCGCCGCCGCGAGGAGCAGCTCCAGCAGCTCTCCTACAAGCTGATCGACGCCGAGAAGCTGCTCGAGGAACGCGCGCTCGAGATGGAGAAGATGGGCCGCATGTACGACGAGGCGAGCTTTTCCTCGTCGAGCCGGCAGATCGAGCTCGTCGCCCGCGAGACCGAGGTCGAGAAGCTGTCGACCGACGTCGCCGACATGCGCAACCAGCGCCGCGACGTCGAGCAGCGGCTGCGCGAGGCGGCGTCCGAGAACAAGGCGCTGCAGGACGAGCTCAAGCTCGAGCGGCGCAAGGCGGCCGACCTCGAGGCCCGCCTCGAGCGGCTGATGACCAACCTGTCGGACCGCGAGGAGAAGCTCGACCGCCGCGAGAAGGAGATGGAGCGGCTGCGCGAGCAGGTGAAGCTCGAATCGAGCAGCGAGAGCGAGATGAGCGCCGCGCTCTCCGATGCACAGGAGCAGAAGGTGAAGCTCGAGGCGGAGGTGGCCGAGCTGACCTTGCAGATGTCGACGCTGCTGTCGGGCGCGACCGGCGCCGACATCGAGAAGGCGATGGCCAAGCTGACCGCCGACCGCCAGCGGCTGGAGGACCGGCTGACCACGCTGACGCGCGAGAACAAGAAGCTCAGGACCGACGTCGAGACGCTGGAGCGCGGCAAGTCGGAGGACTGGGACGAGGAGCGGCGCGAGAACGCGCTGCTGCGCGAGCAGATCAACGACCTCGCGGCCGAGGTGGTCAACCTGACCATGGCGCTCGACGGGCCGGATTCGCCGATCCGCAAGGCGCTGGCGCAGCCCGCCAACGGCCAGCCGCAGGGTTTTTCGCACGCCGACGCGATCGTCAGCCTGGCGGACCGCGTGCGGGCCTTGCAGAAGGCCGCGGCCGCGCCGGGACACTGAGCCCGGCGGCTCAGCCGTCCTTGAACAGGCGGTGGAGCGCCACCGCCGACGAAGCCGCGACGTTGAGGCTGTCGAAGCCTCTCGCGATCGGGATGCGCACGGTGCGCATCGCCGCCATCAGGCCGGCCGGCAGGCCTTCCCCCTCGGTTCCGAAATAGAGCGCGGTGCGCGGCGCGCGCATCACGCGGGCGATGTCGGCCTCGCCGGCGGGCGAGAGCGCGAGCTGGGCGAAGCCCGCCTGCGCCAGGAGGCCGACCAGCGCGGCGGCATCGCCGCCCATTGCGAACGGCACCTTGAGGGCGGCGCCCACCGAGACGCGGATCGCCTTGCGGTAGAGCGGGTCGCAGCAGGTGGCGTCGAGCAGCACCGCGTCGGCGCCGAAGGCGGCGGCGTTGCGGAAGATCGCGCCGACATTGTCGTGGTTGGCGATGCCGACGAGCACGACGACCAGCGCGCGCGGCGGCAGCGCGGCGACGAGGTCGGCCGGGCCGAGGGGCGCGCCGCGGGCGGCGACGGCGAGCACGCCGCGATGCATGTGGAAGCCGGCGACGGCGTCCATCACCGCGGCCGGCGCGACATGGACCGGCATGCCCTGCGGCGCCTTCTCCAGCACCGGCCGCATGCCCTCCAGCCTGTTCTCCAGAATCAGCGCCGAGAGCGGCGCGAAGCGGCGGGCCGTGAACAGCACGTCGAGCACCACCTTGCCCTCGGCGACGAACAGTCCCTCGCGGCCGGCGAGGTCGCGGTCGCGGATGTCGCGATAGGCGGCGATGCGCGGGTCGTCGGGATCGGTGACGGGGACGATGTTCATGGCGGCCAGCCGATAGCGGCTGGACGCCCCCGCGACAAGCCGGCCGCTACTGCAGGGATGGGCGCACGAGGCCGTCGGCGAGGATGTCGTCCAGCGCCGTGAGGATCGAGGCGACCATCCCGTCGGCGCAGGAATAGTAGATCATCTGCTTGTCGCGGCGGGTGCGCACCAGGCCCGAATTGCGCAGCTTGGCGAGATGCTGCGACAGCGCCGACTGGCTGAGCTCCACCCTCTCGGCGATCGCCCCCACGGAAAGCTCCGTGTCGGCGATGTGGCACAGGATCGCCAGTCTTTTTCCGTTTCCAAGAAGAGCAAGGATTTCCGCGATCTCTTCGGCGCGGTCAACCAGCTTTCCTGATGGCATGAAACCCCCAAGCGCATGCGACTTCGCACAATCACCGTGGGGGCGCCGATGCTGCGCGAATCATTTCACGTCGGGCTCGCGCCCTACTCGCTCAAGTTGTGTCAGGCCGAAGCTTGCCGCGCAAGTCACAAGAATTTGCGCCGTGTCACGCGTCCCGGTGCGCGCCGCACCGGCCGGACGGACGCAAAACCGCTCCGCACTTTTGCTGGAAATGCTCTAGCCGGCGCGTTCCTGGAGCAGCTTGCGGCCGTCGCCGGCCATCTTCACCAGCGCCGTGCGCATCTCCGAGGCCGAGCCGAGCGGCTCGGGAAAGAGGATGCGCCGCACGTCGTCGCCGCAGGCGAGGTCGATGCCCTCGGCGTCGATGCCGGTCAGCATCCAGGCGCCGTCGGGCGCGTTGGCGAAGGCGCGCGCATAGATGGCGACTGCGTCGGCGTGGTCGGCGTTCATGTGGGCGACGGCCGACTGCTCGCCGGTCGCCAGCGCCTCGTTGATCGCCTCGGCCGAGATCAGGTCGGCGCGGGCCATCGCATATGCCTTGCCGAAGCCGCCATTGAGGCTGGCGCCCTCGATCTCCAGCCGGTGCAGCGCGAAGTCGGGAAAGCCGGCATAGAGCTTGGCCTTGGGGTGGCGGGCAAGATAGCGCCGCTCGGCGCGGGCATATTGCGGGCTGCCGCGCTCCAGCCGCTTCGCGCGGCAGGCGACGCTCATGCGCGGATGGGCGAGCGGGTCGCCCTTGCCCGGCTCGCCGACCAGCAGCGAGCAGCGCGCGTCTGCGGCGAGGCCCTTGGTGTGCGCCGAAAGGCCGGAGACGAGGATGAGCGGCGTGCCGTCGATGTCGGTGGCGAGCGCCACGCGGGTGGCGACCGGCGCGCCCGTCGCCGGGTCCAGCGTGGCGAGCGCGCCGTAGCGCGCGGAGCGGATGAGCGTCCTCGCCTGGCGGCGCGCCTCCTCGTCGACGGGGCGCAGCACGTCCTTGGTCTTTTCTTCCACGGGGGCACTCAAAGGGGGCACTCCAAAACCTGACAGATATACTCCTATTATCTGCCGACGATGCCCGTGCTGGCAAGCTCTTCCGCCTCAGTGGCGGAAATTCCGAAGGCGGCGAGCGCTTGCGCCGGGTCGGTCGAGGGCGGGCCGGACAGGCGCGAGGGCGAGCGCGAGAAGCGCGGGGCAGGGCGCGGCCGCGTCATCGGCCCGACATCGGCATGCGCGGCGCGGGCGCGCGCATGCCGATGGTGCGGCGCCTCGGCGAGCGACAGGACGGGCGCGACGCAGGCGTCCGTGCCCTCGAACAGGGTGGCCCATTCGTCGCGGCTGCGCTCACCGATCCGGGCGGCGATCGCGGCGCGCATGGCGGGCCACAGCGACTGGTCGTACTGGGCCTGCGCGAAGCGGGGCTCCAGCGGCAGCAGCCGCGCGAACTCGGCGAAGAACTGCGGCTCGAGGCAGGCGACCGCGACGTGACGGCCGTCGGCGGTCGCGTATGTGTCGTAGAAGGGCGCGCCGGAATCGAGCAGGTTTTCGCCGCGCCGGTCCTTCCAGAAGCCGGCGGCGAGGAAGGCGAAGAAGGGCGCGGCCAGCATCGAGGCGCCGTCGACCATGGCCGCGTCGACGACCTGGCCCCTGCCGGAGCGGCCGCGCTCGAAGAGGGCTGCGAGCAGGCCGACCAGCAGGAACATGGTGCCGCCGCCATAGTCGGCGACGAGGTTGAGCGGAGGGACCGGCTTGCCGTCCGCCGGGCCGATCGCATGCAGCGCGCCCGACAGAGCGAGATAGGTCAGGTCGTGGCCGGCGCGGGCGGCGAGCGGCCCGTCCTGGCCGAAGCCGGTCATGCGGCCGTAGACGAGGCCCGGATTGCGGGCGAGCGCGGCGTCCGGCCCCAGCCCCAGCCGCTCCATGACGCCGGGGCGAAACCCTTCGATCAGGCAGTCGGCATTGCCGATCAGCCGCAGCACCAGCCCGACGCCCTCCGGGCGCTTGAGGTCGACGCGCAGGATGGAGCGGCCGTGGCGGTCGAGGTCGTATTCCGGCGGCACGACGAGGAAGGCCTGGTCCTTGGCCAGCCGCTCGACGCGCAGCACTTGCGCCCCCATCTCCGACAGCATCAGCCCCGCGAGCGGCACCGGCCCGATCCCCGCCATCTCGACGACCCTGAGGCCGGCGAGGGGAGCGGGGTTCGGACCGTCTTTCCCGGAGGAAGGCATGGCTGTCGGCGGCCGCCTCTACTTCGGCGCCATGCGGATGGCGCCGTCGAGGCGGATGACTTCGCCGTTGAGCATCTGGTTCTCGACGATGTGGCAGGCGAGCGCGCCGTATTCGGCCGGGTCGCCGAGGCGTGAGGGGAAGGGCACCTGCTTGCCGAGCGAATCCTGCGCCTCCTGCGGCAGGCCGGCCAGCATCGGCGTGCGGAAGATGCCGGGCGCGATCGTCATGACGCGGATGCCGGAGCGCGACAGGTCGCGCGCGACCGGCAGCGTCATGCCGACCACGCCGCCCTTGGACGACGCATAGGCCGCCTGGCCGATCTGGCCGTCATAGGCGGCGACCGAGGCGGTGTTGACGATGACGCCGCGCTCGCCGCTCTCCATCGGGTCGAGCTGCTCGCAGCGCACGGCGAACAGGCGGATCATGTTGAAGGTGCCGATCAGGTTGACCTCGATCACCTTGCGGTAGGCGTCGAGCGAGTGGGCGCCGTCCTTGCCCGTCGTCTTGGCGGCGACGGCGATGCCGGCGCAGTTGACGAGGATGCGCGGCGCGCCGAGCTTTTCGGCCACCGTCGCGAAGGCCTGCTCGCCGCTCTCGGCGCTGGAGACGTCGCACTTGACCGCGATGCCGCCGATCTCGGCCGCGACCTTCTCGGCCCGGTCGATGCCGACGTCGAAGATGGCGACCCTGGCGCCCTTCGCCGCGAGCGCGCGGGCGGTCGCCTCGCCGAGGCCCGAGCCGCCTCCGGTGACGACGGCGATCTGTCCGGACGGGTTCATGCATTCCTCCTGAATGTTATGAAGCAAAACAATTTCCGCACATCCTAGACGATGGCCGGGCCGCTTTGAAGCGGGCAGGCGCAGGCAGGGCGCTCCGCATTCGCTAAAATTGCACCCTTCGCGGCAAGGAATGCTGCATCCCGCGCGGCTACCAATGCACGCTTCGAGAAGGAGGGGCGCATGACCGACAGGAAGCCGGCCGGACGGGAATGGGCGGAGGCGCTGAAGTTCGCCGCAGCGGGCGTCGCAATCGCCATCGCATTGTCGCTGGCGCTGACCTACCTGCTGCTGTTCTCCGACGGCATCGGCGCGTTCGGCCGCGGCGTGGCGCTGTCGATCGCGCTGCCGCTGCTGATCGGCGGGCCGGCCTTCTTCGCCATCGGCTGGCAGCGGGCGCAGGCGCGGGAACTGTGCCAGCGGCTCACCCGGCTCGCCACATATGACGGGCTGACCGACTGCTTCAACCCGCGCGCCTTCTCCAGCATCGTGGAGCGGCGGCGCGAGAGCGCGCTCGGGCCCGGCCGGGGCGCCTTCCTCGTCGTCGACGCGGGCCAGGTGCGCGCCGTCGACCGCCGCTACGGCATCGACTGGGGCGAGGAGGCGCTGCGGCTGATCGCCGGGGCGATCCGCAAGTCGGTGCGCGCCAGCGACCTCGTCGGCCGCACCAGCCAGAACGAGTTCGGCGTCTATCTCGCCGGCGCCAGCGAGGACGACGCGCGCGCCGTCGGCGAACGCATCCGCGACGCGGTGGCCGAGGTGTGGTTCGCGCCGGGCGACCGCCGCGACATGCTGGCCGTCAACGTCGCCGGCGTGGTGTTCGAGCAGGAACTGGAGTTCGCCGAGATGATGCGGCAGGCGGCCCGCGCGCTGCCCGCGCGCGGACGGGCCAGGACAGTGCGGCTCGCCCATGTGCCGCCGACGCCGGCGGAGATGCTGCGCGCCGACACGCCCCGCAACGACGGCTAGCCTTGGTCAAGCACGCGCTGGCGTCGCGCCAGCGCCTCGGCCGGCCAGTACTGCTTGCGGTCGTAATATTGCGGCATGGCGGGCACGTCCGGCGGCAGGATCACCCAGGGCTGCTTGCTCTCGGTGAAGATGTGGATCTCCGGCGGGCATGCATCGGGGTCGGCCAGCGTGCCGACGCGCACGAAGCGGAATTTCGGGCCGGCGCCGGCATAGACGCTCCACAGCGCCACCTGGCATTTCGGGCAGCGGCTGATCTTCTGGCCCTTGCCGCTGTTGGACGGCGTGTCGACAACGGCCGGCTCGCCTTCCGTCACCTCGACGCATTCGGCCTCGATCAGGGCGTTCATCACGAAGGCCGAGCCGGTCTCGCGCTGGCACCAGCGGCAGTGGCAGCAATGGACGAAAAGCGGCCGCGCTGTCAGCCGGTAGCGGACGAAGCGGCAGGTGCAGTAGCCTTCCATCTGATCCTCCGGATGTGGGCGGAAAAGCTTCTAATACTCCCTCAGCGCGCGGACTTCGATGCTGCCGACGCGGGTGAAGGGCGATCTGCCCGCGATGCTGACAGCCTCTGCCATGTCCGCCGCCTCGAAGACGATGAAGCCGGCGATGTACTCCTTCGTCTCAGCGAAGGGGCCGTCGGTGACCAGCGCGCCGGCCTTGCGCAGGCGGATGGTGCGGGCCGTCTCGGGCTGGTCGAGCGGCGAGGCGGTGACGAAGCGGCCGGCCGCCATCAGCTCGTCGTCGAACGCCCGTGTTCCTGCCTGGAACTCCTTCCAGTCCGCCTCGGTCAGCTTCGAGGTGATGGAGGGGTCCATGGTGACGAGACACATGTAGCGCATTGGATATCGTCCTTTCTCGCTGCGGTTTTCTCCACAGTCGAACGGGCAGGGCCGGTTTCGACAGCCGCCGCGGAAAAAACCTGGGTCAGCGCCTGAGCACGGCGCGCAGCACGTCGCGCACGCCGATGGCGCCGACGAAGCGGGACTGGTCGTCGAACAGCGCGACGGGGGCGGTGTGCGACTGGTGCATGGCGTGCATCACCGTCTTGAGCGAGGTGCCGGGGCTCGCCCAGAACACCTGCACGCGGTCGTCCGGCAGCGTCTCGACGTCGTCGCAGGAGACCCAGATCGCCGGTTCGCCGTTGCGCTCGGCGGCGGTGACGAGGAAGTTCTCGTCGAGGCGGAAGCGCGTCGTGCGGCGCCGGTCGAGCCAGACCCAGCCGTCGCCGCCGCTCTCGAGGTCGCGGCGGTCGCGCATGACGTTCCAGGCGGTCAGCACCGAGAGCGGGTTCACGTTGGCGATGAAGTCGCGGACATAGGCGTTGGCCGGCTTCAGCACGATGTCCTCGGGCGCGCCGGTCTGGACGATGCGGCCGCCCTCCATGATGGTGATGCGGTTGCCGATCTTGAGCGCTTCCTCGAGGTCGTGGCTGACGAACAGGATCGTCTTCTTCAGCCGCGCCTGCAGCTCCAGCAGTTCGTCCTGGAGCTTGGTGCGGATCAGCGGGTCGAGTGCGGAGAAGGGCTCGTCCATCAGGAGGATCGGCGCTTCGGTGGCGAAGGCGCGCGCCAGCCCGACGCGCTGCTGCATGCCGCCCGACAGCTCGTGGGCGTATTTGCGGCCCCATTGCTGCAAGCCGACGAGCTCGAGCTGGCGGGCGACGCGGTCGCGCCGCTCGGCCGCCGGCACGCCGGCGAGCTCCAGCCCGAAGCCGACATTCTCCTCGACGGTGCGCCACGGCAGCAGGGCGAACTGCTGGAACACCATCGCAACGCATTCGCGCCTGATCTTGCGCAGGTCAGCGTCGGAGCAGGTCACCACGTCGGCCTGCCAGCCGCCGTCGTGGACAATCACCTCGCCGCGGGTGACCCTGTTCAGCCGGTTGACGGCGCGCAGCAGCGTCGACTTGCCGGAGCCCGACAGGCCCATCAGCACGCTGATCTCGCCCTGCTCGACCGACAGCGAGGCGCCGGCGCAGCCGAGCACGGCGCCGGTCTTTTCGAGGATCTCGGCGCGCGAGGCGCCGGCGTCGACCATCGGCAGGGCATCGGCGACCTGCCGGTCGGCGCCGAAGACGATGTCGACGTTGCGGAACTCGACCGCCGGGCGTGACGGGGCGGCGGTCGCCGCGGGAGCCTCGCTCAAGGGAATCCCGCTCACTGGCGTTTTCCAACGCGCTGCGCGAGCATCCGGTCGAGCACGATGGCGAGGATGACGATCGCCAGGCCCGCCTCGATGCCGAGCGGTATGTTGCGGTTGGACAGCGCCTTGAACACCGGATTGCCGAGACTCGGCGCGCCGATGAGCGTCGCGAACACGACCATCGACAGCGACAGCATGATGCACTGCGTAAGCCCGGCCATGATGGACGGCAGGGCGGCGGGCAGTTCCACCTTCCACAGAAGCTGCCGCGGCGTGGCGCCGAACGCCTCGCCCGCCTCGATCATCGCGCGCGGGATGGAGGTGATGCCGAGATAGGTCATGCGGACCGGCGCCGGCATGGCGAAGATGATCGTCACGATCAGCGCCGGCGCGGCGCCGAGGCCGAAGAGGATCAGGATCGGGATAAGGTAGACGAAGGTCGGCATCGTCTGCATGAGATCCAGCGTCGGCTGGGTGAAGGCCCAGATGCGCGGCTTGTGGGCCGCCCAGATGCCGATCGGGACGCCGATGGACATGGATATGGCAGTCGCGAAGACGACGATGACCAGCGTCTGGACCGTCTCCTTCCACAATCCGAGATTGATGATCAGCGCCAGCCCGATGAAGACGCCGAGCGCGAGCTTCCAGGAGCGCTGCATCCACCACGCCAGTGCCGCGACGAGCAGCGCCAGCAGGACGGGCGGCACCATCAGCAGCGCCGCCGTGACCTCGCCGACGACGACGTTCAGCGTCAGCTTGATGGCGTCGAACAGCCATTCGAAATGGTCGACGATGAAGTCGATGAACGTCTTGCCCCAGCGGCCGATGGGCACCTTCCACGACGCGAGGAAATCGGAGATGGGGTCCATGCTGCCTCCACGGGCGGCGCCACGGCGGCGCGCTCAGGCGCCGCCGTGGCACGGGGTTCAGCCGGCGAGGGCCTTCGAAACGGCCTCGGCGGCGTTGCCGCCGTCGAACGTCGTCACTCCCTCCAGCCACGGCGTCACGGCGCCCGGATTGGCCTTCAGCCAGCCCAGCGCGGTCGCCTTCGGGTCGGCGCCGTCCTTCAGCACCGGCTCCATCATGGCGCCTTCCATCTCGAGGCTGAACTTGAGGTTGGTCAGCAGCTTGCCGACATTCGGGCATTCGCCGGTGTAGCCGGCGCGCACGTTGGTATAGACGGTGGCGGCCCCGAAGCCGGTGTCGCCCATGCCGTCCAGATAGTGGATCTTCATCTCGCCCATGATCGGATGCGGCGTCCAGCCGAGGAAGATGATCCACTCGTTGTTCTTCATGGCCTTCTCGGCCTCGGTGAGCATGCCCGCCTCGGAGCTCTCGACCAGCTCGAAGCCGGCGAGCTTGTTGGCCGGGTCGGCGATCATCTCGCCGATGATGCGGTTGCCGTCATTGCCCGATTCGATGCCGTAGATCTTGCCGCCGAACTGGTCCTTGTGCGCACCGAGGTCGAGCAGCGACTTGACGCCGGCGTCGGCGACGTATTGCGGCACCACGAGGCCGTATCCGGCACCCTCGAGGTTGGCGGTGATCGTTTCGACTGACTTGTCCGCGGTATAGGGAGCGATGTCGGTCGTCATCGACGGCATCCAGTTGCCCAGGAAGACGTCGATGTCCTTGTTCTTGAGCGACGCATAGGCGACAGGCACGGTCAGCGTCGTCACTTCCGGCGAATAGCCCAGCGCCTCGAGCAGCACCTGCGCCACGCCGGTGGTAACCTGAATGTCGGTCCAGCCGACATCGGCGAAGCGCACGGCCTTGCAGCTCGCGGGCTCGGCGGCCTGCGCGCCCGTCGCGAACAGCGCGGCCGCCATGCCGAGCGCAAGTGTGAATGACTTCATAAGCGACATCGCTACGTCTCCCATCTGTTGAATTTTTTCGTGGTTCGCGGTCCGGGTAGCGGGCCGGTCTGGATTCCTGAAACCAAACACCATTCCGCCGCGGTTTCAAGCGCGGATGACGTTGCGCGAGGCGGCGCGGCACGGCCCGCCCGCGCTGCCCGCCGGCCGCTTTTGTCGTGGAACAGCGAAGATCGGACCTCCCGCAGGGCCGCCCTTCCGGCCTAAAGTCGCGCCGCCATGGCCAAGCTCTATTTCAACTTCGCGACGATGAACGCCGGCAAGACGACCATGCTGCTGCAGGCGTCCTACAACTATCGTGAGCGCGGCATGGAGACGATGCTGTTCGTCGCCGGCCACTACCGCAAGGAAGGACAGGGCTACATCTCCTCGCGGATCGGACTGGAATCGGAAGCTGCGATGTTCCGCGACGGCGACGACCTCTACGCCCGCATCGAGGAGCACACGCGCCACCAGAACGTCCATTGCGTCTTCGTCGACGAGGCCCAGTTCCTGACCGCGGAGCAGGTCTGGCAGCTTGGCCGCGTTGCCGACCGGCTCGGCATACCCGTCATGTGCTACGGGCTCAGGACGGACTTCCAGGGGAACCTGTTCTCCGGCTCGAAGGCGCTGCTGGCACTCGCCGACGAACTGCGCGAGGTGCGCACGATCTGCCGCTGCGGGCGCAAGGCGACGATGGTGGTCAGGCTCGGCGCGGACGGCAAGGTGGCCAAGCAGGGCGCGCAGGTGGCGATCGGCAAGGACGTCTACGTCTCGCTGTGCCGCCGGCACTGGGAGGAGGAGATGGGCCGCTGGCCGGCCGAGGACTTCGTCGGCTTCGCCGGGGAGTAGAAAACCGCGAGGCCGGGCCTGACGGTTTTCGGGAGGCCTCTCAGCCCATGCCGGGCAGGCGGCGTTGCAGCATCGCCAGCGGGATGATCAGCAGCCAGGAATATTTGGCCGCGTCCGGCCATTCCAGCGCCACCAGCATCGACAGGGCGAACACCGCCGCCGGCATGAGCGTCGGGTAGAGCAGGGCGCCCGTCCCTTCGCCTTCGAGGTCGGTCAGGCCCTTGCGCCACGCATAGACCCACAGCAGCGTCAGCGAGAGCGCGCTGAGCACGATGGTGCCGGCATAGAAGATCGTCGCGACGCTGCCGCCATTGTCGCTGATGACGGAGGTCGAGAAGGGGATCAGCCCGATCGTCAGCAGGAACAGGAAGTTCAGCCACACCAGCATGCCGTCGGTGCGCACGATGTGGTGGAACTTGCGGTGGTGGCTGATCCAGAAGGAGGCGATGACGAGGAAGCTGATGACGTAGCCGAGCAGCTTGATCGAGGTGGCGAGCAGCGCGTCGAGCAGCTCGGGGTCGGAGAGCTCGCCCGCGCCGACCGGCAGGCGCACCTCCAGCATCAGCAGCGTGATCGTGATGGCGATGACGGCGTCGGAGAAGAACAGGATCTGCTCGCTCGTCGGATTGGATCGCATGGGCCGCCTTCGGAGGATCGGGAACCGGCCACACATTGGACGCGGCCGCGCGGCTGTCAACCGGCTTCGACGCGGCCCGCAAGGCCTTGCGGCAAGCGCCGTTCGACACTTTCAATCGTCACGGCCGCCACATATATTCGCGAAGATCGCAAACGGGACGAGGACCCCTCATGGCCACGCTGCAGAACTTCGACGCCGAGATCGAGAAGACCAAGCAGGTGGTCGAGGACATGCGCTCCAAGATCGAGCAGTCGGGCATCGTGCTCGACAAGCTGGCCAAGTCCGACACCAAGATCGCGCCCGACTTCGACATCGAGAACGCCCGCATCGAGGACGTGCTCAAGCAGCAGAAGGTGATGGAAGGCAACATCGCCGACCTGATCATCGGGCTGGAGGACGCCACCAACGTCTTCGGCGCCGAGTTCGAATCGATGAAGAGCTACACCGGCTGGGAAACCTTCATCGGCATCTTCTCCAAGCAGTCCAAGCAGCGCATGCGCACCGAGCGCGTGCGCAACATGTCGCTGGCCGGCAACCTGCAGGAGCTGCTGGCGAAGTCCGACACGATCGTCGGCATCCTCAAGGCGCAGAAGCAGGTGCTCGACGCCCGCTACAAGACCTCCGAGGCGAGCCTCGCGCAGGTGATCGAGCGGCGCAAGGCCACCATCGAGAACCTGACGGCGACGCAGAAGCGCATCGAGGAGCTGAACCCGCTGCTGCTCGACATCGAGAACCGGATCGCCGCCTCGACCAGCCAGAACGACCGCACCAAGCTGGAGGGCGAGCGCTCCAAGCTCGCCACCGAGTACAACGAGAAGCAGGCGAAGGAGCAGGAGCTGCTGGCCGAGAGCCAGACGCTGGAGCGCTACACCTCGATGTTCCAGACCTTCGTCGATTCGCTCAACAACCAGATCGCGGCGCAGAACACGCTGATCAACAAGCTGACCATCGACACCGAGCAGCGCATCGTCCTCTACAAGGCGCTGGAGGACTCGCTGAAGACGGCGGCGCAGCAGGACGTGGCGCACAAGATCAACACGCTCGGCAGCCAGGTCGACAACACGGCGGAGGAGACGATGGCCGGCATCGGCGCGGCAGCGCAGAAGCACATCGGCGACCTGCTGGAACTGCACGAGAAGAACATGGTCGCCACCGCCGACATCCAGCGGCGCAAGAAGCTCGCCGACGACGCCTTCGCGCGCCGCTTCGAGGAGGTCATGCGCAAGCACAACGCAGCGGACTACGTGAAGGCGTGAGGCTCGCAGCCCTTCAAGGTTTGCGCTCCATGTTGCCCCCCTCCGTCCTGCCGGACGTCTCCCCCACAAGGGGGGAGATCAGCTTCCGTCGCGGCTCGCGTCCGGTCGTCATCCTCGGGCTTGTCCCGAGGATCTACGACGCCGGCACCGCTCGGCCGGCCCGGCTTCTGAAGAAATCGACGGCGGCAGATCCTCGGGACAAGCCCGAGGATGACGGGCGCGTATGGAGCGCCCCATGAACCCTTCCGCCCAATCCGACACCGCCGCGCGCTACTTCGCGGCGATCACGGCCGCGCTGGAGGGACTGGACATCTTCCTGCGCGACGACCGCTCGCCGCTCTACCGGCACGGCGTGGTGGCGCAGGTAGTGGCCGAGTACATCGCGCGGCTGGAGACCTCCTTCTCCTGCTGGCACAACCGGCTGGGCTTCATGGAGAAGTTCCGCATCGGCCGGGCCGAGAGCGGCTATCCCGTCTTCCAGTCCGTGCTGGAGCTGGAGAACGACCGCCGCACCGCAGAGACGCGGCTGGCGGCGATCCCCGAGCCGGACCAGATCCGCGAGGAGATGGTCGACTTCATCCTGCGCCACAAGGCGTTCCCGACCGCGCTGCAGCAGTCGATGGCCGAGCGCATCTATCTCCAGGACGTCCGCAACGGGCAGATCTTCTCGCCCTTCGTGCTGCCGCGCACGGTCAAGGTGTCGGTCAACCCGAAGACGCGGCGGCCCTACTACCTCGTCCACTGGGGCGTGTTCGACGGCAGCGCCAACCTGCCGCTGATCTACATGGCGACCGTCGAGGATTCGTCCGAGGACATCGTCGCCACGCTGGTGACGGCCGACGGCATGCTGAACGAGAAGGTGCACATCCCGCTGCCGGTCGAGGGGCTGCTCAACCCGCAGCTCGCCCGCCGCTTCGACGACTTCGCCGAGAAGAACTCGGCCTATTCGCTGTCGCCGGCGACCATCGCCGGCAATCTCGACCGCGACTTCGACGAGCTGCACCCCAAGCAGCTCCGCCGCGTCGTGCTCGGGCCGTTCTATTCGGGCGGCATCACCGAGAACAACTCGACGGTGACGGAAGTGCTGTCCAAGGTGCGCAAGCAGGAGAACGCCTGGCTGCTGACCTGGACGGTGCAGGAGATCTACTCGCAGGCGGAGCGGCCCGGCCGCAAGGGGCTGTGGTCGAGCCAGCCGGCGCGCGAGGAGTTCTACATCAACACCGACGACCTCGAGGCCGCCCGGCAGGGCGTGTCGAGCTACGAGAAGCACGCGCTCATCCCGCACGAGGCCTACCAGGCGCTCTACGCGGCCAAGGAAGCGAGCCGCATCTTCGAGGGCTACACCGTGCACATCCTGTCGAACGGCAAGGTGATTTCGGATGTGTGAGGCCAGCGGAACGAGCCAGGCAACGCCCCCTCCTCCGCCTTCGGCGGTTCCCCTCCCCCGTGAACGGGGGAGGATCCGGGCCGGGGGCGGCCGCAGCGCCGGCTCCTCCCCTGCGAAGCGGGGGAGGGGGACCATGCGAAGCATGGTGGAGGGGGCGTTCATCGAAAACTTCACGGGGTGCGCATGGACACCGGCCTGACCGTCATCACCGAAGAGGACGTCGAGAAGCACCGCGCGCTGGCGCAGAGCTTCGTCACCAAGATCATCGTGCTGGAGGACGACGACGGCCGCTCGGCCACCGCGCTCGCCGGCACCGGGCGGCGCTTCGTCTCGACCGTCTCTGCCGGCTCCGTGCGGCGCACGCGCGAGGTGGAGCTGGCGCGGACCATCCAGTCGGTCAGGCCCGACGACCCGATCATGGGGATCGGCCAGCATACGCTGCTCTACCGCGCAAGGCGGGCCGTGCAGGTGGCGCTCGCCGTCGGCGACGCATTTTCCCGCGCGAGCGACCTAGAGGCCCTGCAGCAGAAGAACGCGCGCGCGCCGCTGGAGGGCGAGGAGGCCTCGGCCTTCAAGCGGCTGCTGTCGGCATCGGCCTATGTGGCAGCCTTCGCCTTCGCAGCCTACCTGCTCCAGCTCGTCGAGGCCGAGGGCGAGCCGTCCAACGACGTCAAGGAGCCGCACTATAATTTCGACACGCAGCAGGACGCGGTCAAAAGCCTGATCGCCGGCCTCGACGGCGCGCTCGCCGGCGCCAGGGACGAGGCCGAGCTGGCGACGCGGACGCGGCGCTTCGCCACCGAGGCGATCGAGGGGCTGTTGCAGCGCAAGGCCCGCTTCGACGGGCTGGGCGCGTTCGAGACCGCACATATGCGGCTCGATTCCGACGACTTCACGCTCGACGGCTTCGACGTCGCGCCCGGCCGCAAGTCGAAGCCGTTGTCGATGACCTTCAAGAAGCCGGAGGAGGTCGTCGGCAACCACATCGCCAAGTACCAGTCGATGAAGCTCGCCAAGATGCTGATGGCGTACGACTTCGACCGGCAGTTGAACCCGTTCGTCGATCTCGGCGGCTTCCTGTTCACCTTCATCGGCGACGGCGCGCCGGGCACCGGCAAGACGACGCTGATCCAGATGATCGCCGGCCTCGTCAACGGCTACTGCCAGGTGGCGGGCTACCCGTTCCACTACGAGAATTTCGGCGTCGACCAGATCTCGTCCTACCAGGGCAAGTCCGGCCAGAACTGCCGCGCCTTCATCGACAACGTGCTCAGCCCGCGCACGATCGGCTTCGGCACGATCGACGACATCGACCAGGTGGCGGCGCGCCGCTCGGACGACCGCGCCTCCGCCGGCCAGCACGAGATCACCGGCGTGCTGATGGCGGCGTTCTCAGGCGCCACGACCGTGGTGCGCGGCAATTGCTCGTTCGGCATGTTCTCCAACTATCCGGAGAATGTCGACGACGCGCTGCGCCAGCGGGCTGGCGCGCGCTGGCTGGTCGACGGGCCGCAGAGCCGCGACGACTACATCGACATCTTCGTGCTGCTCGCCGGCAAGAACCACAAGATCCCGCTCGGCGACCACAAGCTCTACGCGGCGCAGGAGATCCAGCGGGCGGTGAGCGAGGCCTATGAGGGCTATGCGAAGCCGCACGAGGACGGGCTGAAGGCCGTCTACGAGCGCTACATGAACGATGTCGGCGAGCCGAGGACGCTGACCGACATCGGCACCTACCTGCACATGATCAAGGAAGCCGAGCCGCGCTTCACCGGCCGCGCCATCAAGAACGTCACCGACGCGATCAAGATGCGGGCGATGGACATCGAGCTGCCGGACGAATGGTTCGAGAAGCCCGAGACCTTCATGCACAAGGGCTACGACGCCAAGCGCGACATGATCGCCGAGCTCAGGAAGCCGTTCACCATGGACATGGTGATGCAGGAGGTGAACCGCTACGCCGACAGTGAGTTCCGCTACTCGGATAGGGCGGACGACGCGGCGGTGGAAAAGATGCTCAAGGACGCGCGTCTGCGCGAGCGGGCGGCGAAGGAGATGGAGGAGATGAAGCGGAAGGGTGTGTGGGGTGCGTAGCCGGTCGGATTTGACACAGATAGGGTTGGGCTATAAATCTAGCTAAGCTAGCCAAGCGAGGAAGCCGCATGCGCCAAGTGGGGACATTCGAAGCCAAGAACAAGCTGAGCGCTCTCCTCGATCTCGTGCAAGCGGGAGAGGAAATCGAGATCACGCGCAATGGCAAGCCCGTTGCGCGACTGGTCCCGGCGAAAGGTCGGGATGTGGAAAAGGCAAAAGAAGCCGCCGCCGCCTTGCGGGCAATCCGGGCGCAGGCGCGCACCGGCCCCGAGAGCCTGAAGGAACTCGTCACCGCGGGCCGTCGCTATTGAGCTTCGTCATCGACAGTTCCATGGCGATGGCGTGGGTATTGCCGGACGAGTGGTCCCCGGCGGCGGATGCCGTGCTGGATCGCGTCGTCTATGAAGGGGGTCACGTACCGTTTCACTTCCCGGCCGAGTACGCCAACGGACTTACCATGGCGATGAGGAAAGGCAGGATCGACGAGAATGCGAAGTCCGCCGCCTACGAGCGCTATACGATGCTCAACCTCGCCACGGACCATGACGGACCCGCCAGGATGACCGCTGCGATCGAACTCGCCGACCTATACAGATTGACGGTCTACGATGCAGTCTATCTCGAGCTCGCCCAGCGTATCGGGTTGCCCCTGGCTACGTTCGATGATGCCTTGGCACACGCAGCGCGGCGTGCAGGCGTTCCGCTGGCTTTGCCTTTGAGCTAGAGATA
Source organism: Hyphomicrobiales bacterium (assembly GCA_017305835.1). Classification (GTDB taxonomy): domain Bacteria; phylum Pseudomonadota; class Alphaproteobacteria; order Rhizobiales; family Rhizobiaceae; genus RCIO01. The sequence goes on from JAFKJY010000066.1 coordinate 21,820, forward strand.
TGGATCTCCTGCGCGACAACGAGCTGATGTACGGGCGGCTGCTGCCGGTGGAGGAGCCGCATCTGGTCGAGCGGTACAACAAGGCGCTGACGGCGTTCGGGTTGAAGCCGACGAAGCTGAAGAGCTTCGAGATCGACCGTACCGGCTTCTCGCCGCAGGTGGCCGAGGAGCTCGGCGATCCCGACTATCTCGACCCCAACCAGGTCAACCGCCGCTTCATCATCCTCACCCCGCAGCAGATCGACCTGCCGGTGGTGCACACGGCCTTCTCCAACACTTCGCAGCTCGTCTACGAGTTCATGAGCCGCAACGCGCGCGCCATCGACGCGCTGACGATCAAGGACGTGATCTACGGGGAGATCGAGGATTCCATCTCCAAGGTGGAGGACATCGAGGACCTTCTGTCGATCAACCAGGTCGAGTTCCGCGTGCTGTCGGCCGAGGACGTGGTGGGCAAGGCGGCCGAGCTCGGCCGGCTCGCCGACCGGCTGCGGCAGGAGCCGGACGCCTGGCGCGACGACACGCTGCTCGACCGCATGGTGGAGCTGGCGCAGGTGACCGGCGACATCCGCGAGAACGCGCTGGTGCCGGACCAGGTGATCTTCCGCCACAACGCCTACTGGACCAGCCATTTCGGCGGGCTCTACGTGTTCATCGACCCGGACGTGACGACGGTGATCTGCGACCCGACGGCGCCGGGCTTCCGCCGCTCGCGGCCGTGGCAGGTCTCCTACCTGTCGCTGAGGGACCCCGACCGGGTGTTCCGGTTCCTCGCCTCGACCGGGCGGCTCGACCTGCCGCGCGCCTCGTGGATCGAGCCGGCCGACTTCCTCGAGCACCGGGCGAACCTGATCATCCGCGAGCTGGTGCACCGGGCCGAGCCGACGCGCGACCTGCGCGCGCTCGACCGGGTGTGGCTGCAGAGCTGGATCCATGCGAACGCGGAAGCGGTCAACATCGACGGGCGCTTCCCCTTCCTCAACGGCGCCAAGCGGGAGCTGGCGCAGCTCGGCCAGATCCGGATCGACGAGGTGCGGCCCGACTTCCGCTTCCTCGTGGTGCGGGCCAAGCCCGACCACCCGGACGCATGGCTGACCAACAGGCTGCTGTCGGACTTCGTGCACACCGACTTCGTGTTCCGCTACGCCTTCAACAAGCAGGGCTTCTACGCCGACTACGAGGGCTGGCGCGAGCCGTGGCGGGCCTTCGTTGTCGAGACGCTGAAAACCACTTATCTCAAGGACACCGAGGGGTTCCGAGCGCGCCTCTACGGCCTTACGGATTGAAATGGATGAGGCCGGGCTGCAAATGACGTTTTCCTGCGCTCCGGTGCTCACGTACCGAAATGCACGCTCCGCTCCGGTGCTCGGAAAACATCATTTTCGCCTCGGCCTGATCCATTTCGGGCAATCGCCGGGAGCGACGGGGAATAATCGAGATGCTTGATCCGATCGTCGAGTTCATCAAGGGCGTGTTCAGGGCGATCGGGCGCGGCATCCGCCTCGCCCTCGGCGGGCTGATGTGGCCGTTCATGCAGGCGGGGCGCTGGTACACGCGCCGCGGCTGGATCGTCAGGGGAACGGTGGCACTCGTGCTGCTGGCGCTGGTCGTCCTCTACGGCTACTTCTTCTACGTCACCCAGTTCTGGAACAACTTCAACGTCGACTACCCGGCGGCACTTGCGCAGGCGCGCGAGACCTCGGCGGCGGGCGAGCCGGTGCCGGCTCCCGCCAACGCCGCGGGCGGGGTGACGCAGACGCAGCAGAGCTGCAAGCCCTCGGCGATCGCGGCGGTGTCGGCGGACCTGATCGACTTCAACGTCAACCAGAACGCCTGGATCTCGTCGATGCTGATGTCGAAGGCCGGCCTGTTCGGCATCGAATGGCGCAACACGCCCTTCTTCGACAACAAGGCGGCCTTCCAGCTCGGCATCAACCAGGTCATGCGGCGCACCACGACGGAGCTCGTCGACACGCTCGGGCGCGTGCGCGGCACCTCGCAGATCGACCAGAACCTGCAGGACGCGCGCACCGCCATGTCGTGGAGCGAGACGGCCTGGTACATAGGCTGGCGCGGCCCGACGCGGCCCACCCCCAGCGTCTACCGCGAGGGCATGGAGAAGCTGCGCGCCTTCAACGCCGGCCTGGAGAAGTGCCAGGCGACCTTCGACGCGCGCGCCGACAACCTGATGCAGTTCCTCGACCGCATCGCCGGCGACATCGGCTCGACGGCCGACATCCTGCGCCTGCGCATCGAGGCGTCGGATGCGGGCTGGTTCGACCTCAGGGCCGACGACCGCTTCTGGTTCGCCTACGGCCAGCTCTACGCCTACTACGGCATCCTCGTCGGGACGCGGTCGGACTTCGCCGCCGTCATCGCCGAGCGCAACCTCACCGCGCTGTGGACGCGGATGGAGGCGAACCTGCGCGCCTCGCTCAACGTGCAGCCATGGATCATCTCCAACGGCAACGAATCCAGCGCCTTCTTCCCCTCGCACCTCGCCACGATGGGCTTCAACCTGCTGCAGGTGAGGTCGAACCTGGTCGAGCTGCGGGGTGTGCTGGATAGATGAGGCAATCGGCAGTCGGCAGTCGGGAGTAGGCAACGAAGCCCGCAACGGGCCCGGTGTGCTTGTGTCCCGGTCCGCGCGATGGGATTGCATCCCGACTGCCGACTGCCGACTGCCGACTGCCGCTCCTGTCGCATTTCGCGCATTGCGCGGCAAATTCAGAATGGCGCGCATGGCCCGCGTCCCGGATAGTCCGGGCGGTGTTCCGGGGCGGCGGGAGGCTGCCGGGCAGGAGCTGTTGATCCCGCGCGCAAGCGTGCATGGCTGCGCCGGGCAACGAACATAAAAGCCGTCGAGCGCGGGCGCGCGCCGTTTCCAGTGGGGAGAATGCATACATGGCTGCGGTGAAGTCGGACATCGAGATCGCCCGCGCGGCGAAGAAGAAGCCGATCCAGGAGGTCGGCGCCAGGCTCGGCATCCCGGCCGAGCACCTGCTGCCCTACGGGCACGACAAGGCGAAGGTCTCGGCCGAGTTCATCCGCTCGCTGAAGGGGCGGCCGGACGGCAAGCTGATCCTCGTCACCGCGATCAACCCGACGCCGGCAGGCGAGGGCAAGACGACGACGACGGTCGGCCTGGGCGACGGGCTCAACCGGATCGGCAAGCGCGCGGCGGTGTGCATCCGCGAGGCGTCCCTCGGCCCGAACTTCGGCATGAAGGGCGGGGCGGCCGGCGGCGGCATGGCGCAGGTGGTGCCGATGGAGGACATGAACCTCCACTTCACCGGCGACTTCCACGCCATCACGACCGCGCACAACCTGCTGTCGGCGCTGATCGACAACCACGTCTACTGGGGCAACGAGCTCGGCATCGACATCCGCCGCGTCACCTGGCGCCGCGTCATGGACATGAACGACCGGGCGCTGCGGGAGATCATCGTGTCGCTCGGCGGCGTGGCCAACGGCTTTCCGCGCGAGGCCGGCTTCGACATCACGGTGGCGTCGGAGGTGATGGCGATCCTGTGCCTTTCGACCGACCTCAAGGACCTGCAGAAGCGGCTGGGCGACATCATCGTGGCCTACCGGCGCGACAAGAGCCCGGTCTATGCGCGCGATTTGAAGGCCGACGGGGCGATGGCGGTGCTGCTCAAGGACGCCATGCAGCCCAACCTCGTGCAGACGCTGGAGAACAACCCCGCCTTCGTGCATGGCGGGCCGTTCGCCAACATCGCGCATGGCTGCAACTCGGTGATGGCGACCACGACGGCGCTGAAGCTCGCCGACTACGTGGTGACGGAGGCCGGCTTCGGCGCCGACCTGGGGGCGGAAAAATTCTTCGACATCAAGTGCCGCAAGGCCGGGCTGAAGCCGGCGGCGGCCGTGATCGTGGCGACGGTGCGGGCGCTCAAGATGAACGGCGGGGTCAAGAAGGAGGACCTCGGCGCCGAGAACGTCGCGGCGGTGAAGAAGGGCTGCGCCAATCTCGGCCGCCACATCGAGAACGTGAAGCAGTTCGGCGTGCCGGCGGTGGTGGCGATCAACCATTTCGCCACCGACACCGAGGCCGAGATCGAGGCGGTGAAGGCCTACGTCGCCGAGCAGGGCACCGAGGCGATCCTGTGCCGGCACTGGGCGCTGGGCTCGGCCGGCACCGAGGAACTGGCCCACAAGGTCGTCGAGCTCGCCGAGAGCGGCAGCGCGCAGTTCTCGCCGCTCTATCCCGACGAGCTGCCGCTGTTCGAGAAGATCAACACCGTCGTCAAGCGCGTCTATCGCGGGCTGGAGGCGATCGCCGACAAGAGCGTGCGCGACCAGCTCCACCAGTGGGAGCAGGCGGGCTACGGCAACCTGCCCGTGTGCATGGCCAAGACGCAGTATTCGTTCTCGACCGACCCGAACCTGCGCGGCGCGCCGGTAGACCACGTGGTGCCGGTGCGCGAGGTGCGGCTGGCGGCCGGCGCCGGCTTCGTCGTGGCGATCTGCGGCGAGATCATGACCATGCCCGGCCTGCCCAAGCAGCCGTCGTCGGAGAAGATCTTCCTCAACGAGCAAGGGCAGGTCGAGGGTCTGTTCTGAGAGACCCCCGCTGCTTTCGGCACTGGCAATTGCCTTTGGCAGGCACCCCCACCCCTGACCCCTCCCCACAAGGGGGAGGGAGACCTTGAACCTGCGCTGTATGGCGCAAGCCTCGACGATCTGTCCCGGAAGCCGATGACGGCGTCTCCCTCCCCCTTGTGGGGAGGGGCCAGGGGTGGGGTATCCACGCGGATTCCCCGATTCCATCTTCCAGACAGGCGGGCGGCTTTCCCTGACGCGCCCCAGCCTTGCATCGCGCAGGACAGCCATGCGGAGAGGGCATGGCTGTCGCGTTTGACATTATAAGCGCACTTATTATATGTGCGACGATCATAAGCACACATAGAAAATCCCATCGAATGTACGCGGAATTCCCACGGTCCGTCAGGCTCGGCTATATCGTCCACGAAGTGTCGCGGCTGCTGAAGCGGCGCTTCGAGGAGGCGGCGCGCACCTACGGCATCACGCTGCCGCAATGGCGCACGCTGTTCGCGGTGACCAAGCACGAAGGCATCTCGCAGGTCTCGCTCGCCGGCTTCGTCGACACCGACCCGATGACCATCAGCGGCATCCTCGACCGGCTCGAGAAGCGCGGGCTGGTCGAGCGCTATCCCGACCCGGCCGACAGCCGCGCCAAGCTGGCGCGGGTGACGCCGGCGGGGCTGGAGCTGGTGAAGGCGGCCCGCGAAGTGGGCCTTTCCATCTATGACGAGGCGCTGCAGGGCGTCTCGGAGAAAGAGCAGGACCAGGTGGCGGCCGCGTTGCAGCGCATCCGCGACAATCTCAGCGCGCTGGGCGCGGAGCAGAAGGAATTGCAGGAATGAACACCCGCGTCACCGAGATGTCGACCGGCGAGGCCGAGGCGCTCGACATCACCGCCGAGCAGGCGGCGTCCGCCCCGCAGGCGCGCGCCCTGCCGGCGACCGCCGCCGCGCAGCCGGCCGCGCCGAAGCCGGCGGCGAGGAAGCGTTCCTCGCGCCGGCTGCTGCTGATGGTGTCCGTGCCGCTGGTGATCGCCGCGGCGGGCGCCTGGTTCTGGTTCTCGGGCGGCCGCTACGTCGCCACCGACAATGCCTATGTGCAGCAGCCGATGGTGTCGCTGTCGGCCGACGTCGCCGGCCGCGTGGTCGAGGTGTCGGTGCACGACAACGAGGACGTGAAGGCCGGCGCCAAGCTGTTCGCCATCGACCCCGAGCCCTACCGCATCGCGCTCCGGCAGGCCGACGCCGCGCTGGCGACGGCGCGCGTCAACGTCGAGCAGCTCCGCGTCGCCTACGGCACCGCGCACGCGCAGCTCAAGTCGGCGGAAGCCACGCTGGAGATCCGCAAGACGGCGCTCGACCGGCAGGCCTCGCTCGCCAACAAGGGCCTGACCGCGGAAGCCGCGCTGGACGACGTCAAGCTGGCCTACGAGAACGCGCAGAACGCCGTGGCGCTGGCGAAGCAGCAGGTCGACGGCGCGGTGGCCGCGCTCGCCGGCAATCCCGACATCGCGACCGACGACCACCCGGCCGTGCGCTCGGCGCTCGCCGCGCGCGACACGGCCGCCCGCAATCTCGACAAGACCACGGTGCTGGCGCCGGCCGACGGCGTCATCAGCCAGGTCGGCAGTCTCAACGTCGGCCAGTTCGTCGCCGCCGGCACGACGATCGCCAGCCTTGTCGAGAGCGGCCAGACCTGGATCGAGGCCAACTACAAGGAGACGCAGCTCTCCGGCATCCGCGCCGGCATGCCCGTCTCCGTCGAGATCGACGCCTATCCGGGCGTCTCCTTCACCGGCAAGGTGGAGAGCATCGGCGCGGCGACCGGCTCGCAGTTCGCGCTGATCCCGACCCAGAACGCCACCGGCAACTGGGTCAAGGTCACGCAGCGCGTGCCGATCCGCATCTCGGTGGCCGGCGACGCCGACGCCCACGTGCTGCGCGCCGGCATGAGCGCGGTGGTCACCGTCGACACCGGGGCCGCGAAGGGCTGACCGCCATGGCCGAGGCGCTTTCCCAGCCCACCCTCGTCGTCAGGCACAAGGGCCTGCTGACGGCCGCGATCATGCTCGCGATGCTGATGCAGGTGCTCGACACCACCATCGCCAACGTGGCGCTGCCGCACATGCGGGCCAGCCTCTCGGCCTCGCAGGACGAGATCAACTGGGTCCTGACCTCCTACATCGTGGCCGCGGCAATCGCCACGCCGCTGACCGGCTGGCTGTCCGACCGGATGGGCCGCAAGCTGCTCATGCTGTCGGCGATCGGCGGCTTCACCGTCGCCTCGCTGCTGTGCGGCATGGCCACCAGCCTGCCGCAGATGGTCCTCTACCGCGTCATCCAGGGCGTCTGCGGCGCGGTGCTGGCGCCGCTGGCGCAGGCGATCATGCTCGACATCAACCCGCGCGAGAAGATCGGACAGGCGATGGCGCTTTTCGGCGCCGGCATCATGGTCGGCCCGATCATCGGCCCCACCCTCGGCGGCTGGCTCACCGAGACCTTCAACTGGCGCTCGGTGTTCCTGGTCAACCTGCCGGTCGGCGGGCTGGCCTTCGCCGCGCTCGTCCTGTTCATGCCGAAGGAGGGCACGGAGAAGCGGCGCTTCGACATGTTCGGCTTCGCGCTGCTGGCGATCGCGGTCGCCTGCGCGCAGCTCATCCTCGACCGCGGACAGGGCGAGGGCTGGTTCGAATCGGCCGAGATCTGGCTCTATCTGGGCCTCGGCGTCTCGGCGATGTGGATGTTCGTCGTGCACTGCGCGACGGCGCAGGACCCGTTCATCGACCTCGCCATGTTCAAGGACCGCAACTTCACCAGCGGCCTGGTCTTCATCTTCATCATCGGCATCACGACGTTCTCGGGGCTCGCCCTGCTGCCGCCGCTGCTGCAGAACCTGATGGGCTATCCGGTCATCGACACGGGCATCGTGATGGCGCCGCGCGGCGTCGGCACGATGCTGTCGATGATCATCGTCGGCCGGCTGGTCTCGAAGGTCGATCCGCGCGTGCTGGTGCTGTCCGGCATCGCCATCTCGGCCTGGTCGCTGTGGCTGATGACCGGCTTCGACCTGACGATGGGGACGTGGCCGATCGAATATTCCGGCTTCCTGCAGGGCATCGGGCTCGGTCTCGTCTTCGTGCCGCTGTCGACGCTCGCCTTCGCGACGATCAGGCCGCACCACCGCGTCGACGCCACCGCCATGTTCAGCCTAGTGCGCAATGTCGGCCAGGGCGTCGGCATATCGCTGGTGACGGCCGTTCTCGCCCACATGATTCAGGTCAACACCTCGGAACTCGCCTCGCGGGTGACGATGGACGCGCCGCAGATCCGCGACATTCCGGGCATGCTGTCCGGCGTGCCGACGGTGATCGCCCAGATCAGCGGGCTGGTCCAGCAGCAGGCGGCGATGATCGCCTATCTCGACGATTTCTGGCTGATGGTGCTCGTCACGCTGGCGTCTGCACCGATCGTGCTGATGCTGCGCCGGCCGAAGCTCGTGGCGAAGCCCGATCCGGCGCACGCGATGGCGGAATAAGGGCGGGCCTTAGGACTCGCCCCCGCCCGACAGGTTGCCCACCACCTTGCCGAGCAGGTCGAGATAGGCCTGCTGCTCGGCCTCGCTCAGGCCGCGCATGGCCTGGTCGTTGACGGCGTGGCCGGCGGCGCGGACCTTCTGCGTCATCTCCATTCCGGCCGACGAGAGCGAGTAGAGCGCGCCGCGGCCGTCCTTCGGGTCGGGCTGGCGGATCACCAGCCCGTCGCGCTCCATCCGCTTCAGCGTGCCGGCCATGGTCGGCTGCTCGATCGCGGCAGCCAGCGTCAGCGCGCGCTGCGACAGCGCCTCGCCATGCGCCAGCGCGAAGATCACCGGCATGTAGGCCGAGGACAGGCCGAGCGGCTTCAGCCTGAGATCGATGGCGCGGGCGAACAGCCGCGCGGCCCAGTTGGTCATGTAGCCGGAGGAGCGGCTGCGGTCGAACTGCATCATATATAGCTTGCTATCCAATTACATTGCATGCTATATAAATACCGGCGCTGAAGCCGACGCAAGGAATTTCACCATGGCCTGGAAGAGCAATGCCCACCGCTATGGCGCGGTGGCGATGGCGATGCATTGGGTGACGGCGGTCGCGATCCTCGGCCTGCTCGTCTCGGGACTGACGATGGCCGACATGGCGGGCGCCGATCCTGCCAAGCAATCGATCGTGCGCACGCATGTGATCATCGGCGCGCTGGTCGTGCTGCTGACGCTGCTGCGGCTGGCCTGGTGGCTGCTCGCGGACCGCAAGCCGGACGAGCCGGGCGGGCAGCCGCGCTGGCAGGCGCTCGCGGCCAGGGCCGTGCACGGGCTGTTCTACGTGGTGATCGTGGTGATGGGTGCGAGCGGCATCGCCACCATCCTGCTCTCGGGTGCGGGCGACATCCTGTTTTCCGGCGCGCCGGGGCCGCTGCCCGACTTCATGCGGTATCCGCCGCGGCTGGCGCACGGGCTGTTCGCCTGGACGCTGATGGCGCTGATCGGGCTGCACGTCGCGGCCGCGCTCTACCACCAGTTCGTGCTGCGCGACCGGCTGCTTTCCCGCATGGGCCTCGGCCGCGCCGCCTGAGCGAAGCGGGCCGGCGCGACCGGCCCGCGTTGAATTCGCTCGCCGCCGCTGCTACGCGCAATGCGGAAGCAGCGGGAAGATGGCAATGGCAGGCTCGATCACCGATCTCGTGCGCGGCATGGTCGACCTGCGGCGCTCCGTGCTGCCGGTGGCGGTGACCGCGGTCGGGGGCGTCGCCGTCTACGCCTTCCTCAAGCTCGCCGGCGAGATGCAGGAGGGCGAGCTCGCCGGCTTCGACCGCGCGGTGCTGCTCGCCTTCCGCAACCCGGCCGACCCGACCGACCCGCTCGGCCCCGCCTGGTTCGAGCAGTCGGTGGAGGAGATCACCGCGCTCGGCGGCTACACGATCCTGACCGTGCTGGTCGCGATCGTCGTCGGCTACCTCGTCGTGGCGCGCAGATACGGCCCGGCCCTGTTCGTGGCGTTGTCGGTCGGGCTGGGCACGCTCGTCGGGCAGCTTCTCAAGCTCGCCTACGACCGGCCGCGGCCGGACGTCGTCAACCACCTCGTGGCGATCCACACGGCGAGCTTCCCGAGCGGCCATGCGACGATGAGCACGCTGGTCTACCTGACGCTCGCGGCGCTGATCGCGCGGCTCGTCGAGGACTGGCGCGTGCGCGCCTACGTCATCTGCGTGGCCGTGCTGCTGTCGCTGGCGGTCGGGCTGAGCCGCCTCTATCTCGGCGTGCACTGGCCGAGCGACGTCGCCGCCGGCTGGGCGCTGGGCGTCGCCTGGGCGAGCCTTTCCTGGCTCGTCGTGTCGAGCCTGCGGCGGCTGCGCGCGCGGACCGGCGGCAACGGCGCCGAGCTGCCGCCGAACGGCCGGTGAGAGGCCGCGACGGCCACTGGCCTAACCCAACGTAAGGGTCTAGATTCGCGCGCCGGCCGCGCTGCGTCGCGGCCTTTTTGCAAGCTGTCATTTCAAGGGGGAGAGACTGAAATGCGCGGTGTTGCCCTGTGGTTCTTCGCGTCGGCCGTCGTCTACGTGTCGCTCGGGATGATCTTCGGACTGTGGATGTCGGCGTCGGGCGACCATATGCTGGCGCCGGCCCATGCCCACCTCAACCTCGTCGGCTGGGTGACGATGGCGCTGTTCGGCGTCTACTACCATCTGGTGCCGGCCGCCCAGGGGCGGCTGGCGACGCTTCATTTCGCGCTGGCGACGATCGGCGTGTGGCTGATGGCGCCGGGCATCGCGCTGGCGATCCTGGGCAAGACCGAGGTGCCGGTAGTGATCGGCTCGTTCTGCACGCTCGCCTCGATGCTGCTGTTCCTGGCGATCGTGCTGATGAACGCCTCGGCGCGCACGGCGGACGTGAGGATGGGCGCCGCGCCCGCCGAATAACGGCGCACGAACCTGCCGTCGCGGGCGGAACCGCGGCGGCCCGGCGCGGGTTTCGGGTACTGAGAGCACGCGGACGCGCCGATGCAGGAACGAACGTCGACCGGAGCGGGAATCGTCGAGCCGATGGAAGCGCGGTTCGTCGACGAGCTGCCGCGCGACCCCGGCTGGCAGTTCGAGCCCAAATGGGACGGCTTCCGCTGCGTGGCCTACCGCAAGGGCGAGGCGGTCGACCTGAGGGCCAAGTCCGGCAAGCCGCTCGGCCGCTATTTTCCCGAGGTCGTGGCGGCGGTGCGGGCGCTGCCGGGCGACGGTTTGGTCATCGACGGCGAGCTCGTCATCCCGCAGGGCGGGACGCTGTCCTTCGACGCGCTGCAGATGCGCCTCCACCCGGCCGAGAGCCGCATCCGCAGGCTGGCGCGCGAGACGCCGGCCAAATACGTGCTGTTCGACATGCTCGCCGCGCCCGGCGGCGAGGACCTGACCGGCCGGCCGCTCGCCGAGCGCCGCGCGGCGCTGGAAAAGTTCGTCGCAGGCTTCGAGGGCGGCGCGAGCTTCCGCCTCTCGCCCCACACGTGCGAGCGCGCGGAAGCTCAGCGCTGGCTGCGCAAGGCCGGCGGGGCGCTCGACGGCGTCGTCGCCAAGCGCATCGACGGCGCCTATGAGGGCGGCGAACGGGCGATGCTCAAGATCAAGCGGCTGCGCTCGGCCGACTGCGTCGTCGGCGGCTTCCGCTACGGCACGAAGGAGCGGCTGGTCGGCTCGCTGCTGCTCGGCCTCTACGACGAGGCCGGGCTGCTCGACCATGTCGGCTTCACCTCGACCATCCGCGACGAGGAGCGCGCGGCGCTGACGCGGCGGCTGGAACGCCTCAAGGGACCGCCGGGCTTCACCGGCAAGGCACCGGGCGGGCCGAGCCGCTGGTCGACCGAGCGCTCCGGCGAATGGGAGCCGCTGCCGCACGAGCTGGTGGTCGAGGTGCGCTACGACCACGTCACCGGCAACCGCTTCCGCCACGGCACGAAGCTGCTGCGCTGGCGGCCGGACAAGGCGCCGCGGCAATGCACCTTCGCGCAGATCGAGCGCGAGGCGCGGCCGGGCCTGATCATCGGCGAGGTGGTGGAGGCCTGATGGCGGACGAGGCGATCGAGCTCGCGGGCGTGCGGCTGACCCGTCCCGACAAGCTGCTCTATCCCGAACAGGGCATCACCAAGCGGGCGCTGGCGGAATACTATCTGGCGGTCGCCGAATGGATGCTGCCGCTGGGGAAGGGGTGAGGGTGTTCCCGCTCTTACAGCACCCGGCAGGCGGTGGCGCGGATCAGGATTTCCTCCTGCTGGAACTCGCGCTCGAGCCGTGTCCGGAAGTCGCGCCACCAGCCTTCGTCGATCGCCTCCACCATGATCTGGACGATGACGATGCGGTCCTCCGTCACCCGGTCGGGCGCGGCCTTCCACAGGCCCTTGGCCGGCGAGCGCAGGAAGGCGGTGGCGCCGCCGAAGCGGTCCGCCAGTTCGGCGACGATGGCCTCCGGACGCTCGGGCGGGACGGGCTCGCCGTCGCCGCGGCTGGTGGGCAGGAACAGTTCGACCAGATGCATCGGGGCAGCAAAGCAGCGGGGCGGGGCGGAGGCAAGCCTCGACGGCCGGCGCATCGCAGCAAATCCTGCTTGCCGGAAGCGCCATTCTCTTCTAAGGAAATCGCCATGCAAATGCGTTCGTCCAACACCGCGTGGTGGTGGGGCTGCTAGAGCGGCCTGACGAAGCGCGTGCGCGTGAACGGAAGATGGCCGCAACGGGAATCCGGGCGGCCATTTGCTTTTCCAGCCTTCCCGGACCCGGCACTTTGATCGAGCATCGGACTGATCCGAAAACCGGATTCCACTTTTCGGTCCGATGCTCCAGGGAAGGAACGGAGAGGTTGAATGTCGGTTGAACAATTGCAGGGCGGCGCGGAGCGTTTCGTCACCGCGGGCGGGATCGCGATCACGCGGCAGAGGCACGAGGTGGCCTATGCCGGGGCGATCGAGAGCTACATCGACGCGCTGGACTCCCGGCGCGGCTGCGTCTTCTCCTCCAACTACGAATATCCGGGCCGCTACACGCGCTGGGACACGGCGATGGTCGACCCGCCGCTGGCGATCAGCGCGCGCGGCCGCTCGATGCGCATCGAGGCGCTGAACCGGCGCGGCGAGGCGCTGCTGCCGGCCATGCGCAAGGCGGTCGCAGCCCTTGCGGACGTCTCGGTGACTAGGGTCGGGCCGAAGCTCGTCGCGCTGGAGGTCGCCCAGCCGGGCCGCGTCTTCGCCGAGGAGGAGCGCTCGCGCGTGCCGACCGTGTTCACCGTGCTGCGCGCGCTGGTGGACCTGTTCCGCACCTCGGACGACGCCAATCTCGGCTTCTACGGCGCCTTCGGCTACGACCTCGCCTTCCAGTTCGACCATGTCGCGCAGAAGCTGACGCGCGCCGAAAGCCAGCGCGACCTCGTGCTCTATCTGCCCGACGAGGTACTGGTGGTCGACCACTATTCGGCCAAGGCCTGGACCGACCGCTACGACTATGCCGGCGACGGCTTCTCCACCGAGGGCCTGCCGCGCGAGACGAAGGCCGAGCCGTTCCGGCAGGCCGACCGCATCCCGCCGCGCAGCGACCACGAGCCGGGCGAGTATGCGAAGCTGGTCGAGACGGCGAAGGAAAGCTTCCGCCGCGGCGACCTGTTCGAAGTGGTGCCGGGGCAGATGTTCTTCGAGCGCTGCGAGACGAAGCCCTCCGACATCAGCCGGCGGCTGAAGACGATCAACCCGTCGCCCTATTCCTTCTTCATCAATCTGGGCGAGGGCGAGTATCTGGTCGGCGCCTCGCCGGAGATGTTCGTGCGGGTGTCGGGCCGGCGCGTCGAGACCTGCCCGATCTCGGGCACGATCCGGCGCGGCGACGACGCGATTTCGGACAGCGAGCAGATCCTCAAGCTGCTCAACTCCAAGAAGGACGAGAGCGAGCTCACCATGTGCTCGGACGTCGACCGCAACGACAAGAGCCGCATCTGCGAGCCGGGCTCGGTGCGCGTCATCGGCCGGCGCCAGATCGAGATGTATTCGCGGCTGATCCACACGGTCGACCACATCGAGGGCCGGCTGCGCGAGGGCATGGACGCGTTCGACGCGTTCCTGTCGCACGCCTGGGCCGTCACCGTCACCGGCGCGCCGAAGCTGTGGGCGATGCGCTTCATCGAGAACCACGAGAAGAGCCCGCGCGCCTGGTATGGCGGCGCGATCGGCATGGTGCATTTCAACGGCGACATGAACACCGGGCTGACGCTGCGCACCATCCGCATCAAGGACGGCATCGCCGAGGTGCGGGCCGGCGCGACGCTGCTCTACGATTCCGACCCGGCCGAGGAGGAGGCCGAGACCGAGCTCAAGGCGTCTGCCATGCTCTCGGCGATCCGCGAGGCGGGCGCGAAGAACGCCGGCGACGCCGAGCGGCTGACGGCGCGGGTGGGCGAGGGGCTGTCGATCCTGCTGGTCGACCACGAGGACAGCTTCGTCCACACCCTTGCCAACTATTTCCGCCAGACCGGCGCGAAGGTCTCGACCGTGCGCACGCCGGTGCCCGACGAGGCATTCGACCGGCTGAAGCCCGACCTCGTCGTGCTGTCGCCCGGGCCGGGCATGCCGAAGGACTTCGACTGCAAGGCGACCATCGACAAGGCGCGGGCGCGCGCTCTGCCGATCTTCGGCGTCTGCCTCGGCCTGCAGGCGCTGGCGGAAGCCTATGGCGGCGAGCTCCGGCAGCTTCAGGAGCCGATGCACGGCAAGCCGTCGCGCATCCGCGTCAACAAGCAGGGCATCGTCTTCTCCGGCCTGCCGAAGGAGGTGACGGTCGGGCGCTACCACTCGATCTTCGCCGACCCGGTGCGGCTGCCGGCCGACTTCGTCGTCACAGCCGAGACCGAGGACGGCGTCGTCATGGCCTTCGAGCACAGGAACGAGCCGGTGGCGGCCGTGCAATTCCACCCCGAATCGATCATGACGCTGGGCCAGAACGCGGGCATGCGGATGATCGAGAACGTCGTGGCGCACCTGCCGCGCAAGGCGAAGGTGAAGGCGGCATAGCCAGATCGATGGACTCGTTGCCCTACGTTGCCCCCCTCTGTCCTGCCGGACATCTCCCCCACAAGGGGGGAGATTGGCCGTCATTTCGGCCTTCGCCAATCTCCGGCGTGGCAGGAGGTAGCGAGAGGAGGCGGCCAGCCGATCTCCCCCCGTGTGGGGGAGATGTCCGGCAGGACAGAGGGGGGCGCGACGGAATGCGATCTTTCCGGAAGGCCCGCCCATGACCGCCAAGGAGAAGATCCGCCGCATCGCGGCATGGTCGATCGTGGTGGCGTTCGCCGTGATGGGGCTGAAGTTCGTCGCCTGGTGGCTGACGGGCTCGGTGGCGCTCTATTCGGACGCGCTCGAATCGATCGTCAACGTGATCGCGGCGGCCGCCGCCTTCTGGGCGATCAGCGTCAGCCACAAGCCGGCCGACCTCGACCACCAGTACGGCCACCACAAGGCGGAGTATTTCTCGGCCGTGCTGGAGGGCGTGCTGATCGTCGTGGCCGCGCTGCTGATCCTCGCCGAGGTGTGGCGGGTCTGGCAGCAGCCGCACGTGCTCGACGCGCCGTGGCAAGGGCTCGGCGTCAACGCGATCGCGGCCGCCGCCAACGGCCTGTGGGCGTGGCTGCTCATCCGCCAGGGCAGGGCCAACAAGTCGCCGGCGCTGGTGGCCGACGGCCGCCACATCATGACCGACGTCGTCACTTCGGTGGGCGTGCTGGCCGGCCTCGTTGCCGCGGTCGCCACCGGCATCTCGTTCCTCGACCCGCTGCTTGCCGTGCTCGTCGCGCTCAACATCCTGTGGCAGGGCTGGAAGGTGATCGGCTCCTCGCTCGACGGCCTGATGGACCGGGCCGTCGACCTCGAGGAGCACATGCGCATCCGCGATATCATCTCGGTCAACTCGAAGGGCGCGATCGAGGTGCACGACCTGAAGACGCGCATCGCCGGCCGCGCCACCTTCATCGAGTTCCACCTCGTGGTCGACGCGGCCATGTCGGTGGCCGACAGCCACGTCATCTGCGACCGCATCGAGGAGGCGCTGAAGGCGGAGATCCCCTCGGTGCGGGTCATCATCCACGTCGAGCCGGACGACGAGGCGAAGCTGCCGGCCGGCTCGACCGCCGTGCCCTTCGCGTGAGGCGTTCCCCGGCCGAGCCATGCGCCGGGCCGTGCCCGTCTGCATGGCTTGCGGCTTCCAGTTCCGGCGCATGCCTGATAGGCCGGGCGGCATGACGTCGCCCCTCGAACCGCAACCCGCGCCCGGCAGGCTCGCCGGCGCGCCGCCCGCGCCGCAATGGGCGCTGCTCGCCGTGCTGTCGCTGCTGCTCGCCAGCGGGCTGCAGGCGGCCGGCTTTCCCGGCGCGCTGCTGATCGGACCGATGCTGGCCGGCGTCATCATGGGCGGGCTGGGCACGACGGTGCGGCTGCCTCAGAAGGCCTTCTCCTGGGCGCAGACGATCGTCGGCTGCATGATCGCCAATTCGCTGTCGCCGGGGCTGTTCCCCGCCTTCCTCGCGGACTGGCCGATGTTCCTCGGCGTCACGGTGGCGACCTTGCTGGCCAGCAGCCTGCTCGGCTGGCTGATCAGCCGCTGGCGCATCCTGCCGGGCACCGTCGGCGTGTGGGGGTCGGCGCCGGGCGCGTCCTCCGCCATGGTGCTGATGGCCGGCTCCTTCGGCGCCGACCAGCGGCTCGTGGCCTTCATGCAGTATCTCAGGGTGGTGATCGTCACCGGCGTCGCGGCGGCCATCGCGCACTGGTGGGTGGGCGCGAGCGGCGCGGCGCTGCCGCCGGTCGTCTGGTTCCCGCCGGTCGATCCCGTCGCGCTGGCCTCGACATTCGCGGTGGCGATCGCCGGCGCGCTCGCGGCGCGCGCCATCCGCCTGCCGACGCCCTATTTCCTCGGGCCGATGATCCTCGGCGTGGCGCTGCGCTTCTCCGGGCTCGTCGAGTTCCAGCTTCCGCCGTGGCTGCTCGCCGCCAGCTACGCGCTGATCGGCTGGGCGATCGGCCTGCGCTTCACGCGCCAGACGATCCTGGCCGTCCGCCGCGCGCTGCCGCAGGTGACGCTGTCGATCTTCGCGCTGATCCTGTTCTGCGGCGCGCTGGGGGCGCTGCTGTGGGCCTTCGCCGGAGTCGACCCGCTGACGGCCTACCTCGCCACCAGCCCCGGCGGCATGGACGCGGTCGCCATCATCGCGGCCGCCTCGCACAATGTCGACATCTCCTTCATCATGGTCATGCAGATGATGCGCTTCATCATCGTGCTGCTGTTCGGGCCGATGCTGGCGCGGCTGGTGGCCGGCTGGGTGAAGCCGTGAGGCGCGGCCGCGCTTGCCACCCGCGGCCCGCTTGTGTATGAGAACGCCCATGTTCACGCAGCGCGGCACGTCCAGCAGGCACGCCTTCACCGGCGAGACCTTGCGCGCGCTGCGCTCCGCGCTGCTCCTTCTCGGCCTTAGCGGCGACCGCCGGGCTCGCTGAAGGAGCGTCCGGCGGTCGATGTGGCCGACCGGGCCTTCGCTCCTTGCACATCCAATCATTCCAGATGCGAATGCGCCGGCAGCGGGCGGCTTGAGCCGCATGCGGCGCGGGAGAAGCGACGATGAACGAGAAGGCGAACATCGCTGAGGCGGCGCCCGTCAAGGGCATGCCGCAGGCGAGCCGCAAGTACGAACCCTATCCGACCGTGGGGCTGAGGGACCGGACCTGGCCCGACAAGGTGATCGACCATGCGCCGATCTGGTGCTCGGTCGACCTGCGCGACGGCAACCAGGCGCTCATCGACCCGATGGGCCACGAGCGCAAGGCGCGCATGTTCAAGCTGCTGCTCGACATGGGCTTCAAGGAAATCGAGATCGGCTTCCCGTCGGCCTCGCAGACCGATTTCGACTTCGCCCGCTGGGCGATCACGGAGGGCGGCGTGCCGTCCGACGTGTCGCTGCAGGTGCTGGTGCAGTGCAGGCCCGAGCTGATCGCGCGCACCTTCGAGGCGCTGGAGGGCGCCAACCGGCCGATCGTGCACTTCTACAACTCGACCAGCGAATTGCAGCGGCGCGTCGTGTTCGAGAAGGACGTCGGCGGCATCAAGCGGATCGCCACCGACGCGGCCAAGATGATCACCGACATGGCGGCGAAGGCGGGCGGCGGCTACCGCTTCGAATATTCGCCGGAGAGCTTCACCGGCACCGAGCTGGAGGTGGCGCTGGAGATCTGCAATGCGGTCGCCGAGATCGTGAAGCCGACGGCGGACAACAAGCTCATCGTCAACCTGCCGTCGACGGTCGAGATGTCGACGCCGAACGTCTATGCCGACCGCATCGAGTGGATGTGCCGCCACCTCGACAACCGCGACAACCTGACCATCTCGCTGCATCCGCACAACGACCGCGGCACCGGGGTCGCCACCACCGAGCTCGGGCTGATGGCCGGCGCCGACCGCGTCGAGGGCACGCTGCTGGGCAATGGCGAGCGCACCGGCAATGTCGACATCGTCAACCTGGCGCTCAACATGTACACGCAGGGCGTCGACCCGAGGCTCGACTGCTCCGACCTGCCGCGCATCCGCGACGTGTTCGAATATTCCAACCAGCTCAAGGTGCCGGAGCGCCACCCTTACGTCGGCGAGCTGGTCTACACGGCCTTCTCGGGCTCGCACCAGGACGCCATCAACAAGGGCATGAAGGCGATCCGCAAGGCCAACAAGCCGCAGTGGGAGGTGCCTTACCTGCCGATCGACCCGAAGGACGTCGGCCGCACCTACGAGGCGATCATCCGCATCAACTCGCAGTCGGGCAAGGGCGGCATCGCCTATGTGCTTCAGGCCGACTACGGGCTCAACCTGCCGCGCAACCTGCAGATCGAGTTCAGCCAGGACATCCAGGCGATCACCGACGCGGAGGGCAAGGAGGTGCCGGCCCAGCGCATCTACGAGCGCTTCCTGACGGCCTATGTCGACCAGCCCAAGGGGCGGCTGAAGTTCGCCGACCACCACAGCTATCCCGACCCGGGGCAGAAGGGGCGGCGCATCGTCGAGGCGACGATCCTCGACGGCGGCAGGGAGGTGAAGATCACCGGCAGCGGCACCGGGCCGATCGACGCCTTCGTCGACGCGCTGTCGCGCCACATCGGCATCCCGCTGTCGGTGCTCGACTATTCGGAGCATTCCATGCAGCGCGGCTCCAACGCGGCGGCCATCTGCTACATGGAGGTGGAGCATCCCGGCGGCCGCATCTTCGGCGCCGGCATCAACACCAACATCTCGGCGGCCTCGCTGGAGGCGATCGTGTCGGCGGCGAACCGCATCCTCGCGAAGAGGAAGTGAAGGGGGCGTTCCCTCCCCCTCGAGGGGAGGGTGGCCGGGCGCAGCCCGGTCGGGTGGGGTCGCCCGATGCCGGACGCCCACATCCTTCTTTCCAGCGTGGGGAAATAGGGGTGTCGGCGCGTGGTCGCACGGACCCCACCCGCCTCGCTTCGCTCGGCACCCTCCCCTCAAGGGGGAGGGAAAGCGCGTTAACCATACATAAAACCGCCGCATGGCGCGGCTAGCGGGCTTCGTGGTAGCCTTTCATTAACCATAATTCCGGCCCGGAGCCCGAATGCCATGAGCGAAGCCCCCGAATCCGCGCCCGTCGAGACCAATGTCCGCCGGCTGGCCGACGCCGTGCGCGAGGTGAAGAACGCGCTCGCCGACCGCGACGACGTCGTGGTCGAGCTGCGCGAGGCGGAGCGCACGCGCCTCGAACTGCTGGCGCAGGAGCTGGAGGGCGTGGCGGCCGACGCGCCGGCAGAGCATCCCGGCTTCGACCTCGCCGTCTCGTCGGGCGCACAGCCGCGCTACTGGGTGGATGCCGTCGCCCATGTCGCGATGGGCCGCGACCGCCGCACCTACCGCTTCGTCCGCGACACGCGGCTGGGGCGCGTCGTGCTGGCCGAGTCGACCGATATGAAGGCGGTGGCCGACGCGGTGACGCGCTACGTGGCCGAGCGCATCGTCGAGCGCCAGCAGGCGCTGGAGACCGGGTCGACCGGCTTCATCGAAGCGCGGCCGGCCGCTGCCGAGCCGGCGCAGGCGGCCGCGCGCCCCGCTGCGGCGCGGCGGCCGGGCGACGCGCTCTCCTCGCTCGCCTTCATGGTGCTCGGCGTGCTGGTCGGCATCGCGGTGACGCTCGCCGTGCTGCGCGACAGGGTGCCGGAGCTGACCAATCTTTTCCAAGGCTGAGGCCGTAGCTCAGGCGGCGGCGTCGCGCCGCTCCAGCGTGAACTCCTCGCAGCCGATGTCGGCCATGTCGAGCGTCGGGCCGGTGATGCCGCGGCGGGTGAGCCGCACATGCCAGCCGTCGTTCCGCGGGGCGATCTCGAAATAATTGTACTGCGCGGCCGGCCGCGCCGATCCCGTCGCTTGCCCGGCGGCGGCGACGCCGACGACCGGCACGCGCCCTTCCGGGCCCGCGATCCAGTGGGTGGTCGGCAGGTGGGTGTGGCCGTGCAGCACGAGCTCGGCGCCGTTCCTGCGGATCGACTGCTGGAAGCGGGTGATGCCGAACAGCCGCTTGTGGGTGGCGGTGGCGCCGCGCACCGGCGGGTGGTGGATCAGCACCACGCGGAACAGGCCTTCCTTGCCGGTTTCGGCGAGCAGCGCGTCCAGCCGGTCGGCCTGGTCGCCGCCGAAGGCGCCGCTCGCCATGAAGGGTGCGGTGGCGCGCGCCGAGGAGACGCCGATGATGGCGAGCGGCCCGCGCCGGCGCAGGAACGGAAACGAATCGCGGTCGACCGGGCGGTCGAAGCCGTCGCCCGCCATCCAGCCGCCCCAGGCGCGGCAGGCCCTGTCGAGCGCGCCGGGCACGTAGGCGTCGTGGTTGCCCGGCACCAGCGAGACATCCTCGAAGGAGCCCAGCGCCTCCAGCCACATCCGCGCCATCTCGATCTCGCCGTCGAGCGCCAGATTGACGAGGTCGCCGGTGACGGCGATATGGTCGTGCGGCATGTGGCGCAGGTCGGCGATCAGCCTTTCGGCGATGCCGTCCTGCATGTGGTGGCGCCGGCTGCGGCGCCAGTTGATGTAGCCGGTGATGCGCTTGGAGGCGAGCTCGCGATAGCGTACCGCCGGCAGCGGCCCGAGATGGATGTCGGAGAAATGCGCCAGCCGGAACATCATCCCTTTCTAGGGCAGCGGCGCCGCCGTTGCCAAGCGCGCATTCGGCCTGCCCGCGGCGGAGGCCGGCCGTGAGCGGCGGGGCCGGGCGCGACCCGTTCGCCCAGAACGGCTGGCCGGGGCTGCGGGCGCGGCTGTTCCACCTCTATTTCCTGATGCGGCGGCCGATGACGCTCGGCGTGCGCGGCCTCGTGCTCGACCGCGCGGCGGGCAGCGTCTTCCTCATCCGCCACACCTACGTGCCCGGCTGGCAGCTTCCCGGCGGCGGCGTCGAGCGCGGCGAGACATTCCGCGAGGCGCTGGAGCGCGAGCTGATGGAGGAGGGCAACATCAGGCTCACCGGCGAGCCGGAGCTGCGCTCGCTGCACCTCAACCAGGGCGCCAGCCGGCGCGACCACGTCGCCTTCTACCTGATTACCGACTTCATTCAGGATGGGCCGAAGGCCTCGGACCGCGAGATCGCCGAATCGGGCTTCTTCCCGGTCGGGCGGCTGCCGGAGCTGACCACGCCCGGCACGCGCCGCCGCGTGGACGAAGCGGTGAACGGCGCGGTGCCGTCACCCAACTGGTAACAGAAAGTTACCATCAATTAACATTTCGTGCCCAATCTTGGCCGTGATTGCCTGTTCCCCTTCGCGGGAAAGGGAGAAGACTGCGATGGTCGCAACAACCACGATCCCGAGGTCCGAGCGCAAGCCGGCGATCCTGTGGACGCCGTGGGGACCGATCCCCAAGGGCGGCAAGAGCCGGCTCCAGGTGAAGTCGCGCTGGCTGCCGAACGCGATCGGCCCGGTTGATACCGCCCGGCCGGACGAAGCCGCCCGTCGCCGCGGGAGCTGAGCCGGAGGCGCTGCCAGCGGTCAGGCGCGGGAGAGCCGCGCCCGGTCGTGCGGCGCGTCGAAATCGAGCTCCGGCCCGAGCGGCACGATGCCAGTTGGGTTGATGGTGCGGTGGCTGCCGTAATAATGCGCCTTGATGTGGGCCATGTTGACCGTGTCGGCCACGCCGGGGACCTGGTAGAGGTCGCGCAGATAGTTCGACAGGTTCGGATAGTCGGCGATGCGGCGCAGATTGCACTTGAAGTGCGAATAGTAGACGGCGTCGAACCGGATCAGCGTGGTGAACAGCCGCCAGTCCGCCTCCGTCAACCGGTCGCCGGCGAGATAGCGCTGGCGTGACAGCCGCGCCTCGATCTCGTCGAGGGCGGAAAACAGCTCCCGGAACGCTTCCTCGTAGGCGTCCTGCTTCGTGGCGAAGCCGGCGCGGTAGACGCCGTTGTTGATCGCCGGGTAGACGAAGTCGTTGAGCGCGTCGATCCCGGCCCGCAGCGGCTGCGGATAGAAGTCCAGCGAGGCGTCGCCCCACTGGTCGAAAGCCGAGTTCAGCATGCGGATGATCTCGGAGGATTCGTTGTTGACGATCGTCTCCTCCTTCCTGTCCCACAGCACCGGCACGGTGACGCGGCCCGAATAGGTCGGGTCGGCCTTCGTGTAGATCTGGTGGAGGTAGTCGAAGCCGTAGAGCGTGTCGCCGGTGGCGCCGTCCTCCTTCAGGAAGGTCCAGCCGTTCTCGCCCATGAAATGATGGACGACCGAGACCGAGATGACGCCTTCCAGCTTCTTCAGCGCCCGGAAGATCAGCGTGCGGTGCGCCCACGGACAGGCCCACGAGACGTAGAGGTGGTAGCGTCCCGGCTCGGCCCTGAAGCCGCGCTCGCGCCCCGGCGCCGGCGCGCCGTCGGCGGTCACCCAGTCGCGGAAGCGCGAGGCGGCGCGCTCGAACTTCCCGCCCGTCGTCTTCGTATCATACCAGACGTCCTGCCAGACGCCGTCGACCAGCCTGCCCATGATGTGATCCTCTCGCTCGCCCCTGACCTAGGGCGTCGCGTCCGGTCGCGGAAGGGGCCGGCGGGTGAACGCATCGTCACCGATGCCGTTGCGGGACGCGAAATTTGATGATAGCGGGATTTTCGATCGGGAGGATCCTCGTGAAGCATTGCCGCCTGGAGCGACGACGAATGGGCGCCCGCGCCTGACCGCGAGACGGTCGGCGCGCAGCATTGCGGGCGACTGCCCGCTCCATCCCCTCGCAAGCGGAACCACGAGATGACCGTCGCCGACGTTGTCTACCTGCCGGAAGAGCCGGCCTACGACCATGAGATCGAGCTGATCAACGAGGAGGCCTTCGGCCCCGGCCGCTTCGCGCGCGCCGCGCAGAAGATCCGCGAGGGTGGGCCGCACGACCGGGCGCTGTCCTTCGTCGCGCTCTTCCACGGCACGGTGGTCGGCTCGGTGCGGCTGACGCCGATCGCCGCCGGGGCGGGCAGGGGGCTGCTGCTCGGGCCGCTCGCCGTGCGCCCCGCCCACAAGAACGTCGGCATCGGCCGGCGGCTGATGCGCATCGCGCTCGACGCCGCGCGCGAGGCAGGCTGGGGCGTTGTCGTGCTGGTCGGCGACGAGCCCTATTACGGCCCGCTCGGCTTCGTGCGCGTGCCCTACGGCCAGCTCGCCATGCCGCGCCCGGTCGACCCCGAGCGTCTGCTCGCCCACGAGATCGCTCCCCGCGCGCTCGCCGCCATGCAGGGCGCCGTCGTGCATGCCAACCTCGCCGAGGCGGCGGCCTAGCCGGCATCCTCCAGCACCATCGCGGCGCCCTTGGCGCCGGTGACGATGGCCGCGGCGTTGGTGTTGCCGCTGATGACGGCGGGGAAGACCGAGGCGTCGATGACGCGCAGGCCGGAAACGCCGTGGACGCGCAGGCGCGGGTCGACCACGGCGGTGGCCGGGTCCGGCCCCATGCGGCAGGTCGAGACCGGGTGGTAGACGGTGCCCGAGCGGCGGCGGAAGTCGTCGATCAGGGCGGCGTCCTCGACGCAGGCCGGGCCGGGCAGGATCTCTTCGGCGATCACTTTCGCCAGCGCCGGCTGGGCGGCGACGACGCGCAGGAACTTCACCGCCGCCAGCATCTCGGCCACGTCGTGGTCGGTCGAGAACGCGTTGGCGACGATGCGGGGGGCCGCGAGCGGGTCGGCCGAGCGGATGTGGATCGCGCCGCGGCTCGTCGGCCGGCAGTTGGAAAGCCCGATCGAGAAGCCCGGCCACGGGTCCGGCGAGAGGATCGGCCGTTCGCCCGCCCGCGGCAGGACGGTCGAGAAGGCCTGGAAATAGAGCTGCATGTTGGGCCGGTCGCAGCCAGGATCGGTGCGGAAGAAGCCGCCGCCCTGGTTCATGCTCATCGACAGCGGGCCGGAGCGCAGCGCGAGGTAGCGGCTGCCGGCCAGCGCCTTGCCCCACCACGGGCGCAGGAGCTGGTTCAGCGTCGGCACCTTCGCCTTCCAGGTGTAGTTGATGCCCTGATGGTCCTGCAGGTGGTCGCCGACATGGGGATTGGCCTGGACGACCGCGATGCCGTGCGCCCCGAGCACGGCGGGATCGCCGATGCCGGAGAGTTCGAGGAGTTGCGGCGAGCCGATCGAGCCGGCCGACAGGATCACCTCGCGGCGCGCCCGCGCCGTCCGCCTCGCGCCGCCGCGCAGATATTCGACGCCGACGGCGCGGCCGCCCTCGAACAGGATGCGGGCGGCGTGCGCGCCGGTCTCGACGGTCAGATTGGGGCGTTTCATCGCCGTGCGCAGGAAGGCGCGGGCGGCCGACATGCGGCGGCCGTCCTTCGTGGTGATCTGGTAGATGCCGACGCCTTCCTGCGTCGCGCCGTTGAAGTCGGGATTGAAGGGCAGGCCGGCAGACCGAGCCGCCTCCAGGTAGAGCCGGGTGAGGGGATGCACATGGGCGGCCATGTCGCTGACATGGACCGGGCCGCCCCGGCCGCGCCAGTCGTCGGCGCCGGCCTCGTTGTGCTCGACCGCCTTGAAGAAGGGCAGCAAATCGTCATAGCCCCAGCCGGCATTGCCGGCCGCCGCCCAGGCATCGTAGTCGGCGCGCTGGCCGCGGATCCACACCATCGCGTTGATCGAGGAGGAGCCGCCGAGCAGCTTGCCGCGCGGCCAGTGGTCGGCATTGCCGGCCAGCCCCGGGTCCGGCTCGGCGCGAAAGTTCCAGTTCACCTTCGGGTCGAAGAAGGTCTTGCCGTAGCCGAGCGGCATCTGCACGAAGAAGCGCCGGTCGGTGCCGCCGGCCTCGAGCAGCAGCACGGAGAAACGGCCGCTCGCGGTCAGCCGCTCGGCCAGCACGCAGCCGGCGGAGCCCGCACCCACCACGACGAAATCGAAGTCCCGCATCGCCTGCCCGACCCAGCTTCCCGATGAAGCTAGCCTTTCCGCCGGGCGAGCGCAGGATGCCCGTCCGTCATGCCTTGTGAAAAAAGCGACCGGCGTTTAGGCCTTTGGAAAAGAAACGCGGACGACGAGAGGCGCGATGGTCTTCGAGGGACTGCAACCGCAGGGCGATCTGGTGCTGCGCACGCTGGCGATGCCGGCCGACGCCAATGCCGCCGGCGACATCTTCGGCGGCTGGGTGATGGCGCAGATGGACCTCGCCTGCGGCATCAAGGCGGCGGAACGCGCCAAGGGCCGCGTGGTGACGGCGGCGGTGAAGGAGATGTCCTTCGCCAAGCCGATGAAGGTCGGCGACACGCTTTCGATCTACATCACGATCGCGCGCGTCGGCCACACCTCGATGGTGCTGCAGGTGGAGGCCTGGGCGCAGCGCTACCTGACCGACATCATGGAGCGCGTCACCCACGCCGAGATCATCATGGTCGCGCTCGACAAGGACAACCGGCCGACGCCGGTGCCGCCGGAGGCCTGACTACCCTTCCACCTGCGCATCGAAGCGCCGCCGCGCGGCGTCGATCCGCGGCCGGTTCTCGCGCGCCCATTCGCCGAGCGCGTTGACCGGCACCAGCAGCGCCCGGCCGAGGTCGGTCAGCTCGTAGTCGACGCGCGGCGGGATCGTCGGGTAGACGGTGCGCGTCGCCAGCCCATCGCGCTCGAGCTGGCGCAGCGTGGTGGTCAGCATCTTCTGCGAGATGCCGCCGATCGCCCTGCGCAGCTCGCTGAAGCGCGCCGGGCCGCGGCCGAGCACCTGCACGACGAGCACCGTCCACTTGTCGCCGATGCGCGACAGGATCTCGCTCACCGCCCGGCAATCTTCCGAACCGTGCCCATCGGGCGCGCGCGGGTGACTGAGTGTCAACAAAGTGCCTCCTTGTGCGGTGCACCACCGGTTTCATAGATAGCGTCGGTATCCAAACGATACCACCCCGATCAAAAGGAATCCATTCCATGGCGAAACCCAAGATAGCCATCATCATCGGCTCCACCCGCGAGGGCCGTTTCGGCGACAAGCCGGCAAACTGGATCTACGAGCTGGGCAAGGCGCGCAGCGACCTCGACTTCGAGATCGTCGACCTGCGCGATTTCCCGATGCCGTTCTTCGACGAGCCGGCCTCCCCGGCGTGGGTTCCGTCCAAGGCCGAGGCTGCCCAGAAGTGGCAGAAGACGCTCGACCGCTTCGACGGCTACATCATCACGGTGGCGGAATACAATCGCGGCCCGACCGCGGTGCTGAAGAACGCCTTCGACTATGCCTATCCGAGCTGGAACAAGAAGCCGGTCGCCTTCGTGGGCTACGGCAGCACCGGCGGCGCGCGCGCCGTCGAGCAGCTCCGTCTGCAGGCGATCGAGCTCCAGATGGTGCCGATCCGCACCGGTGTGCACATCTTCTGGCAGATCATGCAGGAGGCGAACGGCGGCAAGAAGCTCTCCGAGTTCGACTTCCTCAACCAGACCGGCAAGGACATGCTCGACCAGTTCGCGTGGTACGCCAAGGCGCTCAAGGTCGCCCGCGACGCGGATGCGCAGGCCACCAAGGCCGCGTAAGCTTCCGGATTGACGGACAGTTTGAAAGGGCGGCGCGAGCCGCCCTTTTCGTCGAGGGCGGGATTGCCGGGAGCCCGTCCTTCGGAGTGGCCAAGGATTGCGGCCGACCCCCACCCCTTACCCCTCCCCACAAGGGGAGGGGGACTCTGAGACGGTGGCGTCTGGCACGAGGCGACCGGGTCTGGCTCAGCGTTGGCGACTCCCTCCCCCCTGTGGGGAGGGGTAAGGGGTGGGGGTGTGCGACGCCGGCTACAGGGAGCGGATTCCGACAGGGCGAGCGATTCCTGCCACGCCCGCCCTCAGGCGATGCGTTCGCGGCGGGTGCCTTTCAGGCGCGAGGCGATGATCTTGTCGATGCGGCGGCCGTCGAGGTCGACGACCTCGAAGCGCCAGCCATGCGCGTCGACCGATTCGCCGGTCTCGGGCAGATGGTGCAGATGCGCCAGCACGAAGCCGGCCACGGTCTCGTAGTCGCGCCTGCCGCCAAGGGCGATGCCGAGCAGGTCGGCCATCTCGTCGGCCGGCATGTGGCCGGCGATCAGCCAGGAGCCGTCCTCGCGCTCCACCGCCGGCGGGCCGTCCTCGCCGACGTCGGCGCGGAACACGCCGGCGATGGTCTCCAGCACGTCGGCGGGCGTCACCAGCCCCTCGAACACGCCGTATTCGTCGTGGACCAGCGCCATCGGCACGGCGGCCTGCCGCAGCGTCGCCAGCACGTCGAGCGCGTCCGCATTGTCGTGGACGATCGGCGCGGGGCGCACGAAGGCGCGCGGGTCGAAGGCCTTGCGCTCCAGCAGGGCGGCGAGGATCTGCCGCGTCTGGACGACGCCGACCATGGCGTCGATCGAGCCTTCCGCCGCCGGCAGGCGCGAGTGGCGTGCCTCCATCAGCGACTTGCGGATGTCGGCGCGGCTGGCGGTCAGGTCGAGCCAGTCGACCTCGGTGCGCGGGGTCATGATGCCGCGCACGGCGCGGTCGCCCAGCCGCATGACGCCGGCGATCATGTTGCGCTCGGCCGATTCGATGGTGCCGTGGTGCTCGGCCTCGGCGATGATGGTGCGGATCTCCTCGTCGGTGACCTTGGTGGCCGATTCGCCCGACTGGCCGAGCAGCCACAGCACGGCGCGGCCCGACACGTCGAGCAGCCAGACCAGCGGCGCGGCGACCTTCGACAGCACGGTCATGGCCGGCGCCACCATGATCGCCACGCGCTCGGG
Source organism: Hyphomicrobiales bacterium (assembly GCA_017305835.1). Classification (GTDB taxonomy): domain Bacteria; phylum Pseudomonadota; class Alphaproteobacteria; order Rhizobiales; family Rhizobiaceae; genus RCIO01. The sequence goes on from JAFKJY010000066.1 coordinate 49,649, forward strand.
GTTGCGCAGCGCGATCTGCTTGGGGACCAGCTCGCCGACGATCAGCGAGGCGTAGGTGATGGCGGCGACGGTGAGGCCGACGCCGAGCGGGTTGGCGACGTCGGTCGACAGGCCCTGCGCGGCAAGCCAGTTGGCGAAGCGCTGGCCGACGGTCGCGCCGGAGAAGGCGCCCGACAGCACGCCGACCAGCGTGATGCCGATCTGCACGGTCGAGAGGAAGCGGCCGGGATCCTCGGCCAGCGCCAGCGCGCGGCCGGCGCCGCTGACGCCACGCTGCTTGTGCGCCTTGAGGCGCGGGCGGCGCGACGACACCACGGCGAGCTCGGACAGCGCCAGCAGGCCGTTTAATATGATGAGGGCGGCGATGATGCCGAGTTCAACGATGAGCATCGCACGTCCATAGCATCAGGCCGGGCAGGAGGCGATGCGCAGCGTCGGGGTCGGGTTCAGCGGCAGGCGACGTAGCCGTTGCGGCGGTTCTTGAGGTCGAAGTGGAAGTGGTTGGCATGATCCGGATTGTAACCGGGTCCGAGCACCGTCGTGAAGTAGTCGCAGCCGTCCTTGCGCACGTTGGCGAGCAGGCGCTTCTCGCGGAAGGCGAAGAAGCCCGGCTTGCGCACGTCGATGTCGCGGCCGCTGTTCAGGTCGATGCTCATCACGTCGAGCGCGTTGCCCTTCGAGTGCTCGGAGGCGACCGTCGTGCCGGCGATGCGGCGGCAGGAATAGCTGGAGCCCTGATGGATGGTCTTGACGCCGGTGAAGTAGCGCCAGCGCACCGACGGCACCAGCTCGGCCTTGGTCCAGCTCGCGAAGGCGAGCGCCATCTGGCAATTGAGGGTGGCGGCCGGCTTGAGCCCGACGCCGCTCGGCAGGCCGGACACCTTGATCGGCCAGTCGATGCGGCAGGCGCCGCCCTCGTCGATCGCCGGCAGGTCCTGGTAGGCGACGCCGAGGCGCTTGAGCTCGCGGCGGCACGCGACCTCCTCGGCCGGCATCGCCACCGGCTCCGAATAGGGCGCGGGCGACGACATCGGCGGCGGGGCGGAGTTGAGGTAGGGGTTGGACGGCACCAGCGCCTGCAGCCCGCGCACCGGCGGCGCGGCCACCGCCACCGACGACGTCTGCACGCCGATGTCCACGGCCGGCGTCGGCGACATGACGCTGTCGGGCGTGCAGGCGGCGAGCAGCAGCGCTGCGACGGCGGCCGGCAGCAGCGCGCGGCGGCGGCTCGACGCGGACGCGCTGGCCCGCGAGGCGTGATGTGATGGGGTACGCACGGAACCTGTTCCCCAATTCCCTGTTCGATTGGTAAATTTAGACTCAAACCGTAAACGAAACCTCAGCGGGCCCGTTGACGGCTGTGGCCGGATTGCGGCGCGGCCGCAGGCAGCCCGCTACTGGCAGAACGTACCGCCGCGGCGGCGCTGCTGCAGGTCGAGGTGGAGGTGCAGGGCGTGGTCGGCGTCGGAGCCGGGGCCGAGCACGGTCTTGAACGGCCCGCAGGCCTTGGTGCGCAAGGTCCGGATGAAGTCGGTGCGGCGCAGGTCGTCCGGGCCGTAGGCGTGGACCGCGATCTCGGTGCCGTCCTTCAGCCGCAGGGCGGAGATGTCGAGCGCGTTGCCGAGCGCGTGCTCGGAAATCTTCGACTGGCCGTGGCGGTTGCGGCAGACATAGGCGGAAGCCTGCGCGACGGCCGCGAGCGGCGAGCCGAAGGCCCGCTCGGCTTCCGGCGAGATCGTGCCGGCGGCGAAACGGGCGGCGGCCTCGGCCATCGCGCAGTTCATCACGGCTTCCGGCGCGAGCGAGATCGCCGGCCCGAGCGCGGTGACGGCGACCGGATACGCGACGAGGCAGCCGGCCTCGGGATCGGACAGGCGCTCGCGCTCCTCGAAAGCCACGCCGAGCGCGCGCAGGCGCTCGCGGCAGGCGCGTTCTTCGGCGGGCATCACGCCGGCGGGCGGAGCCTCGGACGTCGTGGCCGAAGGTGCTTCGGTCTGCGGCCGGGGCGAGGGCACCGGCGCGGCGCCGGGCGGCTGCGGCCTCGCGGCGGGAACCGGGGCGTGCTGCGGCAGCTCGACCTTCGCTGCCGCGCACAGCGCCAGCGCGGCGAGTGCGGCGGCGACCGCGATTGCCGGCCGCAGGGCGCGCCCTTTCCCGATCCGATCCATATCCGGAAAATTGGCCTATCCGGCGCGGCCGGCAAGCGCGCCGCACTTCACGAAGCGTGTTGACGCGTCACATGGCTGGTTTCAGGCGCCGAGCGTCTCCAGCCCGTCCTCCAGCCATTCGGCCAGATGCGGCATGCCGAGCAGGTAGCCGCCGGCCTTGCGGCCGTGGCGCTGCCTTGCGTCCTCCACCGCGCTCGCCCATTCGCCGCGCTGGTAGTCGCCGCGGCCGAGCCAGACCAGCGCGACGAGCTCGGCCATCTCGTCCTCGTTCAGGTCGGCGAGCAGCTCGCGCAGCTCCTCCTGCGTCAAATCTTCCGTCTTTTCCTCGGCCAGCCCGTCATGGCGGTGGCTGTCATGGGCCTGCCCGTCGAGCTCGACCTCGTGCTCGCCGCCGTCGACGTAGTCGTCGCGCATCTCCGCGGCGATGGCGCGCGCCTTGTCGGCGAAGAGGCGCACCGTCTCCGGGTCGATGGTCAGGCCCCAGTCGGGGTCGCGGCGTATCTTCACGCGGGGTTCCTCGCTCCTCGCCGACCGGGGGCGCCGGACGGCATCGCCGCCCCGATTGTTCCGTTGACTCCGCCGCGGAAGCAAGCGCAAAAGCGCGCCGGTCTCCCTGTGGGCTTCCCGATGTCATTCCTGCTCTCGCCGAAGATCCTGCCGATCCTGCTGCTGGTCGGCTCCAACGTCTTCATGACCTTCGCCTGGTACGGCCACCTCAAGTACAAGACGTCGCCGCTCTATCTCGCCGTGCTCGCGAGCTGGAGCCTCGCCTTCGTCGAATACTGGCTGGCGGTGCCGGCCAACCGCATCGGCAGCGAGGTCTATTCGACCGCGGCGCTGAAGACGATGCAGGAGGTCATCACGCTGTCGGTGTTCGCCGTCTTCTCGGTCTTCTACCTGAAGGAGGCGCTGACGTGGAACCACCTCGCCGGCTTCGCGCTGATCGCGGCCGGCGCCGCGCTGATCTTCAGGGCGTAGCGCGGCGGCCGCGCGCGGCGAACTGCGGCAGCAGCTCGACCACCAGGATCGCGACGAAGATCAGCGCGCAGCCGGCGAGCCCTGCCGGCGGCAGGCGCTCGTGGAGGAAGATCGCGCCGAACAGCGCGGCGAACACCGCTTCGGTCGACAGGAAGATCGCCGCCTGCGGGGCCGTCGTGTAGCGCTGGCCGACGACCTGCAAGGTGAAGGCGATGCCGCCGGAGAAGATGCCGGCATAGAGGATTTCTGGCGCGGCGGCGACGATCGCGGCCGCGTCGAACGTCTCGAACGCGAGCGCGCCGGCGAGCGCCAGCGCGCCGCAGACGGCGAACTGGACGACGGCCAGCGTCACCGGCCGGCCGGTGTCGGCGGCGAAGCGGGCGATGAACAGCACCTGCAGCGCCCAGAACAGGGCGCACAGCAGGGTCAGCCAGTCGCCGGTCGTCAGCGTCGCGATGGTGCCGCCCGACAGCAGCCAGATGCCGGCAAGCGTCAGCGCCGCGCCCGGCCAGACCGCCGGATGCGGCCATTGCCGGTAGATCAGCACCGCGAGGAAGGGCACCATCACCACATAGGTGCCGGTGAGGAAGCCGGAATTGGTGACGCTGGTGGTGATGAGGCCGGTCTGCTGCGCGATCATGCCGCCGAACAGCAGCACGCCGATGCCGGCGAAGCGGAGCCAGTCGCGGCCGCCCAGCGGCGGGCCGGCGCGGTGCTCGCGCAGCGCGAAGGGCAGCATCGCGAGCGTGGCGGCGGCGAAGCGCAGGCCGACGAAGGTGAGCGGCCCGAGCTTGTCCATCGCCGTCGACTGGGCGACGAAGCCCATGCCCCACAGGGCGCCGGCGATCAGGAGCAGCAGGTTGGCACGGGTGCGCGACAATTTTCGTCCTCGGGAGCGGCCGAGGCTCTAGCACCGGGCGCGGCCAGCGCGCATGGACCTCGGACGGCCGGGACTGATGCCAGCGCGCAGCCGCGCGCGCAAGGGGCGGGAGCCGTGCTCAGTCGGCGCGGGAGATGCGGACGATGGCGCCGTCGGTCTCGTCGGTCAGCAGCCAAAGCGAGCCGTCGGGCGCGACGTTGACGTCGCGGATGCGGCCGAACGCCTTCTCGAACAGGCGCTCCTCCTTGCCGATCCTGCCCTTGTCGTCGCGGTCGAGGCGGGAGACGAGCTGGAACTTGAGCGCGGCGACCAGCAGGTCGCCCTTCCACTCGGGGAACATGGCGCCCTCGTAGACGGCCATGCCGCCCGGCGCGATCGACGGGTCCCAATAGTGGAGCGGCTGCTCCATGCCCTGCTTCTTCGTGCCCTCGCCGATCTTCGAGCCGTCATAGTTCTTGCCGAAGGAGATCACCGGCCAGCCGTAGTTCTTTCCCGCCTCCGGCCGGTTCACCTCGTCGCCGCCTTGCGCGCCGTGCTCGACGGTCCACAGCGCGCCCGTCACCGGGTCCCAGGCCGCGCCTTCGGGGTTGCGGTGGCCGATCGACCAGATCTGCGGCAGCCAGCCCTCCTTCTTCGGGTTGTCGGCGGGACTTGAGCCGTCCCGGTTGATATGCAGCACGGTGCCGGCGGTGGCGAAGCTGTTCGCGCGCTCAAGGGCGTTTCGCTGCGTGTGAAAAAAGGCGATTTCTTCGCC
>JAFKJY010000067.1 GCA_017305835.1 Hyphomicrobiales bacterium
GTCGGCCAGCGCGCGCGTGTCGGAGACCGTGAGCACGGCGATGCCGACCGGGATGAAGGGGCGGCTCTCGTCAAGTCCGGGCATGGCTTGCCTCCTGTGCTGCGACGCTTCGGGTCGCGGCGACGAACCAGTCGGGGTGGCGCGCGCGGATCGCGGCGGCGGCGCGCTTGGCGACATTGCCCGTTTCGAACAGCCCGAAGCAGGTGGCGCCTGAGCCCGACATGCGCGAGAAGCCCGAATCGGCCCGATCCAGCGCCTCGAGTGCCGCACCGATCTGCGGTGCGAGTTCCTTCGCGGGCTTCTGGAGGTCGTTGCGCGTGGCCTCCAGCCAGCCGCGCAGGCTGTGGAAATCGATCTGTGTGGGAAGCGGCGGCGGCGGGTCGTTTTCGCGGTTCGTCAGCGCGGCGAAAACCTGCGGGGTTGATACCGCCACGCCCGGATTGACCAGCACCAGCCCTAGTGCGGGAAAATCCGCAAGCGCGGTCAGCTCGTCGCCGATGCCGCGCGCGAGCAGCGGGCGCGCAGCCAGGCACATGGCCAGGTCGGCCCCGAGCGACCCGCCGATGCGGGCAAGCTCGTCTTCGCCGACGGCGGCCTCCCACAGCCGCGCCAGGCCGCGCAGCGCCGCAGCGGCGTCGCTCGACCCGCCGCCGACGCCGGAAGCCACGGGCAGGTTCTTTTCGAGCGTGATCGACACGGGCGGCGCCCGTCGCGGATACAGATGGGCGCGCAGGGAATCGCGCGCCTTCAGCACGAGATTGGCGCCGTCGGTCGGGACGGCGGCCGCGTATCGCCCGGTCACTGAAAACCGGTCTGTTTCTGCGGGCGCGATCTCGATCCGGTCGCCGAAGCGGGTGAACACCGTCAGGCTGACGATGAGATGATAGCCGTCGGCCCGCCGGCCGGTCACATGCAAGGCGAGGTTGATCTTCGCCGGCGCGGCAACGGGACCGTTCATGCGGGAGCTGGAATCCGGCTCAGTCCTTCGCCAGCCGGTATTCGCCGGTCTTGGGGTCCTTCACCAGCGTGCCCATCGTGCCGGTCTGGCGCTCGCGCTCGGTGCGGCGCACGCGCGCGGTGACGCGCTCGGCCTCGCGCACGAAGGCGCGGTAGCCGACATAGGCCACGACGCCGAGGATGATGAAGAAGATGAGCTGGGGCATCGTCGTCTCTCCGGGCCGGGGTACGGCCCGGCATTTCTCCTACACTACGCCCGTTTTGCGGCCGTTCAAAGGCCGTATCTGGCCCACATCTCGCGCTCCGCCAGCGCGTCCAGACCGCCTTCGACCGCAGCCGCCGCGACGCGGGCGCCGTCGCCGCGCACGTTGAACGGCGAGAGCCGGCCGAACAGGCCGCGCGGCTGCGTGATCAGCTTCAGCTGCGTCTTGGCGCCGTAGCGGGCCTTGAGGAAGGAGCGCATGTCGCCGAGCGCGTCGACGAGGCCGAGCTCCAGCGCGCCGCTGCCGGTCCAGAACAGGCCGGTGAACAGGTCCGGATCGTCCTTCAGCCGCGGGCCGCGCCGCTCCTTGACGAGGTCGATGAAGGTCCGGTGGATGTCGAGCTGCAGCGCCTTCAGCCGCGCCACGTCGTCCTTCTTCTCCGGCTTGAACGGGTCGAGCACCGACTTGTTGCTGCCGGCGGTGTAGACGCGCCGCTCGACGCCGACCTTCTTCATCAGGTCGACGAAGCCGAACGAGGCGGAGATCACGCCGATCGAGCCGACGAGCGAGGAGGGATCGGCGACGATCTCGTCGCCGGCCGCCGCGATCATGTAGCCGCCGGAGGCCGCGACGTCCTCGACGAAGACCAGAACCTGCTTGTTCTTCTCCTTCGCGAGGTCGCGGATGCGCCTGTGGATCAGCCGCGACTGCACCGGCGAGCCGCCCGGCGAATTGATCGAGATGGCGACGGCCGGCGCGTCCTTGAACGCGAAGGCCTTCTCGATCAGCCCCGCGGCGGAGGCGAGCGACAGGCGCGGCTGGAACTGGCTGCCGCCGGTCGCGATCGTGCCGTGCAGCCTGATCACCGGGATCGTCACCCCCTCGGGGCGCATCGAGCGGGGCAGCAGGCGGGCAATCAGGCGGTTCAAGGGGAAATCTCCGATGGGGGTTCCCTCCATTTAGGTTCCCTTGCGCAAAGCGCAATGGCGCGGTCGCCTCAGTCGCCGAACAGCGAGGCGCGGCCGTTGCAGACGGCGTCGGCGCGTGCTGCGTGGCCGTGGCCGATCGCCTCGTGCAGCACCAGCGGCGGCTCCAGCGACAGCGCCTTGCGCGAGCCGCGCGTGGCCCGCACGATGACGCGGATCGCCGCTTCCGCCGCACGCGGATGCATCGGCACGATGCGGGCTTCGCCGAAGCGGCCGGCGAGCGCATCGAGCAGCACCGGCAGCGAGACGGGGCGAACGATTGCGGCAAACCCGCCGCGCGGCTTGACGATCGCGGCCGCCGTGCGCACCCACGCCTCCAGCGTGCCGGCCTCCATGACGTGCGCGCGCCGCTTCAGCGCGTCGGGCGTCGGCCGGTCGTGGCCGGCGTTGAAGGGCGGGTTCATGATGGCGAAGTCGAAGGCGTCGTCCGCCAGTCCCGCAGCCGCACGCGCCTTGCCGGTGAGCGTGACGTCGGCCTCGACAACCTCGGCGCGGCCGCGCAGCCGGGCATTCTGCGGCAGCGCGATCGACTTGCGCGCATACGCGGCCATCTCGGGCTCGTTCTCGACCAGCACGACATGCGCCCGCGGGCAGCGGGAGGCGACGGCGAGACCCGCAGCGCCGGCGCCCGCGCCGAGATCGGCCAGCCGCCCGGCGAAGCTGCCGGGCACCGCCGCCGCCAGCATCATCGCGTCCATGCCCGAGCGGTGGCCGCGGGCCGGCTGCACCACCCGGAAGTCGCCGCGATGGAAGGCGTCGACCGTCTCGCCGCCGCGGTCGCTTTCGACCGGGGTTGCGCTCATGCGCCCTTGATCTCGTTGGCGATTCCCGCGTCGGCGAGGAGCTGCTTGGCCCGTTCGAGATCGCCGCGCGCCACCATCAGCCGGCGCGGCAGCACGCCGAGCGAACCCTCAAGGATGCTCATGTTCTGGTCGGCCACGAAATGGTCGATGCCGGCGTCGGTGAGCAGCGCCTCGGCAAAGGAGATGACGACGGGGTCGTTGGTGCGCAGCAGCTCGATCATGGCCGGCAAACTCGCAGGTCGGGCCCGGCTTGTAAACGCCGCGCGGCCATGCGTGGCCGGGCCGGGCCGCGCCAATTCGCCCCTTGCCGTTGGGGGGGCGGCCGCCCTAGAATCACGGCCATGTTCCGGCGGCCCGGCCGCCACCATTAGGAGTTCGGATTTGGGCGTTGTGTTATCCCTCGGCGACGGCAAGCGGGCGCCTGCCTCGATCGCGCGGCTGGTCGACCTGACGAAGGCCGACATGGCCCGCGTCAACGAGCTGATCCTGTCCAAGGCCGGCTCCGACGTCGAGATGATCCCCGAGGTCGCCAACCACTTGATCTCGTCGGGCGGCAAGCGGCTGCGGCCGATGGTGACGCTCGCGGCCGCCCAGATGTTCGGCTATGCGGGCGAGAAGCACGTCAAGCTGGCGGCGAGCGTCGAGTTCATGCACACCGCGACCCTGCTCCACGACGACGTCGTCGACGAGAGCGGCATGCGCCGGGGCAAGCGCACCGCGCGCATGATCTGGGGCAACCAGGCGAGCGTGCTGGTCGGCGACTTCCTGCTCGGCCAGGCCTTCCGCATGATGGTGGAGGTCGGCTCCCTCGACGCGCTCGACACGCTGTCGGCCGCCGCCACGATCATCGCCGAGGGCGAGGTGATGCAGCTCGGCGTCGCCAAGAACCTCGAGACCACCGAGGACGACTATCTCCAGGTGATCAAGGCCAAGACCGCCGCGCTGTTCTCGGCCGCCGCCGAGGTCGGGCCGATCATCGCCGACGCGGCCAAGGCCGACCGCGCCGCGCTGCGCTCCTACGGCACCAATCTCGGCCTCGCCTTCCAGCTGATCGACGACGCGCTCGACTATGGCGGCAACACGCAGAGCCTCGGCAAGAACGTCGGCGACGATTTCCGCGAGGGCAAGGTGACGCTGCCGGTCATCCTGAGCTACCGCCGCGGCACTGCCGAGGAGCGCGACTTCTGGAAGCGCGCCATCGAGCAGAACGAGAGCGGCGATGCGGAGCTGGAGCGGGCGCTCGGCCTGATGAACCGCTACGGCGCGATCGGCGACACGATCGGGCGGGCCCGCCATTTCGGCGAGATCGCCCGCGACGCGCTGGCCCCGCTCAAGGGCTCGCCGCAGAAGTCGGCGCTGCTGGAAGTGATCGACTTCTGCATCGAACGCGCCAACTGAGGCCCGGTCCGACGCCCGGTTACCGCCCGTGAGGCCGCGGGGCCGGGGGACTTGGCTCGACAACGGACGCCGATCACACAATCGCCCATATTGTGCGTTTCGCCCGATCCCTCCGACCGGGCTCCCATGAAAACGCTCGACTACGCCCAGCGCCTGCTTCCGGGAATCGGCCCGCGCGAGTTCGCCCGCCGCACGGGCACGCTTCTCCATGCGCGCGGCATGGCGCTCGTTGCCCTGGCATGCATCGTCGGCGCCATCGCCGGTGTCCTCGTCACCGGCATAAGCTGGATCGTCCAGACCCTGCACTGGCTCCTGTTCGGCCTGGCGCCCGGCGCCCGGCTGTCGGGCATGTTCTCGCTGTCGACGCCCGGGCAGGCGCTCGTGCCCGTGGTCGGCGGGATGCTCATCGGCCTGACCGTCCTCTTTCTCCGTCGCGGCAGCTATCGGGCGCCGATCGACCCGATCGAGGCCAACGCGCTGCATGGCGGCCGCATGTCGCTCACCGACACGATCATCGTCTCGTTGCAGACGATCATATCCAGCGGGTTCGGCGCGTCCGTCGGACTCGAGGCGAGCTACACCCAGGCCGGCAGCGGCGTCGCCTCGTGGCTGGCCCGCACGTTGCGCCTGCGCCGCGCGGATGTGCGCATGCTGGTCGGTTGCGGCTCTGCCGGCGCCATCGCCGCGGCCTTCGATGCCCCGCTCACCGGCGCCTTCTACGGATTCGAGCTCATCATCGGCGTCTATTCCGTCGCGCAGGTCGCGCCGGTGCTGGCATCCGCGCTGACGGCGTCGCTCGTCGCCGGCATGCTCGGCGCGACACCCTTCCCGGTCGAGATCGATCCGCTGCCGCCGCTTGCCGCCTCGCAGTATCTCCCGTTCATCGTCCTCGGCCTCGTGGCGGGCGTCGCATCCATCCTGACGATGCGGCTCGTGGCGCTGACCGAGCAGTTGTTTCCGCTGTTGTCGCCGAACCCCGTGGTGCGGCCGGTGGTCGGCGGCGTGATCGTCGGGCTGCTCGGGCTGGTCACGCCGCAGGTGCTCGGCGGCGGTCACGGCGCGCTGCACCGCGAGCTGGCGATGAACTACGGGCTCGCCGTGGTCTCCAGCCTGTTCGCGCTCAAGCTCATCGCCTCGGCGGTATCGCTCGGCTCCGGCTTTCGCGGCGGCCTGTTCTTCGCTTCGCTGTTTCTCGGGGTCCTGCTGGGCAAGATCTTCGTCGGCGTGTCTGCCCTCGTCGTCCCGTGGCTGCAGATCGACCCCACCGTGGCGGCGGTGGTCGGCATGACGTCGCTTGCCGTGGGTATCGTCGGCGGGCCGCTCACCCTGACCTTCCTGACCCTGGAATCGAGCGGCAACCTGACATTGACCGGCGTGGTGCTGGCCGCCGCCATCGTCTCGTCGCTCGTGGTGCGCGAGACGTTCGGCTATTCCTTCTCGACCTGGCGCTTCCATCTGCGCGGCGAGACCATCCGCAGCGCGCACGACATCGGCTGGATGCGCAATCTCACGGTCGGCTCGATGATGCGCAGCGACGCGCGCACCGTCGATGCAAGCACCACGGTCGAAGAGTTCGAGAAGCAGTTCCCGCTCGGCTCGACGCAGCGGGTCGTGGCGGTCGACGGCGAGGGCCGGTATGTCGGAATGCTGCTGGTCGCCGACATCTATGCCGAACGTCCGGCCGGCGGATCGGGCGCCGCAAGCGTCGGTTCCTTCGCGAAATACAAGGATGCGGTGCTGGTGCCGACGATGAACGTGAAATCCGCCGCCGACACCTTTGCCCGCGTCGGCAGCGAGGAACTGGCGGTGGTCAGCGATTTCATGGACCGCAAGGTGGTCGGGCTGCTGACCGAGAAACACCTGATGCGCCGCTATGCCGAGGAGATGGAAAAGGCCAGCCGCGACATCTCCGGCGATGCGCCGTGGAAGGTCGGCGGCTGATGCGCCGGCATTTGCGGCCCGATGCTTGGCCGCGGCGTCTGGACTGTTGTCGGATCACCCCAAAAAGGCCATGCTTGTGCGAACAATGAGGCCGGTGGGCGGCCGGATTCGCCTGCCTGCTCACCGGAAAGGGACACGATGCGGCGAAACCATCTCGACCTGATCCGCGCCCTGGCGCTCTCGACGATGCTCGCCGTGCCCTGGGCACCGGCGCTCGCCAAGGAGACGCCGGCGCCGCAGCCGCAGGTCACCGTGAGCTCGCTGTCGGGCGCCTATCTCGCCGCCCGCATCGCCGAATCCGACAACGACCTCGGCAACGCCATCGCCTTCTATCGCCGCGCGCTCGCCTTCGACCCGACCGACACGGCGCTGAAGCAGAGCCTGCTCGTCGCGCTGATCGCCGACGGCCAGTTCGACAAGGCGCTGCCCTATGCCGACCAGTTGAAGACGGTGCCGGAGGTCGAGCGCTTCTCTCGCGTGGCGCTCGCCATCGATTCCTTCCGCAAGCAGGACTATCCGAAGGCCGAGTACTGGCTGAAGCTGGTGACCAATTCCGACCTCGACCGGCTGATCACCGGCCTGATGGCCGGCTGGGCCAAGCTCGGCGCGGGCGACGCCGCCGGCGCGCTCAAGCAGGTGTCGGACCTCAAGGGCCCGCCCTGGTTCGACGTCTTCACCGGCTTCCACAAGGCGTTGATCGCCGAGCGCAGCGGCAACGCGCAGGCCGCCACCGAGGCCTATGACGCGCTGATGGCCAACACCACGGCCGCCGGCTCCGCGCCGGAGACCTACCTGCGCGCCGCGCATTCCTATGCCTCCTTCCTCGCCGGCAAGGGCGAAAAGGACAAGGCGCTGGCGGTGCTCGCCAGCGCCGACGAGCTGTTCGGCGGCCGCATCCAGGTCTCGGCGCTGCGCCAGGCGATCGAGGCCGGCAAGAAGACGGAGCCGCTGGTCTCCACCCCGGCCGACGGCGCCTCTGAGGTGCTCCTCGACCTCGGCTCGGCGCTCAACCGCGGCGGCGGCGAGACATTCGTGCGGCTCTATCTGCGCATGGCGCTGGCGCTGCGGCCAGACAGCGACGCGGCCCTGATGCAGCTCGCCTCGGTTTCGGAGCAGATGCGCAATCCCGAGGAGGCGATCGACCTCTACAAGCGGATCCCCGCCGCCTCGCCGGTCCACAAGGTGGCCCAGCTCCAGCTCGGCCTCAACCTCGCCGATCTCGGCGAGGAGGAGGAGGCGATCGTGCGCCTGAAGGGCGCGCTTTCCGACGACCCCGACGACATGCGCGCCTATCTCGCGCTCGGCGGCGTCTACCAGTCGCAGAAGGATTTCCGCGCCGCCGCCGACACCTACGACAAGGCGATCGCGCGCCTGGCCAAGCCCGCCCGCGACGACTGGAACATCTTCTACCAGCGCGGCATCGCCTATGAGCGGCTGAAGGAATGGGACAAGGCCGAGCCGAACTTCCTCGAGGCGCTCAAGCTCTATCCCGACCAGCCGCAGGTGATGAACTATCTCGGCTATTCCTGGGTCGACATGAACACCAAACTCGAGGAAGGGCTGGGCCTGATCAAGAAGGCCGTCGACCTGCGCCCGAGCGATGGCTACATCGTCGACTCGCTCGGCTGGGCCTACTACCGCCTCGGCCGCTACGACGACGCGGTGCGCGAGATGGAGCGCGCGGTGGCGCTGATGCCGGGCGACCCGGTCCTCAACGACCATCTCGGCGACGTCTACTGGCATGTCGGCCGCAAGCTGGAAGCCCGCTTCCAGTGGGCGCATGCGCGCGACCTGCACCCAGACCCGGACGTGCTGGCGAGCGTGCAGAAGAAGCTGGCGGAAGGCATGCCGGCCGAGACCACGTTGATGGCCTCGCTGGCCGGCGACAAGGACGCCAAGGTTGCGAGCGACGCCGGCAGCGGCAACGAGCCCGCGGCCGCCGACGAGCCCGCGGCGGCGGAGCCCGCGCAGAAGGTGGCCGCGCAGGACGCGACGGCGCCGCAGCCGCAGCCCGCGCCGGACGCCGACTACAAGGTGGATCGCGGCCAGTCGCTGTGGACGATCGCCCGCGACAGGCTCGGCGCCGGCACGCGCTACCGCGAGATCCTCGAGCTCAACCCGACGCTCGGCAAGAACCCGGATCTCATCTTCCCCGGCCAGTCGCTGCGCCTGCCGCCGGCGAACTGACGAGCGCCGGCCTCCGGGCCGGCTCTTACCTTCGGCAAGACATAGGCAGCGCCGCCGGCCTGCGCGCCGCGGTGCGGCCGCCGGCCGTGCTTGACGCCCCGCGCCGCCGACACTAGGACGGTCGCGTCTCCCTCCGGCCGGTATTTCCCATGTCCGCTGACCTTCCGCCGCAGATGTCTCCCAGCCGCTCCTTCCAGGGGCTGATCCTGGCGCTGCACAATTTCTGGGCCGAGAAGGGCTGCGTCATCCTCCAGCCCTACGACATGGAGGTGGGCGCCGGCACCTTCCATCCGGCGACCACGCTGCGCTCGCTGGGGCCGCGGCCGTGGAACGTCGCCTATGTGCAGCCCTCGCGCCGCCCGAAGGACGGCCGCTACGGCGAGAACCCCAACCGGCTCCAGCATTACTACCAGTATCAGGTGATCCTGAAGCCGAACCCGCCGGACATCCAGGATCTCTATCTCCAGTCCCTCAGGGCGATCGGCATCGACCCGCTGCTGCACGACATCCGTTTCGTCGAGGACGACTGGGAGAGCCCGACGCTCGGCGCCTGGGGGCTCGGCTGGGAGTGCTGGTGCGACGGCATGGAGGTCTCGCAGTTCACCTATTTCCAGCAGGTCTGCGGCATCGAATGCGCGCCGGTTTCGGGCGAGCTCACCTACGGGCTGGAGCGGCTGGCCATGTACGTTCAGGGCGTCGACAACGTCTACGATCTGAACTTCAACGGGCTGGAGGGCGACCGCAAGGTCACCTATGGCGACGTCTTCCTGCAGGCCGAGCAGGAATATTCGCGGCACAATTTCGAGCATGCCGACACGACGATGCTGCTGCGCCATTTCGAGGACGCCGAGAGGGAATGCGAGGCGCTGCTCGGGGCCGGCGCGCCGCGCGGTGGCGGCCTTCACCGCATGGTGCTGCCGGCCTACGACCAGTGCATCAAGGCCAGCCACGTCTTCAACCTGCTCGACGCGCGCGGCGTGATCTCGGTCACCGAGCGGCAGAGCTACATCCTGCGCGTGCGCAACCTCGCCCGCCAGTGCGGCGAGGCGTTCCTCCAGACGGAGGCCGGCGGCGCGACCGCCGCGGCGGCCTGATGGCCACGACCCTGCTCCAGATGGCCGGCGCCGACCTGACGCCGCCGAAGCTCTCGGAAGCCGCGCTCGTCGTCATCGACGCGCAGCGCGAATATGTCGACGGCGCGCTGCCGCTTCCCGGCGTCGCGCCGGCGCTGGAGCGCATCGCCGCGCTGCTCGCCGCCGCCCGCAAGGCCGGCGCGCCGGTCGTCCACGTCCAGCACCGCGGCCGCCCCGGCGGCCTGTTCGACCCCGAGAAGCCCGCCTTCGAGATCGCCGCCCAGGCCGCGCCCCGCGACGGCGAGGAGGTGGTCGGCAAGGGCCTGCCCAACGGCTTCGCCGGCACCCGGCTGAAGGACGTGCTCGACGCCACCGGCCGCAAGCGGCTCGTGCTCGCCGGCTTCATGACGCATATGTGCGTGTCGTCGACGGCGCGCGCCGCGCTCGACCTCGGCTACCAGACGACCGTCGTCGCGGATGCCTGCGCGACCCGCGACCTGCCGCGCCCCGGCGGCGGCACGATTGCCGCGGCCGACCTGCACGCCGCCGAGCTTGCCGCGCTGGCCGACCGCTTCGCGATCGTCTGCGACGCGGCCGCCTTCCCCGGTTGACGCAACCCTTGAACCTTCGCCCGCGAACCAGCGCCCTGTAGAGGCCTTCGATGCCCGACCTTCTTCTTGAACTCCGCTCCGAGGAAATCCCCGCCCGCATGCAGCGCAAGGCGGCGGTCGATCTCAAGAAGATGGTGACGGATGGTCTGGTCGAGGCCGGGCTGACCTACGAGGCGGCGACGGAATACTGGACGCCGCGCCGGCTGGCGCTCGACGTGCGCGGTCTGACGGCGCGCTCGCGCGACGTGCGCGAGGAGCGCAAGGGCCCCTCGACCAAGGCGCCCGAGCAGGCGATCCAGGGCTTTCTCCGCTCCGCCGGCCTGTCCGACGTCTCGCAGGCGAAGGTCCAGTCGGACCCGAAGAAGGGCGATTTCTACGTCGCGGTGATCGAGAAGCCGGGCAGGGTCGCCGAGGAGATCGTCGCCGAGGTGGTGCCGGCCGCGATCCGCGCCTTCCCGTGGCCGAAGTCGATGCGCTGGGGCGCGGCCTCCGGCCCGAAGGGCTACAGCTATGGCGGGATCGAGGGAAGGGGGGCCGAGGCGCTGCGCTGGGTGCGGCCGCTGCAATCGATCCTGTGCACCTTCGGCCCCGAGACCGAGGAGACCAGGGTCGTCGACTTCGAGGTCGACGGCATCCGCTCCGGCAACCTCACCTGGGGCCACCGCTTCCACGCGCCGGCCGCGATCGAGGTCAAGCGCTTCGAGGACTACGTCGCGAAGCTGGAAGCGGCGAAGGTCGTGCTCGACGCCGAGCGCCGCAAGGCGATCATCCTGACCGAAGCCCGCAACCAGGCCTTCGCCAGCGGGCTGGAGCTGGTCGAGGACGACGGGCTGCTGGAGGAGGTCTCCGGGCTGGTCGAGTGGCCGGTCGTTCTGCTCGGCGAGTTCGAGAAGGAGTTCCTCGACATCCCCGCCGAGGTCATCCGGCTCACCATCCGCGCCAACCAGAAATGCTTCGTCGCGCGTCCGGCCGGCGAGGCTGAGAAGCTCGCCAACCGCTTCGTGCTCACCGCCAACATCGAGGCGAAGGACGGAGGGGCGGAGATCGCCTACGGCAACGGCAAGGTGGTCCGCGCGCGCCTGTCGGACGCCGTGCACTTCTGGAAGACCGACCAGGCCGACCTGCCGGACCTTGGCAGGCTGGAGGCGGCGGCGCAGAAATTCGGCCTCGATCTGGCAAAGCCGCTCGACCAGCGCATGGCCCGCCTCGATCATCTCGGCGTCACCTTCCACGCCAAGCTGGGAACGCAGGGCGAGCGCGTCGAGCGCATCGCGCGGCTGGCGGAGGAACTGGCTACCGTCGTCGGCGCGGACCCGCGGCTTGCCCGCCGCGCGGCCGTGCTCGCCAAGGCCGATCTGCAGACCGAGGTCGTCGGCGAGTTCCCCGAGCTGCAGGGCGCGATGGGGCGCAAATATGCCGCGTTGCAGGGCGAGGCCCCGGCCGTCGCGGCGGCCGTCGAGGAGCACTACAGGCCGCAGGGCCCGAGCGACCATGTGCCGTCGGAGCCGGTGTCGATCGCCGTCGCGCTTGCCGACAAGCTCGACACGCTGGTCGGCTTCTGGGCGATCGACGAGAAGCCGACGGGGAGCAAGGATCCCTACGCCCTGAGGCGGGCGGCGCTCGGCGTCATCAGGATCGTGGTCGAGAACGGAGTGCGGCTGGGGCTGCTCAGGACCGCATCCGCCGCCTATCGGTCGTCGCTCGAGGACCTGTGCGACGATCCCTCTTATCTGGTGAGCAGCGACGGCGTCAGGGCTTCCGAGTTCTGGGGCATCTTCAACCCGGACGCGAATGAGTTCTTCCTGTCCGGCGACCTGACCGACGAGACGGCGATCTGGCGGCTGGAGCCGGGCGGGTCCGCTTCGGGCATGGAGCTGGTCGAGCAGTTCCCGAGCCCGGCCGCGCTGGGCCGCGACCTCCTCTCCTTCTTCCACGACCGCCTGAAGGTCTATCTGCGTGACAAGGGCGCGCGGCACGACCTGATCGATTCCGTCATCACGCCGGAGGCGGACGACCTGCTGCTGGTCGTCAGCCGCGTCGCCGCGCTCGGCATCTTCCTCGACGGCGAGGACGGCCGGAACCTGCTGGCCGGCACCAAGCGCGCCGCCAACATCCTCGCGGCGGAGGAGAAGAAGGGCACCCGCGTTGGCGATGCCGTCGACCCCGCCCTGCTGCGCGAGCCGACCGAGAAGGCGCTTTTCCACGCGGTGAATCAGGCCGAGAGCGAAGCGGCCCAAGCCATTGCGCTGCAAGATTTTTCCGGCGCCATGCGGGCTCTTAGCGCACTGCGTGAGCCGGTTGATTCATTCTTTGAGGCCGTGCTCGTAAACGACCCGGACGAAGCCGTGCGCGCCAATCGCCTCGCGCTGCTCGCCCGCATCCGCGCGGCGACCGGCCAGGTGGCGGATTTCTCCAAGATCGCCGGATGACGGCTCTCCTTCTCCCCGTGAACGGGGAGAAGGAAGAATCGCCGTCAGTAGCCGATGATGTTGACGGTCACGCGGGTGCGGTAGACCTGCACCTCGACGACCGGCGTGCCCTTCAGGATGGCGCGGCGGGTCGCCTGGTCCATGGCGCCCGGCTTGTTCAGCATCTTCTCGAAATTGGCCCGCGCGTTCTGGCTGCGGAACCACGGGTCGTCCTCGTCCTCTGCGTCGCCATAGCCGAACTTGTGCCAGTTGGCGCGGTCCTGCCGCACCACCTGCGCGGCCGTGTCGAGCGTGTAGCCGTCGCTGGCGTGATGGTCCTGCGGCGACAGCCGCGCGATGTAGGAGCCGAGCGGCGCGTCGGCTGCGGCGGGGAACGAAAGCATGGCGACGACGCCCGCGCCGGCGAGCGCGGCGCCGATGGATCTGCCGAGTATGGACATGACGAGCCCCTGTTTGCCCAACGATGTGGATGCTGGGGTCGAGACTGACGTTCCGTCAAGGCGAATCTGTGTCAGGTGGCTCCGGGGCCGGCCGCGCGGCTATTCCATCTTCGCCGTGGGCCGCGGCTGCACGGCCGGCTGCTCCTCCGGCTCGGGCGACTTCTGCGGCGCGTGCTTGTCGGGCGCGGCCTTGGGGTTCGCCGCGCCGGTCGCCGGAGCGGGGTTCTGCGCGGCCTGCTTCGTCTCGGGCGCGGCCGTGGCCGCCCCGCGGGCGAAGGCGTCGCCGAAGAGGCCGCCGCGGATCACCATCGGCGGCAGATGCGGGTCGCGCATCCGGCGCGGCTTCTCGTCGATGGCCGCGAAGCGCGACAGGTCGACGTCGGGCTGCAGCAGGCCGAGCGCGATCACCGACGGGCTGACCTGGGTCACCTCGGGCTTCGGCGCGCCGGCGAGCGCGGGCGGCGGCGCGAAGGGGATCTGCTGCGCCACGATCACGGCATCGGGAGCCGGGGCGGCCGGCGTGCCGAGGAAGATGATCGACGGGCTGATGCGCGTGCCGGCCGGCGTCAGTTCGGCGAAGGACGACGCGTTCGCGGCGCCGGACGCCAGGATGCCCAGCAGGATTGTCGGCAGGAAAGGTCTCATGACGGGGGCCTGACCCAACTCCACAAGCACGCGAACAGGAACGCGGCGGCCGAAGGTGATTTCCGCCGTCCCGGATGAAACTATATGCGGACGGTTAACAAAGCGGTCATGGGCACCCACGCCGACCTTTCTCGCGCGCCTTGCGGGATCGGCCGCAGCGGTCTACGGACGGCACGATCCTGGGAAAAAACCGCCTTGGCCGAGATCCTGCCCGAACAAGACGCGCTCGACGCCGCGCTGGCCCTCCTCGCCGAAGGCGAGGTGGTCGCGATCCCGACCGAGACCGTCTACGGGCTCGCCGCCGACGCCACCAACGGCGCCGCCGTGGCGCGCATCTTCGAGACCAAGCGGCGGCCGCGCTTCAACCCGCTGATCGCCCACGTGGCGAGCCTCGACATGGCCGAGCGGCACGGCGTCTTCGATCCGCTGTCGCGGCGCCTGGCCGAGCGCTTCTGGCCCGGCCCGCTGACGCTGGTGGTGCCCAAGCGCGCCGAAAGCCCCGTCCATCCGCTGGTCACGGCCGGCCTCGACACGCTGGCGATGCGCCATCCGCGCGGCTTCGGCGAGCGGCTGATCGCCGCCTTCGGCCGGCCGCTGGCCGCCCCCAGCGCCAACTCGTCCGGCCGCGTCAGCGCGACCACGGCGCAGCACGTGGCGGCCGATCTCGGCCCGCGCATCCGCCTCGTGGTCGACGGAGGCCCGACGCCGGTCGGCGTCGAATCGACGATCCTCAAGGTCGAGGGCGAGACGCTGCGGCTGCTGCGGCCGGGCGGCGTCCCCGCCGAGGAGATTGAGGCCGTCGCCGGCCGCGCGGTGACGCGCACGCGGGGCGCCGCGCTTGAGGCGCCGGGCATGATGCGCTCGCATTACGCGCCGCATGCCGCCGTCCGTCTCGACGCGCGCGAGGTCGAGGCGGGCGAGGCACTGCTCGCCTTCGGCCCGCGCCGGGCAGGGCATGCGCGGCGCGCCGTCGCCATCGTCAACCTGTCGGAGACGGGCGACCTGCGCGAGGCCGCCGCTGGCCTGTTCGCCGCGCTCCAGCGCCTCGACGCGTCGGGTGCCGCGACCATCGCCGTCGAGCCGGTGCCTGCGCGCGGGCTGGGCGAGGCGATCAACGACCGGCTGCGCCGCGCCGCCGCGCCGCGCGAGATGGAAGAAGGACACGCCTAGTGCAGACGACCGAGACCGCCCGGCCGCTCGACCCTTCGCTGATCGGCCGCTTCGCGGCGATCGTCGGCGATGCCCACGCGCTACGCGCCGAGGCCGACATCGCGCCCTATGTGCGCGAGCAGCGCGGCCTGTGGGCGGGCCGCACCGCGCTGGTGCTGCGGCCGGGCTCGACGGCGGAGGTGTCGGCCATCCTGCGGCTCGCCGCCGCGACCGGCACGGCCATCGTCCCGCAGGGCGGCAACACCGGCCTTGTCGGCGGCCAGATGCCGGACCGAAGCGGCCGCGAGGTGGTCGTCTCGATGGGCCGCATGAACCGAGTCCGCGAACTCGACCTCGCCTCCAACACGGCGACGGTGGAGGCCGGCGTCGTCTTGCAGACGCTGCGCGACGTGGCGGCCGACAACGGCCGGCTGTTCCCGCTCTCGCTCGGCTCGCAGGGAAGCTGCCAGATCGGCGGCAACCTGTCCTCCAACGCCGGCGGCACCGGCGTGCTCGCCTATGGCAATGCGCGCGAGCTCTGCCTCGGCGTGGAGGTCGTGCTGCCCGGCGGCGAGGTGCTGGACGATTTGCGCAAGCTGAAGAAGGACAATACCGGCTACGACCTGAAGAACCTGTTCGTCGGCGCCGAGGGCACGCTCGGCATCATCACCGCGGCGGTGATGAGGCTCGTGCCGATGCCCAAGGGCCGCGAGGTGGCCTGGGCCGGCGTGCCGTCGCCGGCCGCCGCCCTCGACCTGTTCGGCCGCGCCACTGACCTCGCCGGCAGCGGGCTGACAGCCTTCGAGCTCTGCATCGACCGCTCCGTCGACTTCACGGTGAAACACGTCCCCGGCGAGACCGCGCCGCTCGCCGGCCGCTACCCCTGGTACGTGCTGCTGGAGATCTCGTCGGGCCGCTCCGCGGAGGACGCCCGCGCCATGATCGAGCAGGTGCTGGGGGAGGGGATGGAGGCCGGGCTGGTGGAGGACGCGGTGATCGCCGGCAGCCTCGCCCAGGCGGCCGCCTTCTGGAAGCTGCGCGAATCCATGTCCGACGCCCAGAAGCCGGAAGGCGCCTCGATCAAGCACGACGTCTCCGTGCCGGTCGCCGCGATCCCCGCCTTCATCGAGGAGGCCGGCGCGGCGGTCCAGCGCGTCTGCCCCGGCGCGCGGCTGGTCTGCTTCGGCCACATGGGCGACGGCAACCTCCACTTCAACGTCTCGCAGCCGGTCGGCGTGAAGCCCGAGGCGTTCCTGGCGCTCTACCGGGCGATGAACGACGCCGTCCACGACGTGGTCCGCGCCTTCCGCGGCTCGATCTCGGCCGAGCACGGCATCGGCCGCATGAAGCGCGACGAGTTGATCGCCACCGCGCCGGCGGTGGGTATCGAGCTGATGCGCCGCATCAAGCGCGCCTTCGATCCGGCCGGCATCATGAACCCCGGAAAGGTGATCTGAACGTTACCGCCGGGCGCGTCCGCTGAGGCTTCGATAACCATCGGACGGAACAACAAATTTTAACCGAAATTCTAAGCCCGCCGGTAAGGAGCGGCGGCTAGTCTTCCACGCAAAGAGGCAGGGAAAACACCTGCCCGTTGGGAACCGGATACCGGCTCTCGGGAATGACAGGAAGGCTATCGATGAACACCGGACTGAAGCCAGTCTGGGCGGGCTGCGCCATGCGGCTCGACCCCTTTCACCTGCCGCAAGTGGTGCGCTACGCCACGCGGGACGCCTACGGCGACGTCAGCTTCACCATCGATGCGCGCGGCGCCACGATCGTGCGGCAGCTCGAGATGTCGAAGCTGCCGGTGACGATCGTGCTGCCGGCCCGCGCCTTCCGCGGGGTGGCTGCCCGCGCGATCGAGGACGAGGCGGGCGAGGTCACCGTCACGCTCGAGCTGATGCACGCCGATGCGATGCTGACCGTGCCGCTGCTGGTCGCCAGCAATCTCGACGACGTGGCCGCCGACTGGCGCGCCTGGGCCGAAGCCTACCGCCTGCCGATGATGCTGGTCGAGGCCGACGGCGTCGCCCGCACGCTGGACGAGACGATCGGCTACGTGAAGGCCGCGCCGGTGAAGGAGCGCCGCAAGGGCCGCGTGTCGATGCAGCGCCGCCCGCGCTTCCTGGCGCGCCGCAAGATGGGCAATCTCGGCCTGCGTCTTGTCGTCGGCGGCGAGGAGATCATCGCGCGCGGCTGATCCCGCGCGCGCTACTTCGCCTTCTGCGGATAGATCGTCTCGCCGCGCTTCAGCATCGCGACGAAACCCTCGATCTTGCGCTTGCGGCCGGCCTCCGTCTTCATGTTGTGCACGCGGAAGGCGAGCGCGAAGCGGTTCTGCGCGCTGAGCCTGGCCAGCATCGCCTTCGCCTGCGGTTCGGCCTCGATCGCCGCCATCAGGTCGTCGGGGATCGCCATGTCCTTGCTGCCGCCATAGGCGCGGTCCCAGCGGCCGTCGGCCTTCGCCGCCTCGACATGGGCGAGCCCGTGCGGGGTCATCCGGCCTTCCTCGACCAGCCGCGCGACATTGTCGACGTTGATCCTGCTCCATATGCTGCGGCCCCCGCGCGGGCTGTAGCGCTGGAGAAAGCTCTTCTCGTCCAGCCCCTTGCGGATGCCGTCGATCCAGCCCCAGCACAGCACGACGTCGATGGCTTCCTTCGGCGTGATCGAGGCGAGCCCCGAGCCCGTCTTGTGGATCTTGATCCAGACCTCGTCGGCGCTGTCGTGGTTCTTTCCGAGCCAGCGATAGAAGGCCTCGGCATCCGCGAATTCGCGGATCTTGGTCGGGTCGACGTGGAAGGGTGCCATCGTGCTCGCCTCAGCGCGCCAGCCCGGCGCGATAGTCGGGATAACGCGGCGCCCAGCCGAGCATTCCCTTCGCGAGGCCGTTGCTCATGCGGAAGGCGGGAAACCGCACCGGCCCGCCCGCCCGTGGCGGTTCGGCCCCGGTGAGCGCGGCGACATGGCCGAACAGGTCGCGCCAGCGCACCGGCGTGTCGTCCGCGACGATGAGCACCTGCCGCGACGGCCAGCGCTCGACGGCCGCGGCGGTGGCTGCGGCCATGTCGGCGATGTGGACGAAGGTGGCGAAGTCGGAGCCGTCGCCGGGGAGGACGAACTCGCCCGCCTGCGCCTGCGCGAACCAGCCGTCCTCCGCGCCGGTGCCCGGCCCGTAGAACAGCGCTCCGCGCAGGATCGCCCAGTCGAGCCCGCAGGCGCGCACGGCCTCCTCCATCGCCTGCGCGGCGCGGATCGAGGCCATGCCCGGCCCTTCGCCGACGGCCTCGAAGCGATGGCTCTCGTCGGCCGGTTCCTCGCCAGCCGCGCCGACCCAGCAGATGCCCTGTTGCAGCAGGCGGGCGACGCCGGCCCGCCGGCAGGCCTCGATCAGCAGCGGCACGCCTTCGCGGCGCAGCCTGTCGTTGGCGGCGGGGCTGCCGCGGCCGGACGGGCCGCCGGGCACCGCCGTCGCCACATTGATGCACAGATCGCTGCCCGCAAGTGCTGTCTCCAGCGAGCCGGCATCGTAGATGTCGGCCTGCCGAACCTCGGCGCCGCACGCGCGAGCGGCAAGCGTCGTTTCCGGCCGCCGCACCAGCGCGCGCACGTCGTGGCCGGCTGCGACCAGCCGCGGCACGAGGTGCCTGCCATAGACGCCGTTGGCGCCGAGGACCGCAACCTTCATCGGTTCCGCCTCCACAGCGTCAGAAGTGCGGGCTGAGCGTCGCCCAGACGCCGCCGCCGAGCAGGCCGAGGAAGATCAGCAGACCGACGACCGAGTTGGACTTGAACAGCTTGAGGCACTGGTCCGGGTCGTCGATGTCGAGCACGCGGATCTGCCGCCACATATGCGCGCCGGCGGCCACCAGCCCCGCCAGCGCCGGCATGGGCACGGCGGCGTTGGCGAAGGCGACGAAGAAGAACAGCAGCGCGCCGCCATAGAGCACTACCAGCGCCTGCCTCGTCCGCGCGCCGAACAGCCGCGCCGTGGAGCGCACGCCGACCAGCGCGTCGTCCTCCTTGTCCTGGTGCGCGTAGATCGTGTCGTAGCCGATCACCCACAGGATCGAGCCGAAATACAGCAGCACCGGCGCCAGCTCCAGCGCGCCGAAACGGGCCGCCCAGCCCATCAGCGCGCCCCAGGAGAAGGCCAGCCCCAGCACGAATTGCGGCCAGTCGGTGACGCGCTTGGCGAAGGGATAGACGGCCACGATCGCCAGCGAGGCGACGCCGAGGGCGACCGCGAACCAGTTGAACTGGACAAGCACCGCGAGCCCGACCAGCGCCTGCAGCACGAGGAAGCCCCAGGCCTGCCGGCGGCTGACCTGGCCCGAGGGCAGGGGGCGCGAGCGGGTGCGCTCGACTTTGGCGTCGAAGTCCTCGTCGGCGAGGTCGTTGTAGGTGCAGCCGGCCCCGCGCATGGCAATCGCGCCGGCGAGGAACAGGAAGAGATGCCAGAGCGAGGGCAGCACGGAGGAAAGCGGCGCGCCGGGCTGCGCATGCGCGGCGGCGGCAAGCGCGGCCGACCACCAGCACGGCCAAAGCAGGAGCTGCCAGCCGATCGGCCGGTCCCAGCGCGCGAGCTGCGCGTAGGGCCACAGCGCCCGCGGCAGCGCGCGGTAGACCCAGTGCCCCGACGGCGCGTCGGCAACGCGCCCCTGACCCTGGCGTGACTGGATCGTTTCCATGCCAAGCGGAGTGGCAGGCGGCGAGGGAGGCGTCAAGGTGGATGCGGGTCTACTCGGCGTATCCCACGCCGAGTTCCCTTGCGGTCGCGGCCAAGCGCTTGTCGCGGCTCCATAGCTGCGTATCGGGTGTGAGGCGGGCGGCTGCGAGCAAATGCGCATCGACGTAGCCGATGCCGCGACCGCCAAGGCGGTTGAGACTTATGAAGGCCAGCATCTCATCGGCATTCGCGACGATGGCTTGCGTTATCCTGCCGAGCAGATCCGCAATACGCTCCCTGCCGCGCATGTTGCCGAGCATGATCTCGCCGATGACGAAGGGGTGGGCGAGAAGCTTGCCGTCATCGAGGATGGAGATCACGCGCTTTTCCGGCGCGCGGAAATGATCGATCCAGATCGACGTATCGATCAGGATCAAGGACGACGCCTTGGGATATATTCGGCATCCGGCTCGGAGCCTCCGAGCCGAGCGAGGCGACGGGCGGCCTCCCGCTGGATCAGGGATTTGAGCCCCTCGCGTACGAGGGCGCTTTTTTCCTTGATCCCCGTGTATTCCTGAGCCGCTTCGACCAATTCCTCGTCGAGGACAATCGTGGTGCGCATACCTGTGCCTCCTTGCATCGAATATCGCATCAGATGATGCCGATTTCAATGCATCAGGGGCAGGGTCTGTGGGCGGCATGCGCCGGCGCCGGCATCGGCCTTGCCGCACTCATTGCGGCTGGCTAGACGCGGGACACGGCAACGACGGGATATGGCAGCATGAACGTCCTTCTCATCGGCTCCGGCGGGCGCGAGCATGCGTTGGCCTGGAAGCTCGCGCAGTCGCCGCTGCTCACCAGGCTCTACGCCGCGCCGGGCAATCCCGGCATCGCGCAGGAAGCCGAATGCGTGGCGCTCGACGTGGCGGACCATGCGGCTGTCGTTGCATTCAGTCGTGAGAAGGCGATCGACCTCGTCGTCGTCGGCCCCGAGGCGCCGCTGGTAGCCGGGCTGGCCGATGCGCTGCGCGCGGCCGGCATAAAGGTGTTCGGGCCGTCCGCGGCGGCCGCCCGTCTCGAAGGATCCAAGGGCTTCACCAAGGACCTGTGCGCCCGCTACGGCATCCCGACCGGCGCCTATGGCCGCTTCGCCAATGCTGCCGAGGCGAAGGCCTATGCCCGTCGCATGGGCGCGCCGATCGTCGTCAAGGCCGACGGGCTCGCCGCCGGCAAGGGCGTCACCGTGGCGATGGACCTCGACGCCGCGCTTCACGCCATTGATGCCTGCTTCGACGGCGCTTTCGGCGCGGCCGGTGCCGAGGTCGTCGTCGAGGCGTTTCTGGAGGGCGAGGAGGCGAGCTTCTTCTGCCTCTGCGACGGCGCGACCGCGCTGCCCTTCGGCTCGGCGCAGGACCACAAGCGCGTCGGCGACGGCGACACCGGCCTCAACACTGGCGGCATGGGCGCCTATTCGCCCGCCCCGGTGCTCGACGCGGCGGTTGAAGCGCGCGTCATGCGCGAAATCGTCGAGCCGACGCTGCGCGGCATGGCCGGGATGGGCTGCCCGTTCTCCGGCGTGCTTTTCGTCGGACTGATGATCGGCGCGGACGGGCCGAAGCTGATCGAGTTCAACGTGCGTTTCGGCGACCCCGAATGCCAGGTGCTGATGATGCGGCTGAAGGACGACCTGCTCGTCCTGCTGGAGGCGGCAGCCGATGGCCAGCTCGGCCACGTCTCGGCCCGCTGGCGCGACGAGGCGGCGCTCACCGTGGTGATGGCCGCGAAGGGCTATCCCGGCAGGCCGCAGGCCGGCACGCCGATCCGTGGTATCGAGGCGGCGGAAGCGACCGGGGCGAAGGTCTTCCATGCCGGCACGAAACGCGCGGACGGCGAACTGGTCGCCGCCGGCGGTCGCGTCCTCAATGTGACGGCCACTGGCCGCACGGTTGGCGAAGCACAGGCCGGCGCCTACGCGGCGGTCGATCGCATCGACTGGCCCGGCGGCTTCTGCCGCCGCGACATCGGCTGGCGCGCGGTGGAGCGGGAAAAGTAGCGTCCCCGGTGGAGGGGCTTCTAGAAATCCGTCTCGAACGGATTCGGCGCCGGCTCCGTCGGTAGCGTGCCTTCGGCGGCGCGCTTGCGGTGGTGGGCGAGCGAGCAGGCGGGCGAGCACAGCAGCCCGCGGTCGCTCCAGTAGGCGGGGCCGTTCTCGATCAGGCCGTAGTGCAGCTCGAAGCCGTCCGCCCCGTAGGGCAGGCCACATTCGATGCATCTGTATTTTTCGGGGCGCGCGAGCATGGCGATCCTTTCCATGCCAATATCGGACGCGCCGGCGGCGAGGGCAAGCCGACGTTTGACGCTTACGTAAAAAGAAACTAGCAGGAGCGGGCGCCGCGGGCGCGCCAACGGACGAGCGAGGGAGAGCCGCATGTATCGCGCACCGGTCGAGGAAATCAGCTTCACGCTGAAGCACGTGGCCGGGCTGGATCGCGCGCTTGCCGACGGCCGCCTCGGCGACCTGTCGGAGGACCTGGTCGACGCGATCCTCGCCGAAGCCGGCCGCTTCGCGTCGGAAGAGGTCGCGCCGCTGTACAAGGTGGGCGACGAGCAGGGCGCGGTGCTGAAGGATGCGGCCGTCACCATGCCGGCCGGCTGGAAGGACCTCTACCGGCGCTGGATCGAGGGCGGCTGGAACGGGCTGACCGGCCCGGTCGAATATGGCGGGCAGGGCCTGCCGATGATGCTTTCGGTCGCCGCGCTCGAGATGTGGAACTCCGGCGCGATGGCCTTCGCCATCGGCCCGACGCTGACCATGGGCGCCATCGAGGCGCTCGAGAAGCATGCGTCCGAGGAACTGAAGGCGACCTATCTGGCAAAGCTCGTCTCCGGCGAGTGGATGGGCACGATGAACCTGACCGAGCCGCAGGCCGGCTCGGACCTTGCCGCGCTGCGCACCCGCGCCGAGCGCGCCGGCGACGGCACCTACCGCATCTTCGGCCAGAAGATCTTCATCACCTATGGCGAGCACGATTTCACCGACAACATCGTGCATCTGGTGCTGGCGCGCCTTCCCGACGCCCCGGCCGGCACGCGCGGCATCTCGCTGTTCCTGGTGCCGAAATTCCTGGTCAACGCGGACGGCTCGCTCGGCCGCCGCAACGACGCCTTCTGCGCCTCGATCGAGCACAAGCTCGGCATCCACGCCTCGCCCACCTGCACGATGATCTATGGCGACGGTTTCGTGGAAGGTGAGGAGAAGGGCGCGGTCGGCTGGCTGATCGGCGAGGAGAACAAGGGTCTCGCCTGCATGTTCACGATGATGAACAACGCCCGCCTCGCGGTCGGCATGCAGGGCGTGGCGGTGGCGGAGACCGCTTTCCAGAAGGCGCTGGCCTATGCGCAGGAGCGCCGGCAGGGTCGCGCCGAGGGGGATACGGGCAAGGAGATGAGCCCGATCGCGCTGCACCCTGACGTGCGCCGCAACCTGCTCACCATGCAGGCGTTGACGCGCGTCGCGCGCGCTATCGCCTATGCCTGTGCCCATGCGCTCGACATGGCGCGCGTGTCCGAAGGCGACGAGAAGCGCCGCTGGCAGGAGCGCGCCGGCCTGCTGACGCCGCTCGCCAAGGCCTTTTCCACCGATGTCGGCGTCGACGTCGCCTCGCTCGGCGTGCAGGTGCATGGCGGCATGGGCTTCATCGAGGAGACCGGCGCGGCCGCCCTCCTGCGCGACGCCCGCATCGCCCCGATCTACGAGGGCACCAACGGCATCCAGGCGATCGACCTCGTCATGCGCAAGCTGCCGCTGTCGGGCGGGGCGCAGGTCGAAGGCTACATCGCCGAACTGCGCGCCGACGTCGAGGCGCTGCGCACGTCGAACCTCGCCGGGCTCGGGCGGGCCGCCGAGAAGCTGTCCCGCGCGGTCGACGACCTCGCGGCCGCGACCGCGTGGCTGCGCGAGGCGGCAGGAGCCGGGCGCACCGGCGAGGCGCTCGCGGGCGCAACGCCCTATCTGCGACTGTTCTCGCTCGCCGCCGGCGGCGCCTATCTGGCGCGCGCGGCGGTCGCTTCGGGCGGCGGCGAGCGGGCAGCACTCTGCCGCTTCTTCGCCGAGAACCTGGCGGGCGAGACGGTGGCGCTGCGCGAGCGGGTGACCGAAGGGGCCGAAAGCCTCGCGGCGGCCGAGCTGGCCTGAGGGGGAAGCCATGAGCGAACACGTCGTCGTCCAGCAGCGCGGGCCGGTGAAGGTCGTGCGCATGAACCGGCCGGACAAGAAGAACGCCATCACGCGGGCGATGTATGCCGCGATGGCGGGGGCGCTGGTATCGGCCGACGCCGACCCGTCGGTGCGCGTCAAGGTGATCCTCGGCGTGCCCGGCGCCTTCACCGCCGGCAACGACCTGGCCGACTTCCTCGCGGTCGCGCAGGGCGGCGAGGGCGGCACCGAGGTGTTCGACTTCCTGATGGCGCTGGCGACGGGCGGCAAGCCGCTGGTCTCCGGCGTCGACGGCGTGGCCGTCGGCATCGGCACCACCATCAACCTGCATTGCGACCTGACGTTTGCCACGCCGCGCACGGCCTTCCACACGCCCTTCGTCGACCTCGGCCTCGTGCCGGAGGCCGGTTCCAGCCTGCTCGTGCCGGCCGTCGCCGGCCGCCAGCAGGCTTTTGCCCTGCTCGGGCTGGGCGAGCCGTTCACGGCCGAGCGGGCGCAGGCGGCCGGCCTGATCTACAAGGTGGTGCCGGAAGATCGTCTGGAGACGGAGGTGTTCGCCGCCGCCGACGCTATCGCCGCCAAGCCGCCCGAGGCGTTGCGGATCGCCCGCGACCTGATGCTCGGCGGCCGCGACGCGCTCGTCGCCCGCATCCGCGATGAAAGCGCCCATTTCCGCGCCCGCCTCAAGTCCGCCGAAGCCCGCGATGCCTTCATGGCGTTCATGGCGAGGAAGAAGTAGGCATCCTCTTTCCCTTCTCCCCGCTTGCGGGGAGAAGAACGCTCTCACGCCAGCCCGTGCTCCTTCATTGCCTTCCGCTCGTCCGGCGTGATCCAGGCGAAGATGCGCGGGTTTCCGTCGGCGAAGTTGACGAAATAGATGTTGCGGAAGGCGATCGTTCC
Organism: Hyphomicrobiales bacterium; assembly: GCA_017305835.1. Taxonomy (GTDB): domain Bacteria; phylum Pseudomonadota; class Alphaproteobacteria; order Rhizobiales; family Rhizobiaceae; genus RCIO01. Next base: position 24,611 of record JAFKJY010000067.1, read on the forward strand.
CGTCGCGCCGTCGCGCGGGCGGACATAGTCGAACTCCCAGTCGGCACGGACCATCGCGTTGAACGCGTCCAGCGCCTCGACCTCGATATGGACGATCTCGAAGCGCGTGCCGCCGGCGGCGCGGTAGGCCTCGAAGCCGCGCTTCATGACGGCCGGGAAGCTCTCGTCCTTCGCGCCGCCCATCACGCCCAGCGGGTTCGCGCCGACGAAATAGGCCGCGAAGGCGTCGGCGAGCCTGCCGGCATCGGCGTGCTGCGGGTCGCGCAGCGCCGCGTTGCTCAGCCTGCCGTAGTCCTCGAACAGCGCGCGGGCGCGGGCTTCCAGCGATCCGGTTTCACCCATATCTGCCTCACGGATAGAGCCGCGTCTTTTCCCAGCCTTCGCCGGCCCGCTCGAAGCGCACGCGGTCGTGCAGGCGGAACGGGCGGTCGTGCCAGAACTCGATCGACACCGGCCTGATGCGGAAGCCCGACCAGTAGGGCGGGCGGGGGATCTCGCCGATCGCGTATTTGAGCGTGTATTCGGCGACCGCCTTTTCCAGCGCCATGCGGCTTTCCAGCGGCCGCGACTGCTTCGAGGCCCAAGCGCCGATGCGGCTGCCGCGCGCCCGCGAGGCGTAGTAGGCGTCGGCCTCGGCGTCGGTCACGATCTCGACCGGGCCGCGCACGCGCACCTGCCGGCGCAGGCTCTTCCAGTGGAAGCACAGCGCGGCCTTCATCGCGCCGAGGATCTCGCGGCCCTTGGCGCTCTCGAAATTGGTGAAGAAGACGAAGCCGTGCGGGTCGAAACCCTTGAGCAGCACCATGCGCACGTCGGGCAGGCCGTCCTGGTCGACGGTGGCCAGCGCCATCGCGTTGGGGTCGTTCGGCTCCGACCTGCCGGCGTCCTCCAGCCATTCGGCGAACAGGGCGTAGGGCTCGGCCCGCTCCGCGAAGTCACCGACTGTTAACCCTGTCTCACCCATAGTTCCGCCTCGCGTCTCGATAGACCGCCGTGCGTCCTGCCGGACGCACAGAGGACGATCTATCACTTTGATTGAGCATCGGAATAATCCGAAAACCGGATTCCACTTTTCGGTCCGATGCTTCAGCGGGGGAGAATGCCGATTGTCGCGGCAAGCGCAAGGCACAGCACAGCCGCAGGGTCGGTACAGCCGGATGGCAGCGGGCGTCGCCCTTCTGCTCGCGCTGCCGCTCGCCGGCTGCGGCGCCGGCTTTAGCCTCGACAGCCTCGGCACGGACCGCTCCATCGTCACCGGCTCGACCGGCCAGTCCGGCAAGGCGCCCGACGGCCGCCTGTCCGACGAGGCGGCGATCCGCTCGACCGTCGCCGCCTGGATGCCGGGCCAGGTGCCGCCCGACACCGTGCCCTGGGTCAACTCCAACACCGGCTCGGTCGGCGCGATCGCGCGGGTCTCGGACGCGGCCGGCGCCAACGGGCTCTGCCGCGCCTTCAGCGCCACGCGGGAGAGCTTCGACGGCGTCAGCGCCTATGACGGCAAGGCCTGCAGCGACAAGGGCGGCCCCTGGACGGTGCTCAGCCTGAAACAGCGCTGAAACCCGCCTTTTGAAGTCTCGCCGCACTGGAATTTCTTCCTAGCGAGACTCATATAGGATGCTACCCATTCCGCATCCCCGGGGCAGCGAGAACCCATGCGTGATCCCTACGACGTGCTGGGCGTTTCCAAGACGGCCGCGCACAAGGACATAAAGTCGGCCTTCCGCAAGCTGGCCAAGAAGTTTCATCCGGACCAGAACCCGGACGATCCGAAGGCCAAGGAGCGCTTTTCGGAGGCCAACCAGGCCTACGAGATCCTCGGCGACGAGGAGAAGCGCAAGGCCTTCGACCGCGGCGAGATCGACGCCACGGGCAAGCCGCGATTCCAGGAGTTCGGGGCGGGCGCCGGCGGCGGCGACCCGTTCGCCGGCTTCCGCCGCCAGCAGCGCGGCGGGCCGGGCGCCAGCCATTTCGAGTTCCGCACCTCCGGCTTCGACGCCAACGACATCTTCGGCGAGATCTTCGGCGACGCTTTCCAGCAGGGAGCGGCGGGCGCCGGGCAGGGCTCGCGCTTCCGCCAGCAGGGCGGCCGCGGCGGCGGCATGCCGCCTGCGCCCGACCTCAACGTCGCCATGGACGTCAGCCTCGAGGACGTGGTCTCCGCCGCCAAGGTCGCCGCGCAGTTTCCCGACGGCCGCAAGATCGCCGTCAAGCTGCCGGCCTATGTCGAGGACGGCCAGACGATCCGGCTGAAGGGCCAGGGCGCGCAGTCGCCCTTCGGCGGCGAGCCGGGCGACGCGCTGGTCAAGATCCGCTTCGCGCCGCATCCGCGCTACCGCGTCGAGGGCCGCGACTTGAGGGTCGACCTGCCGGTCGACCTCGCCGATGCCGTGCTGGGCGCCAAGGTGGCGGTCGAGACGCCGACCGGCAAGGTCGCCGTCTCCGTGCCGGCCTGGTCGAGCTCCGGCCGCGCGCTGCGGCTGAAGGGCAGGGGCCTGCCGCTCAAGGGCGGCGGCCACGGCGACCTCTACGCCGAGGTGCAGGTCACGCTGCCCAAGGACGACGCCGAGCTCGAAGCGCTGATGAAGAAGCGGCGGGGGTGACTTTCCCTCTCCCGGTTCGCGGGGAGAGGAGCGCAGCCTTGAAGCCTCAAAATGCCTGTGCGATAGGCAGGTGCAATTCTGCGCATCGGAGAACAGGCACATGGCAGGTGGAAACGGCCTCATGGCGGGCAAGCGCGGCCTCATCATGGGCGTCGCCAACAATCGCTCGATCGCCTGGGGCATCGCCAAGGCGCTGGCGGACCAGGGCGCCCAGATCGCGCTGACCTATCAGGGCGACGCCTTCAAGAAGCGCGTCGAGCCGCTGGCGGCCGAGCTGGGCGCCATGATCGTCGGCCATTGCGACGTCACCGAGATGGAGACGGTCGACGCCGTCTTCGACAAGCTGCGCAGCGAGTGGGGCCAGATCGACTTCCTCGTCCACGCCATCGCCTTTTCCGACAAGGACGAGCTGACCGGCCGCTACATCGACACCTCGCGCGACAACTTCCTGCGCTCGATGGACATCTCGGTCTATTCCTTCACGGCCGTGGCCAAGCGCGCCGAGGCCCTGATGACCGACGGCGGCTCGATGCTGACGCTGACCTATTACGGCGCCGAGAAGGTCATGCCGCACTACAACGTCATGGGCGTCGCCAAGGCCGCGCTCGAGGCGAGCGTGCGCTATCTCGCCGTCGACCTCGGCGGCGGCCGGATCCGCGTCAACGCGCTCTCGGCCGGCCCGATCAAGACGCTCGCCGCCTCCGGCATCGGCGACTTCCGCTACATCCTGAAGTGGAACGAGTACAACGCGCCGCTGAAGCGCTCGGTGACCATCGAGGAGGTCGGCGACACCGCTCTCTACCTGCTGTCCGACATGTCGCGCGGCGTCACCGGCGAGGTGCTGCACGTCGATTCGGGCTACCACGTCGTCGGCATGAAGGCCGTCGATGCGCCGGACATCTCGGTGGTGAAAGAGAGTGAGTAGGGAAGAGGGAATAGCGAATAGCGAATAGCGAATAGACAAGAACATGCATCCCTGAAAACGCGGCACTGACTATTTCGCTACTCGCTACTCGCTACTCGCTACTCGCTTCATGACCATGCAACCTCCCATCTACATCGTCCGGCACGGCCTGACCGACTGGAACGCCGAGGCGCGGCTGCAGGGGCAGGCCGAGACCGATCTGAACGAGATCGGCCGCGGGCAGGCGACCGGCAACGGCCGCCGGCTGGCAGGGTTGATCTCCGATCCCGAGGCCTGGGACTTCGTCGCCAGCCCGATGCGGCGCACGCGCCAGACCATGGAGCGCCTGCGCGCCGCGATGGGGCTGGCGCCGGACGGCTACCGCGCCGAGCCGCGGCTGGTCGAGGTGCATTTCGGCGACTGGCAGGGTTTCACGCTGGCCGAGCTGGAGGCGCGGCGGCCGGGCTGCATCGCCGAGCGCGAGGCCGACAAGTGGCACTTCCTGCCGCCCGGTGCGAGCGCGGAGAGCTACCAGATGCTGTCGGAGCGCGTGCGGCCCTGGCTGGAGGCCATCGACAGGCCGAGCGTCTGCGTCACCCATGGCGGCATCATCCGCACGGTCTTCCATATCGTCGAGGGGATGCCTGCGGCGCAGGCCGCTGCCATGCCGGTGCCGCAGGACAGGATCCTGGAACTGCGCGACAGGCGGCTGCGCTGGCTGTGACCCGGTCGGGCCGGCTTCCGCTGGCCTACTGGATCAGCATGTCGGTGATCTGGTTGACGCCGTTCTTGGCTTCGTAGCTGAAGATGACTTCCTTGCCTTCCTGCAAGTCGCTGACGTCCATTTCGGGCGGCAGCTTGTAGGTCTTGCCGTCGTCCAGCACGATCGTCATCTTGGCCGGGTCGAACTTCTTGACGGTGCCGTCGCCGTCGGCGGCAGCCGCGCTCCCCAGTGTCGCGGCCGTCACGAGAAGGGCCGCCAATACTCTACGCATGATTCTTCCTCTTGCGCCGGCGCTGCGCCCCACCGCAAGGCCGGTCTTGTTGGCATCATCAGAGCAGAAACCCCGCGATTTTGTCAAAACTAAAGCGTGCCGCCCGGAAGCAGGCCCGTTTGGGGATAACGGCACGCGCATAAACGGAGGCCTCAAAAGCGCCGGCGCCATTTGACCGTCGCCTGCTTCGCTCATAGAAGCGGGGCGGAAAACGCGCCGGGCCGGCCGGCGCGCCGGGGTCAGGCGATGTCGCACAACACTTTCGGCCACCTGTTCAGGGTGACGACCTGGGGCGAGAGCCATGGGCCCGCGCTCGGCTGCGTGGTCGACGGCTGTCCGCCCGGCATCCGCTTCCGCCTCGCCGACATCCAGGCCGAGCTCGACCGCCGCCGCCCCGGCCAGTCCCGCTTCGTCACCCAGCGGCGCGAGCCGGACGAGGTGAGGATCCTTTCCGGCGTGCTGGAGGACGGCGACCATCTCGTCACCACCGGAACGCCCGTCTCGATGATGATCGAGAACGTCGACCAGCGCTCGAAGGACTATGGCGAGATCGCCCGCCAGTTCCGCCCCGGCCATGCCGACTTCACCTATCAGGAGAAATACGGCATCCGCGACTATCGCGGCGGCGGCCGCTCCTCGGCCCGCGAGACGGCCGCGCGGGTGGCGGCCGGTGCGCTCGCCCGCTTCGTCGTGCCGGGCATGAGCGTGCGCGGCGCGCTGGTGGCCGTGGGCGAGAAGGAGATCGACCGCTCGCGCTGGGAATGGGGCTTCGTGGAGGACCCCGAGAACCCGTTCTTCACCCCGGACCGCTCGTCGGTGAAACCCTTCTCGGACTATCTGGACGAGATCCGCAAGGCCGGCTCCTCGGTCGGCGCGGTGATCGAGATCGTCGCGGAAGGGGTGCCTGCCGGCCTCGGCGCGCCGATCTACGCCAAGCTCGACCAGGACATCGCCGGCGCGCTGATGTCGATCAACGCGGTCAAGGGCGTCGAGATCGGCGAAGGTTTCGCCGCCGCACGGCTGACGGGCGAGCAGAACGCCGACGAGATGCGCATGGGCAATGACGGCAAGCCGCTGTTCCTGTCCAACCATGCCGGCGGCATCCTCGGCGGCATCTCGACCGGCCAGCCGGTCGTCGCCCGCTTCGCCGTCAAGCCGACCTCGTCGATCCTGACGCCGCGCCGCTCCGTCGACCTCGACGGCAACGACGTCGAGGTCCGCACCAAGGGCCGCCACGACCCCTGCGTCGGCATCCGCGCCGTGCCGATCGGCGAGGCGATGGTCGCCTGCGTGATAGCGGACCACTACCTGCGGCACAGGGGGCAGGTGGGGGAGCCGGCAGTCGGCAATCGGCAGTCGGCAGTCGGAAAGACTTGACCAACGTAACTGCCAGAAACATTCCCCTACTGCCTACTGCCTACTGCCTACTGCCTAGCGAGCGAAGCGAGCCAATGCCCTACGATCAGAAGAAAGTCGTCGAAGCCATCCGCGCCTTCGAGCGCGGCGAGATCGTCGTCGTCATGGACGATGACGGCCGCGAGAACGAGGGCGACCTCATCGTCTCGGCGGTGCACTGCACGCCCGAGAAGATGGCCTTCATCGTGCGCCATACGTCGGGCATCGTCTGCGCCCCGATGACGCGCGAGGACGCGCGCCGGCTCAACCTCGCCCCGATGGTGGCCGACAACGACGCGCCGCACTCCACCGCCTTCACCGTCAGCGTCGACTTCAAGCACGGCACCACCACCGGCATCTCGGCCGAGGACCGCACGCTCACCGTGCGCAACCTCGCCAACGGCAATGTCGGCGGCTCCGACTTCGTGCGGCCGGGCCACATCTTCCCGCTGATCGCGCGCGAGGGCGGCGTGCTGATGCGCTCGGGCCATACGGAGGCGGCGGTGGACCTGTGCAGGCTCGCCGGCCTGCCGCCGGTCGGCGTCATCTGCGAGCTGGTCAACGACGACGGCACCGTCAAGCGCGGCCCGCAGGTCAGCGCCTTCGCCGCCGAGCACGGGCTGAAGCAGGTCTCCGTCGCCGACCTGATCGCCTACCGGCAGCGCAAGGAATCGCTCGTCGAGCGCATCGACGAGTTCGACATCGACACGCCCGGCGGCAAGGCCAGGGCCTATATCTACACGCTGCCCTGGGAGGTCATGCAGCACCTCGCCATCGTCTTCGGCGACATCCGCGACGGCGTCGAGGTGCCGGTGCGGCTCCACCCCGAGGACGTCACCCGCGACGTGTTCGGCTCCGACGACCGCCTGCGCCAGTTCATGCGGACGCTGGGCGAGGGCGGCCGCGGCGTCATCGTCTACCTGCGCGAGGGCTCCGTCGGCGTCGGCCAGCGGCAGTCGCGCCACCGCACGGCCGGCGACCGCGAGGCCCATGACGAGGCGCTGAACCGCGAGAGCGAGTGGCGCGAGGTCGGGCTGGGCGCGCAGATCCTGCGCGACCTCGGCATCTCCTCGATCCGCCTTCTGTCGTCGCGCGAGCGCCACTATGTCGGCCTCGAGGGCTTCGGCATCGAGATCGTCGCGACCGACATCATGTGAGGAGCCGGGACGTCCCGCATTCCGCTGCGGCCGCCGAGCCTGTATGCTGACGCAGAGGCAGGCGGGCGCGGAGGCGGCGATGTGGGACTTCTCGATCGGCAGGACGTTGTCCGTGCTGGCGCTAACATGGCCGTTCATCCTGCTGCGGCTGGTCGTCTACTTCGCCATCACCGCGGCCTATGTGATCGCGACCGGCGTCGGCGCGGGCGTCGGCTACGGCATCGGCCACATCTGGAGCGACCCCGATACGCCCTATGCCTTCGCCACCGGCGGCGGCTTCGTCGGCATCGCGCTGGTGGCGGTCGCCGTCTACTGGATGCGCGAATACATCCTCTACATGGTCAAGGCCGCCCATATCGCGGCCATGGTGCATCTGGTCGACGGGCAGGCGATTCCCGGCGGCCAGGGCCAGGTCGCCTATGGGCGGCAGGTGGTGACGGCTCGCTTCGCCGAGGCCAACGTGCTGTTCGTCCTCGATCAGCTCGTCAAGGGCGTGATCCGCGTCATCACCGGCCTGCTCGGCGGGGTGGCGGCCTTCCTGCCGATCCCCGGCCTGCAGGGGCTGGTGCGCTTCCTCAACACGATAGTGCGGCTGTCGCTCACCTATGTCGACGAGGTCGTGCTCGCCTACGACATCCGCGTGCAGAGCACCGAGCCGTTCGAGACCGCGCGCCGCGCCGTCGTGCTCTACGCGCAGAACGCCGCGGTGATGGTGAAGAACGCCGTCTGGCTGGCGATCATGCTGTGGGTGCTCACCGCCGTGATCTTTCTCGTCATGCTCGCGCCCGCCGGCGCCATCCTCTACATGATGCCCGGCCAGCTCGCCGGCTGGTCCTTCGTGCTCGCCATCGTCTTCGCCTGGGCGCTGAAGGCGGCGCTGCTCGATCCCTTCGCGGTCTGTGCGCTGATGCAGGTCTATTTCCGGACGATCGAGGGGCAGGAGCCCGATCCAGAATGGGATAGCCGGCTGGCTACGGCCTCGCGCCATTTCCGCGAGCTGGCCGGCAAGGCGATCGATGCGGTGACGCCGCCCGGCCGGCGCGGCGCCGGCTCCGCCGCCCCGGCATGAGGCGCCGGCGCGGCGCCTGTTGAAGCCGCCGCGCCGCGCATGGCCAAAGCAGCCGCGAGGGCCTATACCGGGCCATGGTCACGCGGCTGTATACCCATCCGATCTATCTCGACCATCTGACGCCGCCGGGCCATCCCGAGCGACCGGACCGGCTGCGCGCGGTCGAGCGCGTGCTGGAGGACGAGCGCTTCTCGCTGCTCGACCGCCGGGAATCGCCGCGCGGCGACGAGGCGACGATCCTCTATGCCCATCCCGCCAGCCATGTGGAGAAGGTCCGCGCGGCGATCCCGCATGAGGGTCTGGCGCGGATCGACGCCGATACCTCGGCCAGCCCGAAGAGCTGGGAGGCGGCGCTGACGGCGATCGGCGCGGCCAACGCGGCCGTCGACGACGTCTTTTCGGGCGCCGCCGACAACGTCTTCGTGGCCGCCCGCCCGCCCGGCCATCACGCCGAGAAGACCCGCGCCATGGGCTTCTGCTTCTTCAACACCGCCGCGATCGCGGCGCGCTACGCGCAGCGCCGCCACGGCGCCGAGAAGGTGGCGATCGTCGACTGGGACGTCCACCACGGCAACGGCACGCAGGACGTCTTCTGGGACGATCCGAGCGTGCTCTACTGCTCGACCCACCAGATGCCGCTCTATCCCGGGACCGGCGCGAAGGACGAGACCGGCGCCGGCAACATCGTCAACGCGCCGCTCTCGGCGGGCGACGGCGGCGACGCCTTCAAGGACGCCTTCCGCACGCGCATCCTGCCGGCGCTCGACGCGTTCCGGCCCGACCTGATCATCGTCTCGGCCGGCTTCGACGCGCATTACCGCGACCCGCTGGCCGAGCTGGAGCTGACCGAGCACGATTTCGACTGGGCGACCGCCGAGCTGATGGACAGCGCCAGCCGCCTGTCCGGCAACCGGCTGGTGAGCCTGCTGGAGGGCGGCTACGACCTGCACGGGCTGGCGTTCTCCGTCGCCGCCCATGTCGCCCGCCTGATGAGAGGATGACGATGGCCGACGAAGCCGCCCGCAGCAACGACGACATCAAGGCGATGAGCTTCGAGAAGGCGCTCGCGGCGCTGGAGAAGATCGTCGACGACCTCGAGCGCGGCGACGTACCGCTCGACGAATCGATCCGCATCTACGAGCGCGGCGAGGCGCTGAAGGCCCATTGCGAGGCACTCCTCAAGTCCGCCGAGGACAAGGTCGAGAAGATCCGCCTGTCGCGCGACGGCAAGCCGGCCGGCACCGAGCCGCTCGACGGGGAATAGGCCGCGCAGTTGAAAATCGGGACGGATCGGCCTACCTTAGCCAGACTTAGCTAAGGAGTTTTCGGCTATGCCGACCGTCAACATGCTGGAGGCGAAGACCTCTCTGTCGAAGCTCGTCGAGGCCGTGGAAAGTGGTGCCGAGACGGAGATCGTGATCGCGCGCAACGGCAAGCCGGCGGCCAAGCTGGTGCCGCTCGATGCGGCTCCGAAGGGAAAGCGCCGTCTGGGGTTGGCTGCCGGCAAATATCCGCCTCTCGACTATGAGAAGTTCCAGGCGCTGGATGCCGAGGTCGCCCGCATGTTTTTCGGCGACGACGAGAAGTGAGGCTTCTCCTCGATACGCACGTCGCTGTCTGGTCCACAAACACGCCTGACCGCATTCCCGCTCGCGCTCGGGCGGCGATTGAAGATCGTCGCAATGAGGTGTTCGTTTCGGCGGCGGCGATCTGGGAAGTGGCGATCAAGTATCCACTCGGCAGGACTGACGGGCCACCTGTGTCCGCCTATCAGTTGATTGTGGAGTTCGAGCGCGTGGACTTCAGGGTTCTCGACATCAACTCTGCCCATGCGGCCTTCGTGGAGCGACTGCCTCTCCATCATGGCGATCCGTTCGACCGGCTGATGCTGGCGCAGGCGATGGTCGAGAATCTTCAGCTTGTGACGTTCGACCGCCAGTTGATACGCTACGGCGCTCCGGTCCTGACATGGGGCCAGACCTGACCGCGCGGAGGTCGAGATGAGCTTCTTTCCCGGCAAGGACCCGCTGCCCGGCGATGCATTCGCCTGCGACGCAATCGAGACGCTGATCGTTCCGCGCTCGAGCGACATCGGCGGCTTCGAGGTGCGCCGCGCGCTGCCGTCGGCGCGCCGCCGACTCGTCGGCCCGTTCATCTTCTTCGACCGGATGGGCCCGGCGTTGCTGCGCGCCGGCCAGTCCTTCGACGTCAAGCCGCACCCGCATATCGGGCTTTCCACCGTCACCTACCTGTTCGACGGCAATGTGCGCCATCGCGATTCGCTCGGCACCGAGATGGTGATCAAGCCGGGCGACGTGAACCTGATGACGGCCGGCCGCGGCATCGTCCATTCCGAGCGCATGCCGGAGGAGCTGCACGGCTCCGAGATGGGCCTTTCCGGCCTCCAGACCTGGCTGGCGCTGCCGCAGGAGCGGGAGGAGGACGCGCCGCATTTCGAGAGCACCGCCCACGCCGAGCTGCCGGAGATCGAGGCCTCCGGCGTCTCCGGCCGGCTGGTGATCGGCGAGTTAGACGGGCTGAGATCGCCCGTGCGCACCGCCACCGACACGCTCTATGCCGACATCCGGCTCGACCCCGGCGCCAGCATCGCGATTCCCGCCCGCGCCGAGGAACGCGCGATCTACACGCTGTCGGGCGAGGTCGATATCGCCGGCGACGTCTTCCCGGCCGACCGGCTGCTGGTGTTTCGCCCCGGCGACGAGATCGTGGTGAGGGCCGGACGCGGCGCCCATTTCATGCTGTTCGGCGGCGCCGCGCTCGGCTCGCGCCGCTACATCTGGTGGAACTTCGTCTCCTCCTCGAAGGAGCGCATCGAGCAGGCCAAGGAGGAATGGCGCACCGGCCGCTTCGACATCGTGCCGGGCGACGAGGAGGAGTTCGTGCCGCTGCCGGAAGGCTGAGCTTCCGCCGCAATGCCGCCGCGCGCCGCGTTTACTTTGGCGGATCGAAGGCCTATGTCCTCCCCAGCAACGATCCGAGGTGCGCAGCCAACGTGAAATCGCCGCCCGAAACGCCGCTCCTCGACACCGTCCGCATCCCGGCGGACCTGCGCAAGCTGCCCGAATCCGACCTGCCGCGGCTTGCCGCCGAAGTCCGCGCCGAGATGATCGACGCGGTGTCGCAGACCGGCGGCCATCTCGGAGCCGGGCTCGGCGTGGTCGAACTGACGGTCGCGCTGCACTACGTGTTCGACACGCCGGACGACCGGCTGATCTGGGACGTCGGCCATCAGGCCTATCCGCACAAGATTCTCACCGGCCGCCGCGACCGCATCCGCACGCTGCGGCAGGAGGGCGGGCTGTCGGGCTTCACGAAAAGGTCCGAGAGCGAGTACGATCCGTTCGGCGCGGCGCATTCCTCGACCTCCATTTCGGCCGGGCTCGGCATGGCGGTGGCCCGCGACCTGTCGGGCGGCCGGCGCAACGTGATCGCCGTCATCGGCGACGGCGCGATGTCGGCCGGCATGGCCTACGAGGCGATGAACAATGCCGGCGCGCTGGACGCCCGCCTGATCGTCATCCTCAACGACAACGACATGTCGATCGCGCCGCCGTCGGGCGCGATGAGCCACTATCTGGCGCGTCTCGCCTCCGGCTCGACCTATGCCGGCATCCGCGACTTCGGCAAGAAGCTGACCTCCTATCTCGGCAAGCGCGTCGACCGCGCGGTGACGCGGGCCGTCGAGCATGCGCGCGGCTACGTCACCGGAGGCACGTTGTTCGAGGAGCTGGGCTTCTTCCACATCGGTCCGATCGACGGCCATGATCTGGAGCATCTGGTGCCGGTGCTGCGCAACGTGCGCGACAACGGCAACGGGCCGGTGCTCATCCACGTCGTCACCAAGAAGGGCAAGGGCTACGCGCCGGCGGAAGCCGCCGCCGACAAGTATCACGGCGTCAACCGCTTCGACGTCATCACCGGCGCGCAGGCCAAGCCCGCCAGCAACGCGCCGAGCTACACCAAGGTCTTCGCGCAGGCGCTGGTGCAGGAGGCACACGAGGACGAGCGCATCGTCGCCGTCACCGCCGCCATGCCGTCGGGCACCGGCCTCGACCTGTTCGGCGAGGCGTTCCCGAAGCGCACCTTCGACGTCGGCATCGCCGAGCAGCATGCCGTGACCTTCGCGGCGGGGCTGGCCACCGAGGGCTACAGGCCCTTCTGCGCGATCTATTCGACTTTCCTCCAGCGCGCCTACGACCAGGTCGTGCACGACGTGGCGATCCAGAAGCTGCCGGTGCGCTTCGCCATCGACCGTGCCGGCTTCGTCGGCGCCGACGGCGCGACCCATTGCGGCGCCTTCGACACCACCTTCCTCGCCTCGCTGCCCGGCTTCGTCGTGATGGCGGCCGCCGACGAGGCGGAGCTGAAGCACATGGTGCGCACCGCCGCCGCCTATGACGACGGGCCGATCTCCTTCCGCTATCCGCGCGGCGACGGCGTCGGCGTCGAGATGCCGGAGCGCGGCGCCGTGCTCGACATCGGCAAGGGCAGGGTGCTGCGCGAGGGCACCAAGGTCGCCCTTCTCTCGCTCGGCACGCGCCTGCAGGACTGCCTGGCGGCGGCCGAGGAACTGGAGGCGGCGGGCCTGTCGACGACGGTCGCCGACGCCCGCTTCGCCAAGCCGCTCGACACCGATCTCGTCGCGCGGCTCGCCCGCGAGCACCAGGTGCTGGTCACGGTCGAGGAAGGCGCGGTCGGCGGCTTCGGCAGCCAGGTGCTGCATTTCCTCGCGGCCGCCGGACTGCTCGACAACGGACTGAAGGTGCGCTCGCTGGTGCTGCCGGATCTGTTCGTCGACCACGCCAAGCCGGAGAAGATGTACGCCGCCGCCGGCCTCGACCATGCCGGCATCGTGCGCACCGTCTTTGCCGCGCTCGGCAGCGGCGTCGCCGCCGCGCGCGCCTGACCGGCTTGAATCAGATCCTCCGCAGGCCGGCTTAACCGGCTGTTCAGCCTGCGGATTCTCCCTTTCCTTACCGTCTTCCTTGGCCGTTCCGAAAGCTGCGCCTGATAGACCGGCAGTGGGACAGGGAGACAAAAACAATGTACCGCATCGTTCTGGCCGTGACGGCCCTTGCCGCCCTGACGGGCGCCGCCCTCGCCGAGCCGACCTACGACCGCCGCATCGACGAGGCGGCCGCGCAGATCGTCGCCAAGAAGATCGGCGACATACGCGGCGGCTTCGCCTACGACCAGATTCCCGATTTCGTGGAAGCCGTCGACTGGCATCCCGCGGCCTGGGGCGCCTCGCATCCGGCCTGATGGAAGCTTGCTTTCCACTGGCCCGTTGGGCCATGGAAGGCCGATGGACACGCCTTCCGACGCCAGCAGGCGGCTCGACGAGCTGCTGGTCAGCCGTGGATTGTTCGCGACGCGCTCGCGCGCCCGTGACGCGATCCTGCGCGGCGCGGTGCGCGTCGACGGCGAAGTCGCCCGCAAGGCCGGCCAGCCCGTGCCGGCCGGGGCGGAAATCGCCGTCGACGATCCGGCCGGCCGCTATGTCTCGCGTGCCGCGCTCAAGCTGATCCACGGCCTCGACGCGTTCGGCTTCGATCCGGCCGGCCGCGTCTGCCTCGACATCGGCGCCTCCACCGGCGGCTTCACGCAGGTCCTGCTCGAACGTGGCGCGAGCCATGTCTTCGCGCTCGACGTCGGCCACGGCCAGCTCGCACCGGAGCTTGCGGCCGATCCGCGCGTCACCAGCCTCGAAGGGGTGAACGCCCGCGCGCTCGACCCCTCGCTCCACGGGCACGAGCCGGGGATGGTCGTCTGCGACGTCAGCTTCATCTCGATCCGGCTGGCGCTGCCGCCGGCGCTCGCCTTGGCTGTTCCGGGCGCGATAGCCGTCATCCTCGTCAAACCGCAGTTCGAGGTCGGCCGCGAAGGCATCGCCAAGGGCGGCATCGTCGAGCCGGTGCGGGCGCAGGCCGTGGCGCGCGATCTGCGCGACTGGCTGGCCCGCCAGCCCGGCTGGCGCGCCGTCGGCCTCGTCGCGTCCCCGATTGCCGGCGGCGACGGCAACACGGAATACCTGCTGGGCGGGGTCAAGGACGCGTGAACGCCACCTTCGAGATCGAGCGGCTGGGCGCGCAGGGCGACGGCATCGCGCGCAGCGAGAGCGGCCCCGTCTATATCCGCTACGCCTTGCCGGGCGAGACGGTGACGGCCGCGCGCCAGAAGGACCGCGCCGACCTGATCGCCGTGGTGAAGCGCTCGCCGCAGCGCGTCGAGCCGCCCTGCCGGCATTTCGGTACCTGCGGCGGCTGCGCGCTCCAGCATCTCGACACGGAAGCCTACAATGCGTGGAAGCGGGCGAAGGTGGTCGACGCGCTGAAGGGCGCCGGCATCGACGTGCCCGTCGCGCCGATCGTGCCCTGCGTGCCGGGGACGCGCCGGCGCGTGACGTTCGCCGGCCGGCGCACCGCCGCCGGCATGCTGCTCGGCTACCACGAGGCGCTGTCCCACCAGATCGTCGACATTGCCGAATGCCCGATCGCGCGGCCGGAGATCGTGGCGAAGCTGGACGAGCTGCGCGGTCTGGCCGCAATCCTGGCCGCCGGCCCGGCGCCGTTCCGCATGACGGTGACGGCGACCGCGTCGGGCCTCGACATCGCCTGCGAGGAGACGGGCAGGCTGGCCGATGCCGCCCGCCTCGCGGCGATCGACTTCGTGCGCCGCGCCGGCTTCGCGCGGCTCTCCGTCGGCGGCGAGACGATTGTCGCGACGCGGCCGCCGGTCGTCATGTTCGGCACGATAGCCGTCGAGCCGCCGCCCGGTGCCTTCCTGCAGGCGACGGCGGAAGCCGAGGACGCGATGGCGGCGCTGGTGACGGGGCACCTGGCCGGCGCGAAGCGGACGGCCGACCTGTTTTCAGGCTCCGGCACCTTCGCGCTGCGGCTGGCGGCGCGCGCGGCCGTGCATGCCGTCGAATCGGATGCGGCCTCGCTCGCCGCACTCGACCGCGCCGCGCGATTCGCGGGCGGGCTGCGGCAGGTGACGGCCGAGCGCCGCGACCTCTTCCGCAGGCCGCTGCTGGCGCGCGAGCTGGAGCGCTTCGATGGGCTGGTCTTCGACCCGCCGCGCGCCGGCGCCGAGGACCAGTCGAAACAGATCGCCCGCTCGGCCGTCCCGCGCGTCGCCGCCGTCTCCTGCAACCCGGTGACGCTGGCGCGCGACCTCGCCATCCTGACCGCCGGCGGCTACCGCGTGACCTCCGTCACGCCGATCGACCAGTTCCTCTGGTCCGGCCATGTCGAGGCCGTGGCGCTGCTGGAGAAGCCGGGCAGACGGCGCTAGCCGGCGAGCAGGTGTTCAAGGAACACCGGCGCGACCGCATCGAGGGTGGGTGGCGTCACCCGGCCTCACATGCCGAGCTTGAAACGGGCGAGAATTGAGCCTAATTTGAGCGCCAAAGCGTCAATTTGTGCAAGGAACATGCCATGAGTGTCGCCGTTCTCGATGTCTCGGCCTCCCGTTTCGGCAGCGGACCCTATCTGTCCGCGCGCCGCGTGGCGGAGCTGCTGGGCGTGACCCTGAGCGAGCTTGCGGGCCTCGTCGGGGTAGCACGCAACACGCTGGCCTCCGACGCCGGCGCGCGCAAGGCGGATGCGGCGCTGAGCCCGCTGGTGCGCATCCTCGCCATGGCCGGCGAGATGGCCGGCGGCGACGAGCGGGCGGCGCTGTGGTTCAAGCACCAGCCGATCCCCGGCTGGGGCGGCAAGACCGCCTACGACCTCGTGCGCGAAGGCAAGGCGGAAAAGGTGCTCGCTTATCTGGAGGCTGTCCGCTCCGGCGTCTATGCCTGAGCAGGCAACGATCCTCTGGCGCGCCTACGTGCCGCGCTGGGCCCACCTGCCTCTGTCCGGCGAGGGCGCCGCGCGCTACGGGGGGCGCTGGAATCCGGTGGGCGCTTCGACGATCTATGCCGCCCGCGAGCTTTCGACCGCCTGGGCCGAATACAACCAGGGCTTCGTCCAGCATCCGGCGCTGATCGCGCAGCTCCGGCTGACGGGCGCGCGGCTGGCCGACCTGACGGACCGCGACGCGCTGAGGGCGCTCGGTGTCGATCTGGCGATCCACGGATGCGACTGGCGGCTGGCGCTGGACCGCGGCGAGGTGCCGGAAACGCATCGCGTGAGGGAGCGCCTGCTCGCGGCGGGCCATGACGGCGTCGTCTACCCGTCCTTCATGTCTCCGGGCGGGAGCTGCGTGGCCCTGTGGCGATGGAACGGGGAGGGCGGGCCGGAGCTCGACGTCGTCGATCCGGGCGGCCGCCTGCCGCGAAGCCCTGCATCCTGGCTATAGCGCGGCTGCCCTCCTCACACCTGCGTGCCGCCGACCGTCATCTGGTCCATCCTGAGATGCGGCTGGCCTACGCCGACGGGGACGCCCTGGCCGGCCTTGCCGCACATGCCGATGCCGGTGTCGAGCTTCATGTCGTTGCCGATCATGGAGACGCGGTGCATGGCGTCCGGGCCGTTGCCGATCAGCATGGCGCCCTTGATCGGCTGGGTGACCTTGCCGTTCTCGATCATGTAGGCCTCGGTGCAGCCGAACACGAACTTGCCCGACGTGATGTCGACCTGCCCGCCGCCGAAGGAGACGGCGTAGATGCCCTTCTTCACCGAGGCGATGATCTCCTCGGGGCTCTTGTCGCCGGCCGTCATGTAGGTGTTGGTCATGCGCGGCATCGGCTCGTAGGCATAGCTCTCGCGGCGCCCGTTGCCGGTCGGCTTCATGCCCATCAGCCGCGCGTTCTGTCGGTCCTGCATGTAGCCGACGAGCTTGCCGTCCTCGATCAGCACGGTGCGGTTGGTCGCCGTGCCCTCGTCGTCGATGGTGAGCGAGCCGCGCCGCTCCGCGATCGTGCCGTCGTCGACCACGGTGACGCCCTTGGCCGCCACCTGCTGGCCCATCAGCCCGGCGAAGGCGGATGTCTTCTTGCGGTTGAAGTCGCCCTCGAGCCCGTGGCCGACCGCCTCGTGCAGCATCACGCCCGGCCAGCCGGACGAAAGCACGATGTCGAACGTGCCGGCCGGCGCCGGCACCGCCCTGAGGTTGACCAGCGCCTGCCGCAGCGCCTCGTCCGCGGCGAACTTCCAGGAATCCTGCGCCAGGAACTCGCCAAAACTCTTGCGGCCGCCCATGCCGTAGGAGCCGGTCTCCTGCCGGTCGCCGTCGCCGACGACAACGGCGACGTTGACGCGCACCAGCGGACGGATGTCCTGCGCCATCGAGCCGTCGGCGCGCACGATCTCGACGCGCTGCCAGGAAGCGGCGAGCGAGGCCGTCACCTGCCGCACGCGCGGGTCGGCCGCGCGCACATAGCCGTCGATCTCCTGCAAAAGCTTTGCTTTCGCCTCGAAGCCGGGCGCCGCGATCGGGTTCTCCTCGCCGTAGAGGTGACGGTTGGTGCCGGCCGGCCGCTCGGCGAGCGTGCCGGAATAGCCGGCCTTGACGGCGGAGACGGCGTCGGAGGCGCGCCGCAACGCGGCTTCCGACAGCTCGCTCGAATGCGCGTAGCCGGTCGCCTCGCCGGCGACGGCGCGCAGCCCGAAGCCCTGGTCGACGTTGAAGTTGGCCGTCTTCAGCCGGCCGTTGTCGAACATCAGCGATTCGCCCTCGCGATATTCGAGGAAGAGCTCCCCGTCGTCGGTGCCGGAGATCGTGTCGCGCACGATCTCGCGCACCTTGCTGTCGGAAATGTCGAAACGGTCGAGAAGGCGTTCGGCCACGGCGGGGCTCCCGTGAAAACTGTGTCGGTCGTCTATATAGTCGCGGCCGTCCGGGCTTGCACCCGGAGCGTGGAAAGAATGTCGCGGAAGGAGAGGGGATGCGACTGGTGGCGATCTGGGTACTGGCGGGGGCGGCGGCCGGCATCGCGTCCGGGGCGCTGTTCGGCTGGCCCTATGTGCTGGCCGGCTCCGGCATCGGCGTCGCCGCCGGTCTGGGCATCGCCGTCGGCCTGCGCATCCGCGGCGGCCGGTAGGCGCGTTGCGGCGCTCAGTCGCCGACCAGCTTCTTGATCTTGGGGATCAGCGAATCCCACGTCGCCATCTGATCCTCCAGGTTCGCCCGGGTGATGCCACCGGAGAAATCGACGTCCATCCGGAAGTTCGAGCCGTCGTGCTCGTAGGCGCGCACCCAGCGGTACTCGGTGTTCCACGCGTTCGCCTGCTCGGCCGTGAACGGGTCCGTGTAGCCCGTCGCGAACTGGATCGACTGGCAGTTCTCGCCCTTGGTGCAGTCGTAGAAGTAGATGACGTACTTGATGCCCTGGATGCGCCCGTGCACCACCGGGTCGCCGTCCTCGTCCTTGTCGATCTCGGCCGACCCGAAGCCCTTGGCGAGCTCGAGCACGAGGTCCGGATCGGCCGATTTCAGCAGGTCCTCGGCATGGCCGGCGGCTGCGGGCGCGAGGAGCCCGGCCGCAGCCAGAAACAGGAAACCGATAGATGATGCGCGCATCGCCACCCTCCCGACGGAAAACGGCCGCACGACGACAATTCTGCCCCCAAACGCGGACTTCCGCAACGGCGGCAGACGGGGGAGTGGCTACGGCAGCGCCTTGAAGCCGTCGGAGAAGCCGGTGAGGTCGACAGGGATGCCGATGCCTTCCTCCGGCGTCTGGAAGACGATGAAGGTGGCGGCCTTGCCGGTCTTGAGCGTGTCGAGCAGCGGCTTTTCCAGGATCACCTCGGCGTAGCAGCCGTCCTGGAAGCAGCGCACGAAATAGGCCCGCCCGATGTCCTTGCCGTCGACGTTGAGGCCGAGCCCGTTGGGCAGCAGCACGCCGAGCGGGGCGAGCACGCGCAGGATCTCGGCCTTGTTGTCAGCCGTGCGCAGCACGACCACCGACAGCCCCACCTCGGGCCGGTCCTCGGCGATGACGTTCTGCATCATCGCGCACTGTTCGCTCGTGGCGCCGGGCGGCGTGTCGCAGATGATCGACCACGCGCCATGCGTGGAGCGGACGGTCCCGGTCGGCTGCGTCTGCGCCAGCGCGGAATTCAGCGGCCACAGCGCCATGCAGGCGGCGGCAGCCCAGATCAGGCGTCGGAAGGATTGACCCGTCATCTATGTTCCTCGGCGAATCACCGCAATCTAGCTTGCGAAGGCCTGATGCAAAAGGGAAGCGCGGCGCGCCGGCGGCGCCCGCCCGCCGCCTCTTCGGCCACGAATCGGACCGAAATGCGACGCCGCGGCGCCGTCCCCGGCCCGCGCGGGGGCCTCTGCGGCCGTCTTCTGCGCTGCACGCAAAGTCGCGCGCAAAAATGCCGCATGCTTCCGGGTATGCCTTCCTTGCGGATGAATTGAGAGTATGGTTTGAACGCGCCGGAAAGGGCGCGGAGTCCGTCCGGACCGGCCGTCGGACGGGTGCCAGTCGCCAAGACTCGCTGATCGGGGAGACGTTGAGGGTGATGAAGAAACTGTACGCAAGCCTGGCTGCACTGCCGCTGCTGGCCGCCGCCGGCGAAGCCTGGGCCGCGCAGCCCCAGCCCTGGCAGCTCTCCCTCCAGCCTGCGGCGACCGGGATCATGGAAGAGATCCGCTGGTTCGAGCAGTACACGCTGTGGTTCATCCTGCCGGTCACGCTGCTCGTCATGGTGCTGCTCGGCTGGGTGATGTTCCGCTATCGCGCGAGCCGCAACCCGACGCCGTCGCGCACCAGCCACAACACGCTGGTCGAGGTGGTCTGGACCGTCGGGCCGGTGATCGTGCTGCTGTTCATCGCCGTGCCGTCCTTCCAGCTGCTGACCGCCGAATACGATCCCGGCGAGGAGCCGGCGATGACCATCAAGGCCACTGGCGTCCAGTGGTACTGGGACTACGAGTACCAGGGCCAGACGCCGCTGACCTTTTCCTCGCTGCTGCTGAAGGACGCCGACCGCGCCTCGCTCGGCAAGGACGACCATGCCGCCTATCCGCGCCAGCTCGCCGTCGACAACGAGCTGATCGTGCCGGTCAACACCACCGTGCGCGTGCTGGTGACCGCAAGCGACGTCATCCATGCCTTCGCGATGCCGGCCTTCGGCGTCAAGGTCGACGCCGTGCCGGGCCGTCTCAACGAGACCTGGTTCAAGGCCGAGAAGGAAGGCATGTACTACGGGCAGTGCTCCGAGCTGTGCGGCAAGGACCATGCCTACATGCCGATTGGAATCCGCGTCGTGAGCAAGGAAAAGTATGACACCTGGTTCGCGGCCGCCCAGGGCGATCTGGCCGGCGCCAACAAGGCGTTGTTGGCCTCGATCGGCAGCGACACGAAACTGGCGGCTGCCGGCAACTAGCCGGAGCGGACGGACACAGGATACGGAGCGGGAAAATGGCTGAGGCCGCAGTTCACCACGACGCCCACGAGCATCACCACCCGCGCGGTTGGGTGCGCTGGGTCTACTCGACCAACCACAAGGACATCGGCACGCTCTACCTGATCTTCGCGATCATCGCGGGCATCATCGGGGCGAGCCTGTCGATCATGATGCGCTGGGAGCTCCAGGAGCCCGGCATCCAGATCTTCCATGGCCTCGCCTCGATGGTCTACGGCGTGGAGGGCGACGCCGCCATCGACGCCGGCAAGTCGATGTACAACGCCTTCACCACGGCGCACGGCCTGATCATGATCTTCTTCATGGTGATGCCGGCCCTGATCGGCGGCTTCGCCAACTGGATGGTACCGATCATGATCGGCGCGCCGGACATGGCGTTCCCGCGCATGAACAACATCTCCTTCTGGCTGCTGCCGCCGGCCTTCATCCTGCTGCTGCTGTCGGCCTTCATGCCGAGCGCGCCGGGCGCCTACGGCGTCGGCGGCGGTTGGACGATCTATCCGCCGCTGTCGACCTCGGGCCAGCCCGGGCCGGCCATGGACCTGGCGATCCTGTCGATCCACATCGCCGGCGCCTCCTCGATCCTCGGCGCGATCAACTTCATCACCACGATCTTCAACATGCGCGCGCCGGGCATGACGCTGCACAAGATGCCGCTCTTCGCCTGGTCCGTGCTGGTCACCGCCTTCCTGCTGCTGCTGTCGCTGCCGGTCCTGGCGGGCGGCATCACCATGCTTCTGACCGATCGCAACTTCGGCACGACCTTCTTCGCGCCGGAAGGCGGCGGCGACCCGATCCTGTTCCAGCACCTGTTCTGGTTCTTCGGTCACCCCGAGGTCTACATCCTGATCCTGCCGGGCTTCGGCATCGTCAGCCACATCGTGTCGACCTTCTCGAAGAAGCCGATCTTCGGCTATCTCGGCATGGCCTATGCCATGGTCGCGATCGGCGTCGTCGGCTTCGTCGTGTGGGCACACCACATGTACACGACCGGCCTGTCGCTCGACACGCAGCGCTACTTCGTCTTCGCCACGATGGTCATCGCGGTGCCGACGGGCGTGAAGATCTTCTCGTGGATCGCGACGATGTGGGGCGGCTCGATCTCGTTCCGCACGCCGATGCTGTGGGCGATCGCCTTCATCTTCCTGTTCACCGTGGGCGGCGTCACCGGCGTCCAGCTTGCGAACGCCGGCCTCGACCGCGCGCTGCACGACACCTACTACGTGGTGGCGCACTTCCACTACGTGCTGTCGATGGGCGCCGTGTTCGCCATCTTCGGCGCCTGGTACTACTGGTTCCCGAAGATGACCGGCTACATGTACAACTCGTTCGTGGCCCGGCTGCACTTCTGGATGACGTTCATCGGCGTCAACCTGATCTTCTTCCCGCAGCACTTCCTCGGGCTTGCCGGCATGCCGCGCCGCTACATCGACTATCCGGACGCCTTCGCCGGCTGGAACCATGTGTCGTCCTACGGCTCCTACCTGTCGGGCCTCGGCGTGCTGGTGTTCCTCTACGGCGTCTTCGAGGCCTTCGCCAAGAAGCGCGAGGCGGGCGCCAACCCGTGGGGTGAGGGCGCGACGACGCTGGAGTGGCAGCTTCCGTCGCCGCCGCCGTTCCATCAGTGGGAGCAGCTGCCCAAGGTCAGGTAGGCAGCAACCCCAGACAACCGAAACCGCCGGCCCGTCTGGCGGTTTCCGGCAATCGAGGGATTTGGTTCAGGCATGGCTTTCGTCGACAAGAGCGCGCTCGGTGACGCCGACTTCCGGCTTTCGGAAGCGACGGCGGCCGACTTCGTCGCCCTTCTCAAGCCCCGCGTGATGTCGCTGGTGGTGTTCACCGCCTTCGTCGGCCTGGCGGTCGCGCCGGCCGGCATGAACCCCTTCCTCGCGCTCGTCTCGATCGTGGCGATCGCCGTCGGCGCCGGCGCCTCGGGCGCGCTCAACATGTGGTACGACGCCGACATCGACGCAGTGATGACGCGCACCGCCTCGCGTCCCGTCCCGGCCGGCCGCGTCACGCCGCGCGAGGCGCTGGCCTTCGGCCTCGTGCTCTCGGGCCTGTCGGTGATGACGCTGGGCCTGGTCGCCAACTGGCTGGCCGCGGCGATGCTCGCCTTCACCATCTTCTTCTACGCCGTCGTCTACACGATGTGGCTGAAGCGCTCGACGCCGCAGAACATCGTCATCGGCGGGGCCGCCGGCGCCTTCCCGCCGATGATCGGCTGGACCGCGGTGACCGGCTCGATCGGCCTGGAGAGCGTCGTCCTCTTCCTCATCATCTTCCTGTGGACGCCGCCGCACTTCTGGGCGCTGGCGCTGTTCAAGTCGGGCGACTACGAGCGCGCCGGCGTGCCGATGATGCCGAACGTGGCGGGCGACGCCTCGACGCGCCGCCAGATCTTCGTCTATTCGCTGCTGCTCGCGGCCTCGGGCGTGTTGCCCTGGGCGCTCGGCCATGCCTCCGCCTTCTACGGCGTCGGCGCAGCCCTGCTCGGGATCGGCTTCGTCCACTATGCCTGGCGCGTGCTGGCGCAGGATCCGGCGGATGCCGGCATGAAGCCGGCCAAGGCGCTGTTCGGCTACTCGCTGCTCTATCTCTTCGCGATCTTCACCTTCGTGCTGGTGGATCATCTGGCAATGCGGATGATCGGCTGATGGCCAAGGAGCCCGAGCAGGAATTCGTCACCATGACGCCGCAGCAGAAGAAGGCGCGCCGCAGCCGCTCGCTCGCGCTGGCGCTGGCGCTCGCCGCCTTCGTGATCGTCATGTATTTCGTCACCTTCGTGAAGATGGACCCGTCCATCCTCAACCGGGCGATGTGAGGCGGCCATGAGCGCGTCGCCCGATAGCCGCAGGCAGTCCAGCAACCGGCTGGTTGCGTTCGCGCTGCTGGCGTTCTTCGCTGGCATGGTCGGCATGGCCTACGCCTCGGTCCCGCTCTACCGCGTGTTCTGCCAGGTGACCGGCTATGGCGGCACGACCCAGCGGACCACGCAATATGCGAGCAAGGTCCTCGACCGGAAGATCACCGTGCGCTTCGACGCCAACGTCGCCGGTGTGCCGTGGGATTTCCAGCCCGAGCAGCGCGAGATCACCATGCCGATCGGCGAGACGGTGCAGGTGGCCTTCCGCGCGAAGAACCTTGACACGAAGGCCAGTTCCGGCCGCGCGACCTTCAACGTGACGCCGCAGGCCGCGGGCGCCTACTTCATGAAGGTCGAGTGCTTCTGCTTCACCGACAACACGCTGAAGCCGGGCGAGCAGATCGACATGCCGGTGGTCTTCTACGTCGACCCGGCGATCGCCGACGCGCCCGAGACCAAGCACATCCGCACGCTCACGCTTTCCTACACCTTCTATCCGATCGAAACCGAAAAGCCCGTTGCACAGGCGAAGGATTCGCAGGAAAAGAACCAGCCCAACGCCGAGCCGAAAATCGGGGGATGAATATGGCAGACGCCCACGCGAAGCATCACGACTACCACCTCGTCAACCCGAGCCCCTGGCCGTTCACCGGAGCGGTCGGCGCGCTGGTCATGGCGATCGGTGGCGTCGCCTGGATGCAGTACCTGAAGGGCAACGAGTTCCACCTGTTCGGCCTGAACATCGCCAGCCCGTGGCTGTTCTTCGTCGGCCTGGCGATCGTGCTCTACACGATGTTCGCGTGGTGGTCGGACACGATCAAGGAGGCGCATGAGGGCTTCCACACCCGCGTCGTGTCGCTGCACCTGCGCTACGGCATGATCATGTTCATCGCCTCCGAGGTGATGTTCTTCGTCGCCTGGTTCTGGGCCTTCTTCGACGCCAGCCTCTATCCCAACGAGGCGGTCCAGGCCGCGCGGACCCAGTTCACCGGCGGCCACTGGCCGCCCGTCGGCATCGAGGTGCTGAACCCCTGGCACCTGCCGCTCTACAACACCATCATCCTGCTGCTGTCGGGCACGACGGTCACCTGGGCGCACCATGCCCTGCTGCACAACGACCGCAAGGGCCTCGTCTGGGGCCTGGTCATCACCGTGTGCCTGGGCGCGCTGTTCTCCTGCGTTCAGGCCTACGAGTACATCCACGCTCCGTTCGGCTTCAAGGATTCGATCTACGGCGCGACCTTCTTCATGGCGACCGGCTTCCACGGCTTCCATGTGCTGATCGGCACGATCTTCCTGCTGGTCTGCCTGCTGCGGGCGGTCGCCGGCGACTTCACGCCGAAGCAGCATTTCGGCTTCGAGGCGGCCGCCTGGTACTGGCACTTCGTCGACGTGGTCTGGCTGTTCCTCTTCGCCTGCATCTACGTCTGGGCCTCCGCCGGCGCCGTCATCGCCGAACATTGAACGGACGGGCCCGTTCCATGCGAAGCGGTCGCGGCCACGCGGCCGCTTTCGCGTTTGTGGCGCCTGCCGGCGGCGGGCACCGGCTACGGAGACGATCATGAGCGAGCATGAACACGACAGCGCGATCTGGCCGCCCGTCGAGCCGATCCGGGCGGGGCTCGCCGGCCGCTGCCCCCGTTGCGGCGAGGGCCGGCTGTTCTCCGGTTTCCTGACGGTGGCCGAAAGCTGCGGCGTGTGTGGTCTCGACTACTCCTTCGCCGACGCCGGCGACGGCCCCGCCGTCTTCGTCATCCTCATCATCGGCTTCATCGTGGTCGGGCTGGCGCTGTGGATGGAGGTCTCGTTCTCGCCGCCGCTGTGGCTGCACTTCCTGCTCTGGGTGCCGCTGACGCTGGTGCTGGCGCTCACCGCGCTGCGGCTGATCAAGGGTATCCTCATCACCCTCCAGTACCGCAACAAGGCTGCTGAGGGGCGGCTGGACCAGCCGCGATGAGCGCGGCCCGCGCCGCCGGCGCCCCGCTCTGGCGCAGCGCCCTGTGGCTGGCCCTGCTGGTCGCGGTCTTCGCCGTGCTGGTCGGGCTGGGCACGTGGCAGGTGCAGCGCCTGCACTGGAAGGAGGGGCTGCTCGCCTCGATCGACCAGCGCATCCATTCCGCCCCGCTGCCGCTGGCCGACATCGAGCGCCGTTTCGCCGAGACCCATGACGTCGACTACACGCCGGTCGCCGTCGCCGGCTCCTTCGTGCACGAGGACGAACGCCACTTCTTCGCCACGTGGAAGGGCGATTCGGGTTACTACGTCTACACGCCGCTCAGGCTGGCCGACGGCCGCTACCTCTTCGTCAACCGCGGCTTCGTGCCGTTCGACCGCAAGGACCCCGCGACGCGGCAGCAGGGGCAGGTCGAGGGGCAGGTCGAGCTGACCGGGCTGGCGCGCAACCCGCTGCCGGGCAAGCCCTCCAGCCTCGTTCCCGACAACGACCCGGCCAAGAACATCTTCTACTGGAAGGACCTCGCGGCGATGACGGCGACCTCCGGCCTGCCGGCCGGCGCGGTCGTGCTGCCCTTCTTCGTCGATGCCGGCCCGGCGCCCAATCCGGGCGGGCTGCCGGTCGGCGGCGTGACGATGGTCGACCTGCCCAACGACCACCTGCAATACGCCGTCACCTGGTACGGGCTGGCGGGCTGCCTGGTCGCGGTGGCCGGGCTGTGGTTCTGGCGCAGGCGGCACCCGGCGGCCGATGGCCGCCCCTGAGCGGTTGCCCTTGACATGCACCCGCGCCCGACGCCATCTGCCCCCGACATGAACGCCATACCGAAGATGCCCCCGAAGCCGCCTTTGACGATCAGGCTCTGCCAGCCGCGCGGCTTCTGCGCCGGCGTGGATCGCGCCATCCAGATCGTCGTGCTGGCGCTGAAGAAATACGGCGCGCCGGTCTATGTGCGCCACGAGATCGTGCACAACCGCTATGTGGTCGAGGGTCTGCAGGCGAGGGGGGCCGTCTTCGTCGAGGAACTCGACGAGATCCCGGCCGAGCATCGCCATTGCCCGGTGGTGTTCTCCGCCCACGGCGTGCCGAAATCGGTTCCCGCCGACGCCACCGCCCGTGACCTGTTCTATCTCGACGCGACCTGTCCGCTGGTCTCCAAGGTGCACAAGCAGGCGATCCGCCATGCCCGCCACGGCCGCCACGTACTGCTGGTCGGCCATGCCGGCCACCCGGAGGTGATCGGCACGATGGGCCAGCTTCCGGCGGGCTCCGTCACGCTGGTCGAGACGGAGGAGGACGCGCGCGCCCTTGAGGTCGCCGATCCGTCCGCGCTGGGCTACGTCACCCAGACGACGCTGTCGGTCGACGATACGGCCGGCATCATCGCCGCGCTGGAGCGGCGCTTCCCCGAGCTTCAGGCGCCGGCGGCCGAATCGATCTGCTACGCCACCACCAACCGCCAGGAGGCGGTGAAGGAAGCCGCGCCCGGCAGCGACCTGTTCCTCATCGTCGGCGCGCCGAACTCGTCCAACTCGAAGCGGCTGGTCGAGGTCGCCGAGCGGTCGGGGGCGAAACGCGGGCTGCTGGTGCAGCGCGCCGCCGAGATCCCGTGGGACGAGCTCGGCGGGCTGCGTACGCTTGGCCTGTCGGCCGGCGCCTCCGCCCCGGAGATCATCGTCGACGAGATCATCGAGGCCTTCCGCGCCCGCTTCGAGGTCACGGTCGAGCTGGCGACGACGGCCGAGGAGAACGAGACTTTTCCGGTCAACCGCGAGCTGCGCGACGTCGAGCTGACCGCGGCCGACATGGCCTTCGTCAACGGCTGAGGCGCTGATGGCCGTCTACACCGACATCTCCGAGGCTGAGCTCGCCGCCTTCCTGCGCGACTACGCGATCGGCGAGCTGACCTCCTACAAGGGCATCGCCGAGGGGGTGGAGAACTCGAACTACCTGCTCCACACCTCGACCGGTCCCTATTTCCTCACCCTCTACGAGAAGCGGGTGAACCGCGACGACCTGCCGTTCTTCCTCGGCCTGATGGGGCATCTGGCCGGCAAGGGCGTGCGCTGCCCGGTGCCGATCCAGCGCCGCGACGGCGGCTTCCTCGGCGAGCTGGCAGGCCGGCCCGCGGCGGTCGTCAGCTATCTCGAGGGCATGTGGCCGCGCCGCCCGACGGCGGAGCATTGCCGCGCCGTCGGCGCCGCGCTCGCCACCATGCATCTCGCCGGGCAGGATTTCGCGCTTACCCGCCGCAACGCGCTCACCGTCGACGGCTGGCGGCCGCTCTGGGAGCGGGCGCGCGACCGCGCCGACGAGGTCGAGAAGGGGCTTGTCGCGGAGGCCGAGGCCGAGCTCGACCTCTTGGAGGCGAACTGGCCGTCCGGCCTGCCGCGCGGCGTCATCCATGCCGACCTGTTCCCGGACAACGTGCTGTTCCTCGGCAAGGAGCCGGGGCTGATCGATTTCTACTTCGCCTGCACTGACTTCCTCGCCTACGACGTGGCGGTCTGCCTCAACGCTTGGTGCTTCGAGCGCGACAATTCGTTCAACCTGACCAAGGGCGCGCAGCTCCTGCGCAGCTATTGCGAGGTGCGCCCGCTCTCGGCCGCCGAGATCGCGGCGCTGCCGCTCCTGGCGCGCGGGGCGGCGATCCGCTTCATGCTGACGCGGCTCTACGACTGGCTCAACACGCCGCCGGGCAGCCTGGTCGTCAAGAAGGACCCGCTCGAATACCTGCGCAAGCTGCGCTTCCACCGCGCCGTCCGCTCGGCGGCCGAATATGGCTATGCCGAGCCGGTGGCGGCAGGATGAAGGCGGTCGAGATCTTCACCGACGGGGCCTGTTCGGGCAATCCGGGGCCGGGCGGCTGGGGCGCCATCCTGCGCTACAACGGCAAGGTCCGGGAGCTGCATGGCGGCGAGGCGCTGACCACCAACAACCGCATGGAGCTGACGGCCGCGACCCGCGCCCTCTCGGCGCTGAAGGAGCCGTGCAAGGTCGACCTCTACACCGACAGCAAATACGTCATGGACGGCATTTCCGGCTGGATCCACGGCTGGAAGCGCAATGGCTGGCGCACCGCCGACAAGAAGCCGGTGAAGAACGGCGAGCTGTGGCAGGAGCTAGACGCCGCGCGCAACCGCCATCAGGTCGAATGGCACTGGGTGAAGGGCCACGCCGGCCACCCGGAGAACGAGCGGGCCGACGAACTGGCCCGCCTCGGCATGGCGGAATTCAAGCCGAAGAAGGCGCCGAAGCCGGACGAGGGCGCGCCGGACACTACTCCGGCCCCGAAGCAGGTCCGACGCACCTTCACGAGGTAGGTTTCAGAGAAGCTCGAGGATGCGGGTGGCGCCGGTGGCTTCCACGCCGGGCTTCTCCTCGACGTTCACCGCCTTGACGATGCCGTCGTCGACGATCATCGAGAAGCGGCGCACGCGCGTGCCCATGCCGCCCTTCGACATGTCGGTATCGAGTCCCATCGCGCGGGCGAAGTCGCCATTGCCGTCCGACAGATAGTCGATCTTGCCCTCGCCGCCGGAGGCGCGCGCCCAGGCGCCCATCACGAACGGGTCGTTGACCGCGACGACGGCGATGGCGTCGACGCCCTTGCGCAGGATCGCGTCGCGGTTCTCCAGATAGCCGGGCAGGTGGTTGTTGCTGCAGGTCGGCGTGAATGCGCCCGGCACGCCGAACAGCACGACCTTGCGGCCGCCGAAATAGCTGCCGACGCCCACCTCCTTCGGGCCGTCCGCGGTCGCGATCTTGAGCGTTGCCTCGGGAAGCTTGTCGCCGGCGGAGATGGTCATTGGGCTGGTCCTTGCCTGGGAGGAGAGGGATGCGCGCAGATATAGCCTGCCGGGCGGGTAGGGCAAGACACGGAGCCGCGAGCCTATTGCGCCACGTCGACCGTTCCGGCCACGGCCTCGTCGCCGGCGGCCAGCGTGTAGGCGAGCCGCGTGCCGCCCGCCATCGGCTCCAGCAGCGGCACCCGGAACGCCAGATGCCCGGCCTCGGCGCTGCGCTCCGGCGTGCCGAAGATCGGCCCGGCGTCGGAGGCGAGGAACAGCTCCGCCGTGGCCGGCCCCTCGGCCTCGACCAGCAGGCTCTCGCCATCGACCCGCGCCGAGGCGACGCGCAGGCCGGGCTGGGGCGCGCCGGGCAACGCCGCGAAGGCGTCGGTGACCACCTGCTCCTCGTCGGCGAGGCTCTCCGCGGCGGCCGTCTCGACGCGAAAGCTCGCCTGCACGGGGATGCAGATGTCGCGGCAGACGCCGAGGAAGACGGAGGCGTCCAGCGTGCCGGCTCCCGCGGGCGGCGAAAGGGTCAGCGCGAAGGCGACGGGCTGGTCGTAGTCGGCCCAGACGTCGCCGCCGTCCTCGTGGCGCTGCGGCGCCGGAAAACCCATCTCGGTCGCGACCGGCCGGCCGTCCGCCGTGACCGTGACGGACGGCGGCACGCCCGAGCCGCCCGGCTCGCGCCAGTAGGTCTT
>JAFKJY010000170.1 GCA_017305835.1 Hyphomicrobiales bacterium
CCGGCCGATGCGCGTCACCGCGCTGCGGCCGGCGAGCAATTGCCGCCAGGCGTGTTCGGCGCCCACGCCGAACGGGGACAGCAGGCCGATGCCCGTAACGACGACGCGTCTCATCGCTAGCCCTCCGGAAGTCGGCGCGAGCCGCTTTGCCTGCGCCGTCGTCCCAAGACGATCAGGCAGTCGCCTTGTCGATGTACTTGACGGCGTCGCCGACGGTCAGGATCGTCTCGGCCGCATCGTCCGGGATCTCGACGCCGAACTCTTCCTCGAAGGCCATGACGAGCTCGACCGTGTCGAGGCTGTCGGCGCCCAGATCGTCGATGAAGCTCGCCTGCTCCGTCACCTTGTCGGCGTCGACGCCCAGATGCTCGATCACGATTTTCTTCACGCGCTCTGCGGTATCGCTCATTTTCAGAAACCCTCGACTTGCGTTGTCCGGTTTTCGTTAGCCGCACGCCTGCGGCTAATCAAGCTGAAAGATGCTGCGCCGCACGGCAAACGCCAAAAGCGCAGAGTTTGTCACCAGAAGACCCCAAACGCCCGGATTCCGGGCCGGTTCGCTGGATTTCGAGCCGGACTACACGAGTCCAGGGCCCCTTCCAAGGCCAAAACGGCCCGCGGCGGTCAGGTTGCGGCTCCCCGCTCAGATCATCGCCATGCCGCCATTGACGTGGATCGTCTGGCCGGTGACGTAGCCGGCCTCGTCGGAGGCGAGCCAGGCGACGGCCGAGGCGATCTCGGCGCCGGTGCCCATCCGCTTCATGGGGATGGCGCCCATGATCGCCTCCTTCTGCTTGTCGTTCAGCTTCTCGGTCATGGCGGATTCGATGAAGCCGGGCGCCACGCAGTTGACCGTGATGCCGCGCGAGGCGATCTCCTGCGCCAGCGACTTGGAGAAGCCGATCATGCCGGCCTTGGAGGCGCAGTAGTTGGCCTGTCCGGGATTGCCGGTGACGCCGACGACCGAGGTGATGTTGATGATGCGGCCGCGCCGGCGCTTCATCATCGGATGGGTCAGCTCGCGCGTCAGCCGGAAGACCGACGTCAGGTTGACCTCCAGCACGGCGTCCCAGTCGGCGTCGGACATGCGCATGAACAGTCCGTCGCGGGTGATGCCGGCATTGTTGACGAGGATGTCGACGCCCTCCAGATCGGCCTCCGCCTTCTGGCCGAGCGCCTTGACCTCGTCGCGGCTCGACAGGTTAGCGGGGAACAGCTTCACCCGGTCGCCGAGCTCGCCCGCCAGCGTCTCGAGCTTCTCGACGCGCGTGCCGTGCAGGCCGACGGTGGCGCCCTGCGCGTGCAGCACCCTGGCGATCGCCTCGCCGATGCCCCCGCTCGCGCCGGTGACGAGCGCCTTGCGGCCGGTCAGATCGAACATTCCTCACTCCCCGATGGGTTTCTATTCAAACAGTTCGGCATGGGTGCCGGCGCGGACGAAGACGATCTGCTGCGGGTCTCCGGTGCCGTCGATGCGATAGATCAGAAGAAAGTCATCGCCGATGTGACACTCCCGGTGGTTCGCCCACTTGCCGGTCAAGGCATGGTCCAGCCATTCACGCCCAAGAGGCTCGTCATTGGCCATCAGCAGCACCATCGCCGTCTTCAGGCGCGTCATGTCGAACCGACCGGACCGGGACAGACGCTGCCAGTCCTTCAGAAACCCTTTCGTGTAGTCGGAGGCTCGCGGAAGCGCGGCGCGCTTATCGTCCGCCGTCCTTTTCGAGCTCATCGAAGAGTTCCCCACCCGAACCGAAGCGCGCATTGCGGGCGCGGATGATCTCGTCCGCCTCAACCATCGCAGCCCGCGTCTCGGCGTTCGGCACCCGCAAGTCGAAGGGCACCGCCTTCTCGGCCGCAATGCGCTTGAGCATCACCCGCACTACGCTCGAAACCGACAGGCCCATCTTGTCCAGGACCGCCGCGGCTTCGTTCTTCTCGTGCTCGTCCATGCGCACATGGATCATTCCGTTCGCAGCCATATCGGGCTCCTCATCGCATGTGCGTAATACATTGTATTACAGAGCGGAGAAGTCAATGCCGACTTACGCGCCAAGCGCGGCCAGCGCCGCCTCGACATCCGCCGGCGTGCCGATGTTGGCGGTGGCGAGGTCGCGGTTGATGCGGCGGGCGAGGCCGGAGAGCACCTTGCCGGCGCCGACCTCGTAGAGCGTGGTGACGCCGTGGGCGCCGAACCACTCGACCGTCTCGCGCCAGCGGACACGGCCGGTGACCTGCTCGACGAGGCGGTCGGCGATCTCGGCCGGTTCGGTGAGCGGGGCGACCGCGACATTGGCGACGACGGGAACCGCCGGGACGTTCTTCCTCACCTTCGCCAACGCGTCCAGCATGGCTTCCGCGGCCGGCTGCATCAGCGCCGAATGGAAGGGGGCGGAGACGGGCAGCATCAACGCGCGCTTGGCGCCGCGCGCCGTGCAGGCGGCCGCGCCGCGCTCGACGGCCTGCTTGTCGCCGGAAATCACGATCTGGCCGCCGCCATTGTCGTTGGCGATCTGGCAGACGCCGCCGCCGACGGCGGCCTCACCGCAGGCGGCCTCGACGTCGGCCTGCTCCAGCCCGATGATCGCGGCCATCGCGCCCTTGCCGACTGGCACCGCGGCCTGCATGGCGTTGCCGCGGATGCGCAGCAGGCGCGCCGTGTCGGCGAGCGAGAAGGTGCCGGCAGCGCACAGCGCCGAATATTCGCCGAGCGAATGGCCGGCGACATAGGCGACCTTGCCCTCAAGCGAGAAGCCGCGGGCCTCCAGCGCCCGCATCGCGGCCATCGACACGGCCATCAGCGCCGGCTGGGCGTTGGCTGTCAGCGTCAGCACCTCCTCCGGGCCTTCCCAGATGACCTTGGACAGCTTCTCGCCGAGCGCGGCGTCGACCTCCTCGAACACGCGACGCGCCTCCGGGAAGGCGTCGGCGAGGTCCTTGCCCATGCCGACCGTCTGGCTGCCCTGCCCCGGAAAGGTGAATGCGATGGCCATGAATGCCGCTCCTGCGCGCTGTCCCCGTGGCGTCCTCGTTGCGCGAGCGTGCCGCTTTCGTCAAGCCCGCGCCGGGCGCGGACCGGTGACCGAACCTGTCAGGAGGATGGCGGCGAGCGGCCGGGCCGGCTGGCGAACCGCAGGCGACGACCCTATATGGCGCGGACCGCCGACCGCCCCCCGGCGAGACCGCCCGCCCGCAAGGATCCCGCCCGCCATGCCACCGGTCATCTCGATCTCCCGCCTGTCGAAGACCTACAAGGGCGGCTTCCAGGCGCTGAACGACGTCAGCCTCGACATCGAGGAAGGCGAGATCCTGGCGCTGCTCGGCCCCAACGGCGCCGGCAAGACGACGCTGATCTCGATCGTCTGCGGCATCGTCAACCCGACCTCGGGGCGCGTCATGGTCGGCGGCCACGACGTCGTCTCGGACTTCCGCCGGGCGCGCGAGCTGATCGGGCTCGTGCCGCAGGAGCTGCACACCGACGCGTTCGAGACGGTGCGCGCGACGGTCGCCTTCTCGCGCGGCCTGTTCGGCAAGCGGCGCGACGACGCCAAGGTCGAGGAGGTGCTGACGGCGCTGTCGCTGTGGGACAAGCGCGACAGCAAGATCATCACGCTGTCGGGCGGCATGAAGCGGCGCGTGATGATCGCCAAGGCGCTGATCCACGAGCCGCGCGTGCTGTTCCTCGACGAGCCGACGGCGGGCGTCGACGTCGAGTTGCGCAAGTCGATGTGGGAGCTGATCAGCCGGCTGAACCAGTCCGGCGTCACCATCATCCTGACCACGCACTACATCGAGGAAGCCGAGGCGATGGCCGACCGCGTCGGCGTCATCAACAAGGGCGAGCTGCTGCTGGTCGAGGAAAAGGCCGAGCTGATGCGCAAGATGGGCGAGAAGCTGCTGACGATCGAGCTCAGGCAGCCGATCGAGGCCATTCCCGACAGCCTGTCGCGCTTCGACCTGACGCGCGGCGGGGACGGCGCCACGCTCTCCTACCGCTACGACGTCAATGCCGAGCGCACCGGCATCGCCTCGCTGCTTTCGGAACTCGCGGCGGCGGGAATCACGCTGCGCGACATCTCCACCCACCAGAACTCGCTGGAGGACATCTTCGTGAACCTGGTCAGGGAAAAGCCATGAACTGGCGCGCGATCCGGGCGATCTACCAGTTCGAGATGGCGCGCTGGTGGCGCACCATCCTGCAGAGCATCGTGTCGCCGGTGCTGTCGACCTCGCTCTATTTCGTCGTCTTCGGCGGCGCGATCGGCTCGCGCATGACGGCCATAGACGGCGTCTCCTACGGCGCCTTCATCGTGCCGGGGCTCATCATGCTGACGATGATCACGCAAGGCATCTCGGTCGGCTCGTTCGGCATCTACTTCCCGAAGTTCGTCGGCACGATCTACGAGATCCTGTCGGCGCCGGTGTCCTACATGGAGATCGTCGTCGGCTATGTCGGGGCGGCGGCCACCAAGTCGCTGGTGCTCGGCCTGCTGATTCTCGCCACCTCGACGCTGTTCGTGCCGCTGCACATCGCGCATCCGGTGTGGATGGTGGTGTTCCTGGTGCTGACGGCCGTCACCTTCTCGCTGTTCGGCTTCATCATCGGCATCTGGGCCGACAATTTCGAGAAGCTGCAATTGATCCCGATGCTGGTGGTGATGCCGCTCGTCTTCCTCGGCGGCAGCTTCTATTCGGTGCAGATGCTGCCGCCGATCTGGCAGGCGATCAGCCATTTCAACCCGGTGCTCTATTTGATCAGCGGCTTCCGCTGGAGCTTCTACGAGATCGCCGACGTCGGCATCGGCGTGTCGATCGGCGCGATCACCGTCTTCCTCGCCGCCTGCATGACGGCGGTGTGGTGGATCTTCAAGACCGGCTGGCGCGTCAAGAGCTGAGGCCGTTCACCTTTCGCCAACCATGCCGCGCGAGTTGCCGCGCGGCCTGCAACCGGCGCGCGCGCCGGCGGTTTTCCGCCTGCCAGCCCGGAGGTGGATCATGACGACCCATCGGAGCGAGAATGCGGGGCCGGGGCGGGATGAGCCCGCCCTGCCCGCGCCCGCAATGGAAGCCGAAAGCCCAGACCAGCCCGACGAGGCCGCTCTCGGCTACGGCCACCGCGCCCACAGCCCCGACCCCGCCGCGCAATATATGTTCGCGCCGGGCGAGCCGCGCGTGCTGCCGGTGGAGAAGAAGCTGCGCTGGCGCGTGCCGGGCTAGCCCTCAGGGCCTGATCTCGATCTCGCCCTCGACATGGGCGGTCTCGAAATCGCTGACGAGCACGTCGAGGCCGAGCCTCCACCTGCCTGGCAGCGGGATGGTGATGCCCTCGACGCGCCAGACGCCGAGGCTCTGGCGCACGGCCTTGCGGCCGAACGGCTCGATGCCGGTGTCGGGCTTGGAGAGCGTGAGCGTGACCTCTTTCGGGTCGAGCGTTTGCATCTCGCCGTCGAGCGTATCGATCTCGACGTCGACCACGCCGGCACGGCCGGGCGTGACGACGACGAAGCCGGAGGCCTTGTCGGCATGGACGTGGACGATCGCGGGCTGCGCGGCGGCGATCGCCAGCGCGCGCGGCGGCGGCGTGAAGCGCCACATGGCGACGACGGCCAGCACCAGCAGCACCAGCAGCGTCTCGGTCAGGATCGAGCGGATGAGGCGGCGCGTCGCTTCGGGATCGCCGGCCTGCACGGAGGCCGTCAGCGACCAGCGGTTGACCGCGGCGAGGGCGAACAGCGCCACGAGCAGCGCGAGCTTGGCGAGCAGCACGCGGCCATAGGCGGTGTCGACAAGCGCGGCCGGCCGCTCGACCTGCACGACCGCGAGGACCACGCCGGCGGCAACCAGGAGCAGCAGCAGCGGCGGGATGGCAGCCGAGAAGCGCAGCAGGCCCGCGCGGGCGCCGGGCAGGTCGCGCCGCAGGGCGAGCCCGAGCGGCAGCAGGGCGCCGGCCCAGAAGGCGATGCCGACGCCATGCAGGAACACCATCGGCCGCGTCAGCCATTGCGGCTCGGCAGCGCTGGCGTGGCCGCTGGCGGCAAGTGCCGCGCCGACGCCAGCCAGGCCGGCAAGGGCAAATGGCCTGGCCA
>JAFKJY010000068.1 GCA_017305835.1 Hyphomicrobiales bacterium
GACCACTCTATCCCGATGCGGCCCGACCACGGCCACGACATCCTCGACGACCACAAGCGGCAGGCGCAGCCCGGCTATCCGGCGATCGGCCGGCTGAAGGGGCTGGCCGAGCTGCGCGGCGTGATGACGGCGCTTTCCCACCCGGCCGCCGGGCGCGGCGCCTGATGGGCGCGCCGAGGCTGTCGCGCCATGCGGCGACGCGCGCGGGCGTGGCGCGGCCCGGCTTCGCGCCGGAAGCGCACGGCGCGGGGATCGTCCATATCGGCGCCGGCGCCTTCCACCGCGCTCATCAGGCCGTCTACACCGACGACGCGTTGGCCGCGGCCGGCGGCGACTGGCGCATCACCGGGGTGAGCCTGCGCAGCACCGACATCGCGGACGCGCTCAACCCGCAGGACGGGCTCTACACGCTGATCGTGCACGACCCCGCCGTTACGCGCGCCCGCGTCGTCGGCAGCATCGCCCGCGTCATCGCCGCCGCACGGGAGCCCGGCGCGACGCTGGCCGCGCTCGCCGATCCCGCCACGCGCATCGTCACCACCACGGTCACGGAAAAAGCCTACGGCATCGCGCGTGGCGCCGGCGTCGATCCGGCCAGCCCGGCGATCGCCGCCGACCTCGCGAACCCGCGTTTCCCCTCCGGCGTGATCGGTCTGCTGGTCGAGGCGCTGCGGCTGCGCCGCGCGGCGGGCGACGCGCCCTTCACCGTGCTATGCTGCGACAACCTGCCGGACAACGGCGCGCTGCTGCGCCTCGGCGTCGTCGACTTCGCGGGGCGGCTGGATTCCGATCTCGCCGACTGGATCGCCGCCGAAGGCGCCTTCCCGTCGAGCATGGTCGACCGCATCACCCCGGCCCCGACCGCAACCACGCTGGCGCTGGCGCGCGAGCTGACCGGCTGCGAGGACATGGCCGCCGTCGAGACGGAGCCGTTCAGCCAATGGGTGATCGAGAACCGTTTCGTCGCCGGCCGACCCCGCTGGGAGGCCGGCGGAGCGCTGTTCGTCGAGGCGATCGCGCCCTATGAGCGGATGAAGCTGCGCATGCTCAACGGCACGCATTCCATGCTGGCCTATTGCGGCTACCTGACCGGCTGCACCTATGTGCGCGACGTGATGGCGCGGCCGGACCTCGCGGCGCTGGTCGGGCGCCACCTCGCGGCCGCCCGCTCGACGCTGGAGAGCGTCGGCGGCATCGATCTCGGCCGCTATGCCGACGATCTGCGCGCCCGCTTCGCCAACCCGGCGATCGCCCACCAGACCTACCAGATCGCGATGGACGGCACCGAGAAGCTGCCACAGCGCATCTTCGAGCCGGCGCTGGAGCTGCTCGGCCGAGGCGCCGGCATCCGTCCCTTCGCCTTTGCGGCCGCCGCGTGGATGCGCTATTGCCTCGGCCGCACCGACGCGGGCGAGACCTACGCGCTGCGCGATCCGCGCGAGGCACAGATCCGCCGGGCGCTCGAAGGCGCCGGCAATGCCGCCGCCATCAGCGCGGCGCTCACCGCCCTGCCCGGCTTCGTGCCGGAGCGGCTGGCGGCCCACCCCGTCTGGCGGGCGGAGGTCGAGGACGCGCTCGGTGCGATGCTTTCCGGCGGCATGGCCGCCGCCGTGCGCGCCGAGGCGGCTGCCGCGGCCGTCCTGTGAGGGTGGAGATGCCGAAGAAGTCGTTCCTCGCCATCGGCGAGTGCATGATCGAGATGGCGCGCGACGCGTCGGGCGCCTGGAAGCTCGGCGTGGCCGGCGACACGCTCAACACCGCCTGGTATTTCCGCCGCTGCACCTCGCCCGGGGACTGGTCGGTCGACTATTTCACGCGGCTCGGCACCGACCGCCAGTCCGACCGCATTTGCGACTTCATCGCCGCCGCCGGCATCGGCACGGGCCATATCGCGCGCGATCCGTTCCGCCAGCCGGGCCTCTACCTGATCGACCTCGACGCGGGCGAACGCTCCTTCACCTACTGGCGCGGGCAGTCGGCGGCGCGGCTGCTGGCCGACGACGAGGCGCTGCTGCGGGCGGCTA
Source organism: Hyphomicrobiales bacterium (assembly GCA_017305835.1). GTDB lineage: Bacteria > Pseudomonadota > Alphaproteobacteria > Rhizobiales > Rhizobiaceae > RCIO01. Next base: position 2,025 of record JAFKJY010000068.1, read on the forward strand.
TCGACGCCTCCGACGTCGTCTATTTCTCCGGCATCACGCTGGCGATCCTCGCGCCCGACCGGCGCGATTTCCTGCTGTCGCTGGTGGCGGATGCCCGCCGGGCCGGGCGGACCACCGTGTTCGACCCCAATGTCAGGCCGCGCCTGTGGGAAGACGCCGACGAAATCCGGCGGCGCGTCCGCCAAGCCGCCGCCGCGGCCTCGATCGTGCTGCCGAGCTTCGATGACGAACGCACACTGTTCGGCGACGCGACGCCCGAGGCCTGCGCGCGGCGCTATCTCGCTGCGGGCAGCGGCGAGGTCGTGGTCAAGAACGGCGGCGGCGACCTCTGCATCGGCGATGCGCATGGGATGCAGAGCCTCCATGTGGAGGAGGTCGAGCCGGTCGACACGACGGGCGCGGGCGATTCCTTCAACGGCGCCTATCTGGCGCGACGGCTTTCGGGCGACGATCCGCTGGAAGCGGCCCGTCGCGGCCACGACGTGGCGCGGAAGGTCGTGCGCCATCACGGCGCGCTGGTGGAAGAAGCGGTCGGCTGAGAGGCCGCCTCAGTCGCGGACGAGGACCTTGGCCTCGCGGGCGGCCGCCACGAAGGCGCGCCGCGCCACCGAAGGCGGCTTCTCTCCGCGTATGACGCTCAGGCAGGCTTCCATCGCGCGCGTCCGCTTGCTGCTTTCGGCGAGCGGCCAGTCCTTCAGCAGCACCGCCGCGGCGTCGCGCGTGCTGGCCACCACCCTCTCCCGGTCGAGCCGCCCGGTCTGGACGACCACCGGACGGTGGAACAGCCTGTGGCGGCGCCTGTCGATGCGGCGGCGGTCAAGCGCCGCCCGCGCGCCGGCCTTGCCGGCGCCATCCGCGCTCAGCGGATCAACTGTCGTGACCATACCCCGAACCCCACTCATTTTCGCATGTCGTTATCCCGAAAGCGGTTTCCACTTTCGGGCGACATGCGCCCGCGCGACGCGGCCGGCTGGGCGGCCAATGCGCAGGGGATGCACACTAGCATTTCCACGTAAAAAATCCGTGTGGATGCTTTCAGGAGAGCCGCGCGGGGTAATCCGAGACGAGCAAATGCAGCGGCTGCTCGTCCTCCTCGATGGCCGGGAAACGGCCGATCGGGTCGCGGAACCAGTTGTCCTTGAGGTCGTCGTTGACGGTCGAGACCTCGCCGATCAGCACGTCGGCGCCCTCGCCCCAGAAGGCGTGCCAGACACCCGGCAGCAGCGTGACGCTCTCGCCGGGATCGAGCTTCAGCAGGCCGCCGGCCGGCAGCCTGCGGATCGTGCCGTCGACCGGCACCGCGACCTCGGCCTTCTCGTCGATCCGGCCTTCGGCGTCCGGCATGAACAGCTCCAGCACCAGCCGGCCGCCGCCGCGGTTGATGATGTCCTCGGCCTTCAGGTAGTGGCGGTGCATCGGCGAGAGCTGGTCCCTGCGCGAGATCATGATCTTCTCGGCGTAGAGCATGCCGCCGCCCTTCGCGAGGTCGGCTGCGATCCCGTTGCGCACCGTGAACAGGAACAGGCCGAGCTCGTCGAAACGACCCTGCCCGTAATCGGTGATGTCCCAGCCCATGCGACGCTCAACGATCTTGCCGATCTCGCCGCGCCGGGCCCGCATCTCGTCGGGCGACCAGTAAGCGAACGGCGGCAGGCGGTAGCCGAAGGAGCGGATGAAGGCGTCCGCCTCGCGGATGATCCCGTTGACCTTCGAGCGCTTCATGTCGCCTCCCGGCCGCAGCCGCTCACGCTGCGGTCACGCGATCCGTCCGGTGACGGCGTCGGCTGCATCGCGGATCGCCTCGATATTGGCCTTGTAGGCCGCTTCCTTGCCGCCTTTGAACACCGCCGAGCCGGCGACGAGAACGTCGGCGCCGGCCGCCACGACCAGCGGCGCGGTCTCGGGTGTGACGCCGCCGTCGATCTCGATGTGGATCGGCCGCCCGCCGATCATCGCCTTCAGCCGCCTTACCTTCTCCGCCACGGCCGGGATGAAGGCCTGGCCGCCGAAGCCCGGGTTGACGGTCATCAGCAGCACGAGGTCGAGCCGGTCGAGCACGTATTCGATCGTGCTTTCAGGCGTCGACGGGTTGAGCGACACGCCGGCCTTCTTGCCGAGCGCGCGGATCGCCTGCAGCGAGCGGTCGAGATGCGGCCCGGCCTCGGCGTGGACGGTGATGATGTCGGCCCCGGCCCCGGCGAAGGCCGCCAGATAGGGATCGGCCGGCGCGATCATCAGATGGCAGTCGAACACCTTCGGCGTGCGGTCGCGGATCGCCTTGATGATCGGCGGGCCGAAGGTGATGTTGGGCACGAAATGGCCGTCCATCACGTCGAGATGGATCCAGTCCGCGCCGGCCCGCGCGACCGCCTCGACCTCCTCGCCCAGGCGCGAGAAGTCGGCGGAGAGGATGGAGGGGGCGATCAGTGTGCGTGCGGTCATTCCGTTGCCTGTGAACCACCGTGGGAGACTGCCCGCCCATAGCCCGCGCGGCCGGCCTTGTCGACCGGGGTGCCGACGCACGTCGCCCGAAAGTGGCAGCCGGTTTCGGGCCGACAACATGCGAAAACAGGACTATTCCCCCCTCACATCCGCTGGTGGATGCGGCGGATGGCGGCGAGCTGCATGGCGTCGGGCGCCATCTGCATGAACTCGATGCGGTTGCCGTCGGGGTCCTCGATCCAGCATTGGCGGTTGTTGTCGAGGCCCGTCTTCGGCTCGACGGTGAGCGGGATGCCGGCCGTCCGCAGCGCCTCGGCCGTCAGGTCGAGATCGGCGCATTCGAGGCAAAAATGGTTGACCGCCGTGCGGTCGGGGCCGGGCGCCCGCTCGCCCTCGCCGCCGGGGAACAGCTCAAGATACTGCGTGTCGGTGATGCGCAGGTAGACGAGCCACAGCGAGCCGTCGTCACGGTCGAGCCGCATCATCTCCACGAAGCCGAGCCGGTCGCGATAGAAGGCGAGCGAGCGCTCGATGTCGGCCACCTTCAGCGCGACATGGCCGATCCCGTTCAAGCCCAGCGTCATGGCGTTCCTCCCGCCTCCCAGCCGCAGGAATGATTACACAGGCCGGAATTTCGTGCTATGGCGCCGCCCGAATTCCCCACACCGTTCCCGGAAATGCCGCATATGAACGCGCCGCGCATCAGCTTCGTCAGCCTCGGTTGCCCCAAGGCGCTCGTGGATTCGGAGCGCATCCTGACGCAGCTCCGCGCCGAGGGCTACGAGATCTCGCGCAAGCACGACGGCGCCGACTTGGTCGTGGTCAACACCTGCGGCTTCCTCGATTCGGCCCGCGACGAGTCGCTCTCGGCGATCGGCACGGCGCTCAAGGAGAACGGCAAGGTCATCGTCACCGGCTGCATGGGCGCGACGCCGGAGCTGATCCGCGACAGGCACCCCAACGTGCTCGCCATCACCGGGCCGCAGGCCTACGAGAGCGTGATGGCGGCGGTGCACGAGGCGGCGCCGCCGGCGCACGAGCCGTTCCTCGACCTGATCCCGCCGCAGGGCGTGAAGCTCACGCCGCGCCACTACGCCTACCTGAAGATCTCGGAAGGCTGCAACAACCGCTGCACCTTCTGCATCATCCCGGCGCTGCGCGGCGACCTCGTCTCGCGGCCGGCGGCCGACGTGCTGCGCGAGGCCGAGCGGCTGGTCAAGGCGGGCGTCAAGGAAATCCTCGTTATCTCGCAGGATACAAGTGCTTACGGCATAGACCTCAAGTACCAGACGAGCCAATGGCAGGACCGCGATGTGCGGGCGAAGTTCATCGACCTGGCGCGCGAGCTGGGCGAGATGGGCACGTGGGTGCGGCTCCACTACGTCTACCCCTACCCGCATGTCGACGAGGTCATCCCGCTGATGGCCGAGGGCAAGGTGCTGCCCTATCTCGACATCCCCTTCCAGCACGCCTCGCCCGCCGTGCTGAAGAACATGCGCCGGCCGGCGCATCAGGAAAAGACGCTGGAGCGCATCCGCCGCTGGCGCGAGGGGTGCCCGGATCTGGCGCTGCGCTCGACTTTCATCGTCGGCTTCCCCGGCGAGACGGACGAGGATTTCGAGATGCTGCTCGACTGGATCGAGGAAGCCAAGATAGAGCGGGCCGGCTGCTTCAAGTACGAGCCGGTCGGCGGCGCGCGCTCCAACGATCTCGGCCTTCCGGAAGTGCCCGCCGAGGTGAAGGAGAACCGCTGGCACCGCTTCATGCAGCGCCAGCAGAAAGTGTCGGCCGCGCTGCTGAAGAAGAAGGTCGGCAAGCGCCTGCCCGTGATCATCGACGAGGCGAACGGCCTCTCGGCCAAGGGGCGCACGCGCTACGACGCGCCGGAGATCGACGGGGCGGTCCACGTCTCGGCGCGCCGGCCGCTGCGGGTCGGCGACATCGTGACGGTGAAGGTCGACAGCGCCGACGCCTACGACCTCTACGGCCAGGCCGCCTGAGCCTACTTGACCCGGTGGATGCGGGCGCCCTCGCCCGTCTCGCCCATGTTGAAGCCGGCAACGAGGTCGCGGGCGCTGCCCCGGCCGATGATGATCTGCGGATGCCATTCGCGCAGAACGCCCCGCCGCCCCTCGATATAGGGCGGCTCGAAGGTCTCGAACGGCACCCATTCGCCGTCGACCTGCGTCAGCGCGCGGCAGCCCGCGGCGGTGACCAAGGCAAGCCCCGCGGCGATGTCCCAGATGTTGGGCTGCTCGAAGCGGGCGGCACGCAGCACGCCGGCCGCCACGAAGGCGCATTCGAGCGCGGCCGAGCCGGTCTTGCGCGTCTCCCAGCCGCCGCGCCCCGGTATGGGCCGCGGCACGCCGGCGAGGCGTCGCTGCACGGCGGGGTTGACGCGCGGCGTCACCTCGTCGTTGCCGAAGCGGAGCTTGCCGCCCTGCGAGGCATGGTAGACGCCGGGCCTGAGGGCGTGGCTCGCGCCGCACCACACGGCGCCCGCCACCGGCTTGCCGGCGTGAACGACGCCGATCGCGGCCGCGCAGAGCGGGAAGCCGTTGACGAAATTGGTGGTGCCGTCGACCGGATCGACCACCCAGGTGAAGCTGTCGGCGTCGCCCTGTTGGTCGTCGAACTCCTCGCCGATGATGCCGTGCCGCGGGAATTTCTCGGCGAGCCGCGCGCGGATGAGCTGCTCGACGCGCGAATCGACCTCCGATACAGGGTCGCGCCACATCTGCTCCGACGCCTTGTCGCCCTTGTAGCGGACGGCCATCATGCCGCCGAGCGCGTTGGAGATCTCGGCGCCGGCGAGGTTGGCGAGCTCGACCGCCACCCGCTCCACCTCCACCAGCACCGACCGGGCCGGCGGGCGCTTGCGGCGCGCCGGCCTTGGCGGGGTCGCGTCCGTGGCCGGGCTCGCACTCATGCCGCCACCAGCGGGCGCGCCTCGCGCCGGCCCTTCTTGCGCGGCTTGCGCGGCGGCGCCTTGCGCGGGGTCTTGACGGGCGCCGGCTTCTTGGCTGCCGGCAGGTCGGACGAGAGCGCGCTGAGCGGTATCGGCTGGAACTGCACGATGGCCTGCTGCTTGCGCGCCGGGATCTTCACCGGGCTGTCGTCGACGCGCAGCACCGGCCGGCCGGACCACGCCAGCGAGACGATCGCGCCGCGCCGGGTGACCACCGGCGGCTGCGATTCCTCCGGCGCGCCGAGCCAGGCTAGCATCCGCTCGCGGCGGTCGGCCGGCACGGCGATCACGTCGAGCAGCCCGTCGCCGGAATCGGCGCGCGGCGCCAGCGGCAGCGCCGGGCCGGTGTAGCGGTTGTTCAGCACCTCCACCATCAGCCACTCGCCCTCGAAGGGCTTGCCGTCGACGGCGATCTCGACCTGCAGCGGCTCGGCCCCGGCCAGCGCCTCGCGGAACTTGTCGCGGCCGATCAGGATGCGCTTGTCGCCCTCGAAATCGGCGCCCACCTCGTCGTTGGTGATGGAGGCGAGCGCGCCGAGGCCGACGCCCTCGATGAAGGGCATCTCGCCCCACGGGCCGGAGACGATGCCGATGTCGAGCGGCGAGCGACGGGCGTCGCGCCATGCGATCGCCATCGCCTGGCGGTCGCGTGTCATGCCGAGCGAGCGGGCGATGTTGTTGGCGGTGCCGTGCGGGAAGATCGCAACCGCCGCTTCGCGGCGCTGCATCCTCGTCACGACCTTGCGGACCGTCCCGTCGCCGCCGGCGATCACGATCAGGTCGTAACCGCCGTCGAGCGCGGCCGGAAACTCCGCGGATTTGGTCGACACATAGTCGACATCGTGCCCGGCGAGCCGCAGGATCGCCAGCAGCTCTTCCTTTTCGTGGTCGCCGGAGCCGGCGGTTGGGTTGTGGACCAGCAGCGTCAGCATCGTGCCTAAACGAGCGAGCCCGGCATTTGGCTCCCTCGCCGGCAAACGGCGGCGGCCGGACCTATCGCTGGCGGCTGGCGAACTGGTTCTGGAAGAACGGCATGGCCATCGCCTCCTCCTGCTCGCGGGCCTGCGCGCGCAGATAGGCCGGGCGCTCGACGATGCGGCTCAGATAGTCCTTGAAGGCGGGCCGCTCGGGCAGCACGTGCAGCACGTTCATCGTGAAGGCGATCGCCGAGGCGAGCTGCGTGTCGGCCGCCGTGAAGCGGTCGCCGGCCGCGAAGGCGTTTTGTGACAGGTGCCGCTCGACATTGGCCACCATGTCGTCGAACAGGCCGAAGGAGAAGCTGTTGCTCCCGTAGCCGGTGTGGCCCTGCGCGCGCATCGCCACGCACGGGTCGAACACCGAATCGCAATAGACGGTCCAGGTCAGGTAGGCGGCGCGTGCGGGATCGCCGACCGCCGGCGCCAGCCCGGCCTGCGGGAAGGCGTCTGCCAGATAGATGGTGATCGCGGCGCGCTCGGTGACGATCACGCCGTCATGGTCGATCGCCGGCACCTTCTTGTTGGGCTGGATGCGCCGGTAGTCCTCCGGCACGCCGCCTTCGGCGCGGATGTCGATGTGGACGGGCTCGTAGGCGACGTCCAGCTCCTCGATCAGCCAGTGCACGCCGGAGGCGCGGGACCAGGGCGCATGGTAGAACTTCAGCATCGTTCGGCCTCCTCGGATCGGTCGTTCACCAGACCAATCTAGAGCACCGCTGCTGACAGCCAATTGTCAGGAGGGTTCGGGATGGACCCAAGAAAAAGGGGCGCCGAAGCGCCCCTTTCCGTGCCGGCTCGCGCGGCGCGTCAGTTGTTCGGGATCGCGTCGTCGATGCCCTTGACGTAGAAGTTCATGCCCAGCAGCGTGCCGTCGTCCGACACCTCGCCGTCCTTCAGCCACGGGCTGCCGTCCTGCTTGGACACCGGGCCGGTGAACGGGTTCCAGCCGCCGACGATCTTGGCTTCGGTCTCCTCGGCCATCTTCTTCACGTCGTCCGGCAGGTTGGTGTAGGGCGCCATGACGAGGATCTTCTCCTTCAGGCCTTCCCAGCTCTGCTGCGACTTCCAAGTGCCATCCATCGCCGCCTTGACGCGCTCGACATAGTACGGGCCCCAGTTGTCGACGATCGCCGTGTACTGCGCCTTGGGCGCGAAGGAGATCATGTCGGAAGCCTGGCCGAAGCCGTGCAGGCCGCGCTCCTGAGCGATCTGCAACGGCGCCGGCGAGTCGGTGTGCTGGGCGACGATGTCGGCACCCTGGTCGAACAGCGCCTTGGCAGCGTCGGCCTCCTTGCCCGGGTCGAACCACGAGCGCACCCACACGATCTTGACCTTGAAGTCCGGGTTGATCGACTGGGCGCCAAGAATGAAGGAGTTGATGCCCATGATCACTTCCGGGATCGGGAAGGACACGATGTAGCCGGCGAGGCCCGCCTTCGACATCTTGGCCGCGATCTGGCCCTGGATGTAGCGGCCCTCGTAGAAGCGGGCGTTGTAGGTGGCCATGTTGTCGGCGGTCTTGAAGCCGGTCGCATGCTCGAACAGCACCTTCGGGAACCGCTTGGCCACCTTCAGCTCCGGATCCATGAAGCCGAACGACGTGCCGAAGACGATGTTGCAGCCTTCGCGCGCCAGCCGCTCGAAGGTGCGCTCCGAATCCGCCTCCGCGACATTCTCGACGAAGGAGGTCTGGACCTTGTCGCCCAACTCCTTCTCGAGGAACTGGCGGCCGTGGTCGTGACCTTCCGAATAGCCGCCGTCGGTGTGCGAGCCGACATAGACGAAGCAGGCCTTGAACTTGTCCTGGGCCTGCGCGCTGGCGGCGACCAGCACCATCGCGCTCGCGGCGCTCAATGCAAACAGCAGTTTTTTCATGATGTTACCTCTCTGGCTTGATTATGCGGGTTTGATCGTGCGGGCCTGCCTCAGCGGTCCGGAACGAAGGGCTGGCCCAGCGAAGCGGGCGTGTTCATCATCGTCAAGCGCTTGTTGCGCGAGATGAGGACGAGGACGAGGATCGTCGCCGCGTAGGGCGCGGCCGCCAGCACTTGCCCCGGCACGGGGATGCCGAAGGCCTGGGCGTGGAGCTGGCCGATCCAGACGGCGCCGAAGATGTAGGCGCCGCCGAGCACGCGCCACGGCCGCCACGAGGCGAACACGACGAGCGCCAGCGCGATCCAGCCGCGGCCGGCGCTCATGTTCTCGGTCCATTGCGGCGTGTAGACCAGCGACAGGTAGCCGCCCGCCAGTCCGGAGCATGCGCCGCCGAACATCACCGCCAGATAGCGGTAGCCGACGACGCTGATGCCGAGCGCATGTGCCGAGCCGTGGCTGTCGCCGATGGCGCGCAGCGTCAGGCCGGTGCGGGTGCGGAACAGGAACCATCCGACGCCGAAGGTCAGCGCGATGGAGAGGTAGACGACCGGATCCTGGCCGAAGACGAGCCGGCCGACGACCGGCAGGTCGGTGAGGCCGGGAATGTAGAGATTGGACAGCTTGGGGCCGGGTACGCCGACGAACTTGGCGCCGATCATGCCGGAGAGGCCGAGACCGAGCAGCGTCAGCGACAGGCCGGTGGCGACCTGGTTGGTGGCGAGCGTCAGCACCATGAAGCCGAACAGCAGCGAGAACAACGCGCCGACGACGATCGCCGCCAGCAGGCCGAGCCAGGGCGAGCCGGTGACGTAGCCGGCGATGAAGCCGCTCACGGCGCCCATGATGATCATGCCCTCGACGCCGAGGTTGAGCACGCCCGAGCGCTCGACCACCAGCTCGCCGATGGCCGCGATCAGCAGCGGCGTCGCGGCGGTGGCGACCGTCAGCAGGATGGCGACGAGGATCTCCATCAGTGCGCCTCCTCGAGCCGGGCGGCCGGCTGCGCGGCGGCGGGCTCCGCCTTCGCCCCGATGAGCCGGATGCGGTAGTGGATCAGCGTGTCGCAGCCGAGCACGAAGAACAGCAGCATGCCCTGGAAGACGCGCGCGACCTTGTCGGAGAGGCCGAGCGCGGTCTGCACCGCCTCGCCGCCGAGATAGGTGAGCGCCAGCACGAGGCCGGCCGCGACGATGCCCAGCGGGTTCAGGCGGCCGAGGAAGGCGACGATGATGGCAGTGAAGCCGTAGCCCGGCGAGATCACCGGCTGGAGCTGGTTGATCGTGCCGGAGACCTCGGAGATGCCGGCCAGCCCCGTCAGCGCGCCCGACACCATGAAGGCGAAGAACACCATCTTGCCGTGGCTGAAGCCGGCGAAGCGCCCCGCCCGCGGGCTGGCGCCCATCACGCGTACCTCAAAACCCTTCAGCATGCGCTTCATCAGGAACCACATGAGCACGGCCGCCACCAGCGCGAAGATGAAGCCGATATGGGCGCGGCCGGACGAGGAGGCGATCGCCGGCAGGATGGCGTAGTCGTTGAACTGCGCCGTCTGCGGGAAATTGTAGCCGTTGGGGTCGCGCCATGGGCCGCGGACCAGCCAGTCGAGCACGTTCTCCGCGATGTAGACCAGCATCAGGCTGGTCAGGATCTCGTTGGTGTTGAAACGGACCTTGAGCAAGGCGGGGATCGACGCGTAAGCCGCCCCGCCGATCATCCCCATCACCATCATCAGCGGCAGCAGGAGCCAGCTTTCGTAGGTCGGATAGAGCACCGGCACGATCGAACCGACCACGCCGCCGATGATGAACTGGCCCTCCGCGCCGATGTTCCAGATGTTGGCGCGGTAGCAGACCGACAGGCCGACCGCGATGAGGATCAGCGGCGCGGCCTTGATCGCCAGCTCGTGGAGCTGCCAGACTTCGGTCAGCGGCGAAATGTAGGTGCCCAGCGCCTTCACCGGGTTGTAGCCGAGCAGCGCGAACATGATCGCGCCGGCGGCGGCCGTCAGCACGAAGGCGATGAAGGGCGAGAGCGCCGAAAACAGCATCGACCGCTGCGGCCGCTTGACGAGTTCGAGGCGCATCAGGCGGCTCCCGCGTGAGCGTGCTCGAAGTGGCCCGGCTCGGCTCCGCCCATCAGCAGCCCCACCTTCTCATAGGTCGCCTCGGCGCGCGGCAGCGGCGGCGACATGGTGCCGTCATGCATCACGGCGATGGCGTCGGAGATCTCGAACAGCTCGTCGAGGTCCTGGCTGATGACCAGCACCGCCGAGCCCGCGCGGGCGAGGTCGATCAGCGCCTGGCGGATGCGGGCGGCGGCACCCGCATCGACGCCCCAGGTCGGCTGGTTGACGATCATCAGCGCCGGCTGGCGGTCGAGCTCGCGGCCGATGATGAATTTCTGCAAATTGCCGCCCGAGAGCGCCGCGGCTTCCGGGTTCTCGGCACTCTTGCGCACGTCCATCGCTTCGACGACGCGCTTCGACGCGGCCGCCACCACGCCCGAGCGGACCACGCCCGCAGCGGCGAGGAAGGCCTTGGCGTCGGTGCGGTAGCGCGACAGCAGCAGATTGTCCGACAGCGTCATGGTCGGCACCGCGCCGTGGCCGAGGCGCTCCTCCGGCACGAAGGCGGCGCCGAGCAGGCGGCGCGCCGAGATGCCCGTGCGGCCGACGTCCTTGCCGCGGATGCGCACCATACCGGCGTCGTCCTGCAGCGCCTCGCCGGAGACGGCCTCGAAGAACTCGCCCTGGCCGTTGCCGGCCACGCCTGCGACGCCGATCACCTCGCCGGCCCGCACCGTCAGGCTTATGCCGCGCAGCGGCACCGAGAACGGGCCGGCCGGCCGCCGCGTCAGGCCGCGGATCTCCAGCACCGGCTCGCGCGTCGCGCCGCCTTCCGGCGCCTGGCGGACCACCTGCAGCACCTCGGTGCCGACCATCATTCGCGCCAGCGACGCGGCCGTCTCGCCGCGCGGGTCGCAATGGCCGACCACCTTGCCGTGGCGCAGCACGGTGGCGCGGTCGCACATGCGCTTCACCTCCTCGAGGCGATGCGAGATGTAGAGGATCGACTTGCCCTCGCCGCGCAGGCGCTCCAGCGTCTCGAACAGCTTGTCGGCCTCCTGCGGCGTCAGCACCGAGGTCGGCTCGTCGAGGATGATGAGCTCCGGCTCCTGCAGCAGGCAGCGGATGATCTCGATGCGCTGGCGCTCGCCGACGGACAGGTCGCCCACCAGCGCGCCCGGATCGAGCGGCAGGCCGTAGGCGGCCGAGACCTGGCGCGCGCGCTGGGCGATGTCGCCGATCGGCGTGTCGCGGTCGAGCGAGAGCGCGATGTTCTCGGCCGCCGTCAGCGCCTCGAACAGCGAGAAGTGCTGGAACACCATGCCGATGCCGAGGCGGCGGGCCTCACCGGGGCTGGCGATGCGCACCGGCTTGCCCTTCCAGCGAATCTCGCCGGCGGCCGGCTCCAGCGAGCCGAACAGCATCTTGACCAGCGTCGACTTGCCGGCGCCGTTCTCGCCCAGCAGGGCGTGAATCTCGCCCTTGGCTATGGTCAGGTCTATTCTGTCGCACGCCTTGAGCTGACCGAAAACCTTGGTCAGGCCGCGCACCTCGAGGAGGTCGGCATGCGGGATGGAACGGGTGTCGTCCACCATTCCCCCTCAGTTCTTTTTTTGTGTTCCCAAGCACATGGTAGGCGTGCACCCTTCAAAACGGAAATCGGACCCCAGTTGAAAGACCTTCAAGGAATGAAGGGGTAAAGGTCCGGATTTTCTATGGCAACAAAACAGTCGCTCCTGTCGTGCGCCGGCCTTCCAGATCCCTGTGCGCCTGCGCGGCATCCTTCAGCGCATAGCGCTGATTGACCTCGATCCTGACGATTCCCCTGCCGACGACGTCGAACAGGCCGTTGGCCGACTGCTCCAGCCCGGCGCGGGTCGCGGTGTAGGTGAACAGCGTCGGGCGGGTCAGGAACAGCGAGCCCTTCTGCGACAGGATGTTGACGCTGAAGGGCGGTACGGCGCCGGACGACTGGCCGAACGAGACCATCATGCCGAGCGGCCGCAGGCAATCGAGCGAGCCGGCAAACGTGTCCTTGCCGACCGAATCGTAGACGACGTCGCACTTCTTCCCGCCGGTGATCTCCTTCACGCGGGCGACGAAGTCCTCGGTGCGGTAGTCGATGACGTGGTGGTAGCCGTGCGCCCTCGCGAGCTCCGCCTTCTCGGGCGAGCCGACCGTGCCGATGACGGTCGCGCCGAGATGGCTCGCCCACTGGCCGGCGATCAGCCCGACGCCACCCGCCGCGGCGTGGAAGAGGATCGTGTCGCCCGGCTTCACCTTGAAGGTCTGCTGGAGCAGGTATTCGGCCGTCATGCCCTTCAGCATCATGCCGGCCGCCTGCTCGTCGGCGATCGCGTCGGGCAGCTTCACCAGCCTGTCGGCGGCGACCAAGCGCTCGCCGGCATAGGCGCCGAGCCCGGTCGAATAGGCGACGCGGTCGCCCGGTTTCAGCGAGCCGACGCCCTCGCCGACGGCCTCGACAACGCCCGCCCCCTCCCCGCCGGGGATGAGAGGCAGGCCGCCGGGCGCTGGATAGAGGCCGGTGCGGTAGTAGCAGTCGATGAAGTTGACGCCGATCGCGGTGTGCCTGACCAGCGCCTGGCCCGGCCCCGGCTGGCCTGTCTCGACATCCTCGTAGCGCAGCACCTCCGGCCCGCCATGTTCGTGGATGCGGATCGCCTTGGTCATGTGTCGTGTTCCTTCCTGCCGAGCCTCGGGAAGAGCTGCATGATCGCTCCGATGCAGAACAGATAGATGCCGGTGGCCGCGACGCCGATGCGAACGATCGGGTCGGCCTGCATGTCCTCGATCAGCGCGATGGCGCCGAAGGCACACCAGGCGAGGAAGATCGGCAGGTTTATCGTGCGCAGCCGCACCACCCGCACCGGATGGAGGAAATAGAGCGGCACGAAGGTCAGCAGGCCGGCCACCAGCACGACCGCGAAGGAGATGTATTCGCCGGGCTCGATCACGAACAGGGTGAAGACGACCATGTTCCAGACGACCGGGAAGCCCTTGAAGAAGTTCTCCTTCGTCTTCATGCCGGTGTCGGCGTAGTAGACCGCGCTGGAGACGACGATGATCGCGGCCGACAGGAAGGACAGGCCGGCGCCCATGAAACCGCGCTGGTAGAGCGCGAAGGCCGGGATCAGCACGTAGGTGACGTAGTCGATGATGTTGTCGAGGAGCTCGCCCGACCAGGTCGGCAGCACCTCCTTTACCTGCAGCCGGCGCGCGATGGGCCCGTCTATGCCGTCGACGAAGAGCGCCAGCCCCAGCCACCAGAACATCGCCGTCCAGCGCTGCTCGCTCGCCGCCACCAGCGACAGGAAGGCGAGGAAGGAACCGGACGCCGTGAGCAGGTGCACGGAAAAGGCACGCGCCTGCGGCCAGGTCACCTTCTTCTTCGGTTTCGGAATCCGCTCCGACAGCTTCCTGCGGATCGTCTCGTTGCTCACGGACCGCGCCAGTCCAGCTTGCAGATCTCGGCCGAGCGCCCGGCGAAGTTCCAGTTGCGGCCGAAGGCGCGCATGCGGCTCTTCTCGGCCTTGGCGACGGTGATCTCGGGCGCGATCCAGTATTGCGAATTGGAGATGACGGTGTCCGCTTCCGGCGACTTGCCGGGGATGGGCGTCACGGCCCCCTCGATGACCCTGGGGATCTGGAAGATGCGGGTGCGCTCGCGCACCTCGTAGGTGATCGGCGCGCGCTGGATGCCGAGGAACTTTCCGACCAGGATGTCGAGCAGGCCGGTGGTGCCGCCCGCCTTGCCGGAAAAAATCTTCCCGATCGCCTTCTCGGCGTAGATCGAGGCGCGCTCGTCGAGGAACAGGCCCGCCGTCCAGTTGCCGCGGCTCATGTAGCCGGGAATCTCCATGACCAGCCCGAGATTGAGGCCGGACAGGTCGACGTCGCCGAAATGGCCCGAATCGATGCGGAAGCCGGCCCAGGTCTGGCAGTAGCCTTCCGTCGGCGGGTGGTTGCCGAGCGACAGCACGCACGGGCAGAAGACGGTGCAGTTGCAGGACAGCACCAGCTCGCCCTTCAATGCCCAGCTTCGATCCGCCATGGTCCCCTCGGTTCCTCAGAGGGAGACTACTAGCAGGGCCGTCGCCCACACAAGCAGTATCGCGCCGGCCACGCGGCTCGCCGTCTTCCCCCTGCCCTGTTTCTCCACGATGGCGAAGACGCCCGCGAGCGCCATCCAGAAGATGTTCATGAGGCCAACCACGAACATCACCAGCATCAGCGCCCAGCAGCAGCCGAGGCACCACAGCCCCTGCTCGGCGCCGAGCCGCAGGACGCCCGCCGGGCGGTCGGTCCAGCGGCCGAAGAGCGTGGCGAAGGGCGCCCGGCACCTGCGCAGGCAGGCGTCCTTCATCGGCGTGAACTGCCACAGCCCGGCGATCGCCAGCATGACGGCGCCGGCGATCCCGTCGAGCGGCCGCGAACCTGCTGCAAGTCCTGTCTGAATGGCTACCGACAGGCCGGCGAAGGCGCCGGCCGCGGCGAGCCAGACGCCGAGATAGCCGGCGACGAACACCCGCGGATGGACGACGCAACGGCCGCGGCCGCGTGCGGTGTCGGCGATCTCGCAATAGGTGCGGATCATGGGCGCGGCCGAGGGCAGCATGGTGGCTACCGCCATCAGGAACCACATTGCCGCCAGCGCGGCGAAGCGGGCCGGCCCCGACAGGTCGGGGATGCCGGGCGACAGGCACAGTTGCGCGAACAGCCGGCCCGCCTCGACGAGGCCCGGCCAGCCGAAGCCTTCGAGAGCCGACATCCCAGGCCCGGCCTCGCGCGGCGGCAGCACCTGCGCCGCGCCGCCCGCCATGACGAGGAGCAGCAGCCACGAGACAATGACGGCCGCCGCCAGCAGGATCGTCACGGCCGCCGCCGGCCGGCCCGAGAAGCGGGCGATGCCATGGCCGAGCCTGTCGAGGTTGTCGAACTCGTCGCTCATCGTGCCGGACGCCAAATCGCCGCGTTGAAGAGCGGCCGGCCAACGGCATATATGCTTGTCGGGTGTTGTGCCAGATGAGCGGAAGGCAGGACGTGGTTGCGGATCGGAATGCGGACATACTCGTCGCCGGCACCGGCCCGGTCGGGCTGATCGCGGCGCTTGCGCTCGCGCGCGCCGGCTTCTCGGTGAGCCTCGTCGGGCCGGAGCCGCGCCTCGACGACCGCCGCACGACCGCGCTGATGAAGCCTTCGCTCGCCTTCCTCGACGGCCTCGGCGTCGGCGCGGAGCTCGCGGCCGCCGGCGCGCCGCTGTCGGCCATGCGCATCGTCGACGCGACCCGCCGGCTCGTGCGCAGCCGGCCGGTGACCTTCCGCGCCGCCGAGATCGGCGAGGACCTGTTCGGCCTCAACATACCGAACACGCGGCTCAACACGGTTCTTTCGGAGGCCGCGGCCGCGCAGGCGGGCATCGCGCGCCTGCGCACGACGGTGGAGCGCTGGGAGCTGACGCCCGGCAGGGCGGTGGCGCATCTGGCCGACGGCGGGACGGCAAGCGCTGCGCTTGTCGCGGCGGCCGACGGCCGCGCCTCGCCGGCGCGCGAGGCGGCGGGCATCGCCACCCGCGCCAACCCGCTGCCGCAGGCGGCGCTGGTGCTCAACTTCGCGCATGAGCGCGACCACGAATCCGTCTCCACCGAATTCCACACCGAGACCGGGCCGTTCACGCAGGTGCCGCTGCCGGGCGGCCGCCGTTCCAGCCTCGTCTGGGTGGTGCGGCCGGCCGAGGCCGAGGCGCTCGCAGCGCTTCCCGACGAGGCGCTGTCGCGGCGCGTCGAGGAGGCCATGCAGTCTATGCTCGGCAAGGTGACGGTGGAGCCGGGCCGGCAGGTCTATCCGCTCTCCACCGTGTCGCCGTCGCGCTTCGCCGCCCGCCGCGTCGCGCTGCTCGGCGAGGCCGCGCACGTCATCCCGCCGATCGGCGCGCAGGGCCTCAATCTCGGCATCCGCGACGTCGAGGAGCTCACGGCAATCGCCGGCGCCCATCGCGACGATCCCGGCGGCGAGGCAGCACTTGCCGACTACGACCGGCGGCGGCGCATCGACATCGTCGCCCGCACCGGCGCGGTCAACCTGCTCAACCGCTCGCTGCTGAGCGGCTTCCTGCCGGCCCAGCTCGCCCGCATGGCCGGGCTCGGCGCGCTCGGCGCCTTCGCGCCGCTGCGCGGCTTCTTCATGCGCGAGGGACTGCGGCCGGGCAGCGGGCTCGCCGCTCTTTCCGGGGGCTTAAGGGAAAAGGTCGGGCGGTAGGTAGCCGCCCTTGATGAGGAAGAGCAGCGCCGTGACCGTTGCGACCGACAGCACGGTGGTGACGAGGATGCTGGCCGAGGCGCGCTCGACCCAGACGCCGTATTGCTGGCCGATGACGAAGACGTTAGTGGCCGTCGGCAGCGAGGCGAGCAGCACGGCCGAGAACACCCAGGCCGGGTCGAAATTGCCGACGAGGCTCAGGATCACGTAGCAGAGCGCCGGGTGGACGACGAGCTTGAGCACGGCGATCAGGCCGATCTCGCGCGGCATCCGCTTCAGCGGCCGCAGCGCCAGCGTCACGCCCATGGCGAAAAGCGCGCAGGGCGCGGCCGCACGGGCGAGGTAGTCGAGCATCGTCGCGAGCGCGGTGGGCGGGCGCACATGCAGGGCAGCCGCGGCGACGCCGATCGCGGTGGCGATGATGAAGGGATGCAGCGCGATCTTCCTGACCACGCCGAGCGCGAGCTGGCCCGCGCCACCGCGCTCGTCGCCAGCCAGCGCCATCATCAGCGGCGCGACGGCGAAGTGCATGATGTTCTCGAAGCAGAAGATCAGCGCGACCGGGACCGCCGCCTCCTCGCCGAAGGCGAGCAGGGCAAGCCCCGGCCCCATGTAGCCGATGTTGCCGTAGGCCGCCGCCAGCCCCTTGATCGTGCTCTCGGCGATCTCGCCGCGATTGGTCAGCACGGAGAAGACGAACATCGCCGAGAAGACGAGATAGGTCGCCAGCACCGAGCCGAAGATGTAGCCCATCTCGGTCAGCTTCTCGATCGGCGTCCGCGACAGGAGCTGGAAGAACAGGCAGGGCAGCGCGACGTAGATGACGAAGGTGTTCATCCAGCCCAGCGCCTCGACGGGCTGGCGGGTGATCCGCGCCACGGCGAATCCCAGGAAGATCATGCCGAAGAACGGCAGAACGAGGCCGATGATGTCAGACATTGCCGTCAAGCCGCTAGCCCGCGCATGCGGCGCGCGTCAAGCATACCGGGCGCTTTGGGATTGAATTGGCAGCGTGCTTGCGCCACATAGGGCGCGGGGTAGAGATCGATGGAACGCAGCATCAAGACGGCACGATTCAGGATCGGCCAGGTGGTCCGCCACCGGCTGTTCCCCTTCCGTGGCGTCATCTTCGATGTCGATCCGGAATTCGCCAACACCGAGGAATGGTACCAGGCGATCCCGGCCGAGGTGCGGCCGCGCAAGGACCAGCCCTTCTACCACCTGCTCGCCGAGAATGCGGAGACGGAATACATCGCCTACGTCTCGGAGCAGAACCTGCTCGAGGACGAGTCGGGCGAGCCGATCCGCCATCCGCAGGTGGCCGAGATGTTCATGGTGAGCGACGACGGCCGCTACCGGCCGAAGGCCACGGCGCGGCACTGACGCGGCGCATTTCCGCCTTCCCGCAAGCGGACGGCACAACGAAAAAGGCGGGCCGAAGCCCGCCTTTTTGATATTCGAAGCGTCGCGAAGCGGACTATTCGGACTTCTTGGAAGCGTCCTGCGCGTCCTGCAGGCGCTTGCTGAAGTTCTCGGTGTTGCGCTTGACGAAATCCTGGACCTGCTGGTTCTTCTCGTCGAGGTCATTCTGCTGCAGCGCCGGGCCGTCGAAGGCGGCGGTGAAGCCCGCCAGCGTCATCGGCATCGGGTTCGGCTGGTTCTGGAAGTTGACCGACGTCGCGGTGATCTGCTGGCCCTTCTTGAGGGCGTTGACGAGATCGTCGGTCAGAGGAGCCTCGGCGATGCAGGTATCCGGCATGCAGTACTTGTAGTCGAGCTTGCGCGGCTGGTTGTTGTCGATCTGGAGCTGGATGCCGGCGGGCACCAGCCGGCCGAGCGGCACGGTGATCTGGATGACCTTCTGGTTCACCTTGCCGCTGAGCTGCATCAGGTTGACCGAGCCGATGATCTGGCCGGTCGAGGCGATGACGCGGTACTGGACGTTGCACATGTCGACGTCCGCCTGCTTGGTGCAGGCCTTGAACCAGCCCTGCGGAAGCTGCGATTGCGACTGCTCCTGGGCCGCGCCCTGCGCCACGCCTGCTGCGAACATGGCGGCCGCGCCGGCGCCGATCAGCGTGAGGCGCCCGGCAATCATCTTCAGCGTTGTCATCCTAACCCAATCCTCTCAAAATCCCGTTCCGGCGAGCATTTGCCGCAGTCAGGCGCTAGGTGTCGGCGAAATGCGGCAACAGCATGACTGCCGCGCTGTACACCGCGAGGTGGTGCGAATCCAGCCCGATCGCGCGGCGCCCGGCAAAAACCTCGCGTCATGGGTAATGGCGGAGCGCCATGCTACAAATCGGCCGACTCGACGGCCCGCATGGGTGTCCCACTGAAACGGAGTCCCCGTTGAAACGACTGGCAGCAGCCTTTCTCGCGTCGTTCCTCGCCGGCTGCGGCCTGGCGGCGGCACAGCCCGTCCACGGCATCGCCATGCATGGCGATCCGGCGCTGCCGGCGAACTACGACCACCTGCCCTATGCCAATCCCGACGCGCCGAAGGGCGGCGAGATCACCTATTGCGTCGTCGGCACCTTCGACAACCTGAACCCCTTCATCATCAAGAGCCTGCGCACGACGGCGCGCGGCATGATGGACACGATCTTCGGCAATTTCGTCTTCGAGCCGCTGATGACGCGCAATGCCGACGAGCCGTTCGGCCTCTACGGGCTGCTGGCCGAATCGGTCGAGATGCCGGAGGACCGGAGCTGGATCGAGTTCCACCTCAACCCGCAGGCGAAATGGTCCGACGGCCAGCCGGTGACGCCCGAGGACGTGCTGTTCACCTACGACGTGTTCACCGCCAAGGGCCGGCCGCCCTACAGCGACCGGATGGCGCGCATCGCCAAGCTGGAAAAGACCGGCGAGCACAGCGTCAAGTTCACCTTCAACGAGAAGGCGGACCGCGAATTCCCGCTGATCGTGGCGCTGACGCCGATCGTGCCGGCGCACGCCTTCGACAAGGAGACGTTCGACCAGACCACGCTCAAGCCGCTGATCGGCTCCGGTCCCTACATCGTCGACAAGGTGGTGCCGGGCGAGCGGATCTCGTTCCGCCGCAACCCGGACTACTGGGGCCGCGACGTGCCCGCCAAACGCGGCTTCGACAATTACGACCGCGTCGACATCCTCTATTTCCTCAACGCCAACTCGCAGTTCGAGGCGTTCAAGAAGGGGCTGTGCTCGGCCTATGCCGGCTCGCAATATACCGGCATGGGGCCGCTGCAGGCCGAACGCGAGTTCGACTTCCCGGCCGCCAGGGAAGGCAAGGTGGTCGTGCGCCAGTTCGAGCTCGGCATCCCGCCGGTGGTGACGGGCTTCCTGTTCAACACGCGGCTGCCGAAATTCTCCGATCCCGTGGTTCGGCGCGCGCTCGCCATGCTCTACGACTTCGAGTGGGCCAACACTAACCTGTTCGGCGGCAAGTTCACCCGCACCACGAGCTACTGGCAGGGATCGGAGCTGTCCGCGCTCGGCCATCCGGCGAGCGAAGCGGAAAAGAAGCTGCTGGCCCCCTTCCCCGGCCGCGTGCCGCCGGACGTGATGGACGGGACGTGGCGCCCGCCGGTCACCGACGGCTCCGGCCAGGACCGCAAGGTGCTGCGCGCCGCGCTCGATCTCTTCCAGAGCGCCGGCTACCACATCGACGGCGGCGCCATGCGCGACAAGGCGGGCAACCCGCTCGGGTTCGAGATCCTGACCTCAAGCCAGGAGGAGGAGCGCCTCGCCGCGCTCTACCAGCGCACCCTCGGCAAGCTCGGCATCGCGGCGAGCATCCGCGCGCTCGACGGCGACCAGATCCAGTCGCGCAAGCAGCGCTTCGACTTCGAGGTGCTGATCGGCGCCGGCGGCTTCAACAATTCGCTGTCGCCCGGCTTCGAGCAGATCGGCCGATGGGGTTCGGAAGCGGCCAATGTCGAGGGTTCGTTCAACCTCGCGGGCGTGGCGGACCCGGCCATCGACGCGGCGATCGAGGCGATGCTCAACGCGCGCGCCAAGGACGACTACGTGGCGGCGGTGCGCGTCCTCGACCGGCTGCTGATCTCCGGCGCCTACATGGTCACCATGCAGCACGCCGCCGGCCAGTGGATCGCCTACTGGACCTATCTGGAGCACCCGGACAGGACGCCGCTGTTCGGCTACCAGCTCGCGACGTGGTGGCGGAAGAAGGATTGAGGAGAAGGCCAATGGCAAAAACCGCCCCGATCACCATCGACGTCGTCTCCGACGCCGTCTGCCCGTGGTGCTATCTCGGCCAGAAGCGCCTCGACCAGGCGCTGGCAGCGGCCCCGGAGGTCGAGGCCAGCGTGCGCTGGCGCCCCTACCAGCTCGACCCGACCATTCCGGCCGACGGCCTGGACCGCAAGGCCTATATGGAGGCGAAGTTCGGCAATAGCGGGCGCCTGCAGGCCGCGCACGACCGCCTGGGCGAGCTCGGCCGCGACGCGGGAATTGCCTTCGCCTTCGACCGGATCGAGAGGTCGCCCAACACGCTCGACGCCCATCGCCTGATCCGCTGGGCCGGCGGCAGCGACGAGGCTGCGCAAGGCAGGATCGTGCGGCGGCTGTTCAAGGCCTATTTCGAGGAAGGCCGCGACATCGGCAGCCACGAGGTGCTGACCGAGCTGGCCTGCGAGGCGGGCATGGATGCGGCGCTGGTGGAAACGCTGCTCGCGACCGACGCCGACCGCGACGCGGTGCGCGCCGAGATCGAGACGGCCTCGCGCATGGGCGTGACAGGCGTGCCCTGCTTCCTGCTCGACGGGCGCTATGCCGTGGTCGGGGCGCAGGATACGGCCGTGCTCGCCGACGCGATCCGGCGCGTGGCGCAGGCGAAGGCCAGCGGCGAGACGCTGGCCTGAGGGCCTCAGCCCTTCCTTGTCTTCTTCTTTTTCGCGGCGGGCGCGGGCTTGTCGATCGCCTCGATCGCCAGCCGCGCGGCGCGCAGGCGCTGCGTCTTGGCCTCGCGGGCGGACGCTTCGCTGTCGATGATCTCCCGCGCGGCGCGGGTCGTGGTGTCGGCCTTGGTCTCCTGCCTTGACGGCTTGAGCTTGAAGACGGCGGCCGCCGATGTCTCATCCATGGGTGCTACTCCTCGAAAACGAAAAAGGCCGGGATTCCCCGACCTTCTCCTGAACGCCTCGATGGCCAGTGCCAGTACATCCGTGGTCAAAGACCAGAAGCGTTGTCCTTATGCGGCCTGAAGATTCTCGGCCGCGTTCTTGCCGCTGCGGCGGTCCTGCACCAAGTCGAAGTTGACCTTCTGGCCCTCGACGAGGGTGCGCATGCCGGCGCGCTCGACGGCGGAGATGTGAACGAACACGTCCGGCTGTCCGCCGCCCTGCTCGATGAAGCCGAAGCCCTTGGTGGCGTTGAAAAACTTTACGGTTCCGGTGCTCATAGCGATTTTCCTTTCAAATCGGCATAGATCGTCGCCGTCTGGCCTCGTGCCAAACGTCGTAGTCGTTCGAAATTGAGAAGGAAGATCGTCGGAGCGCCGTGGCGCGGTAACAAAGTTCGTCAACAAGTTCGATGGCACATACATAGTGCAAGATCGCGCCGAATACAAGGCTTCGCGCGGATCGCCTTGCCGGACCGCCGAAAGCGGCCCGGATTCCGGGCCGTTCCATTTCTGGAAAACGCGCTTCCTGCCGCGCCTCAGGCGGCCTGCTTGCCGATGAGCCGCACGAGCTGCGTGACCACCACGGCCGCGCCCGACAGGCGCTTCTCGGCCGTCGGCCAGTCGCGGATGAAGACCACGCTCTGGTCGGGCCGGATCTTGGCCAGCGAGCCCTGCTCGCCGATGAAGCGCACCAGCCCGGCCGGGTTTGGGAACTCGCGATGGCGGAAATGCAGCACGATGCCCTTCGGCCCGGCGTCGAGCTTCTCGACGTTGGCGCGCCGGCACAGCGCCTTGATGTAGACGATCTTGAGCAGGTGGCCGACCTCCTCCGGCATCGGGCCGAAGCGGTCGATCAGCTCGGCGCCGAAGGCGTCGATCTCCTCCGGCGTCTCCAGTTCGCCGATGCGGCGGTAGAGGCCGAGCCGGAGCTGGAGGTCCGGCACGTATCCTTCCGGGATCATCACCGCCGTGCCGACGGTGATCTGCGGCGACCAGCCGGCGCCTGCCGCCTCCGGCGCACCCTTCACCTCGGCCACAGCCTCCTCCAGCATCTGCTGGTAGAGCTCGTAGCCGACCTCCTTGATGTGGCCCGACTGCTCCTCGCCGAGCAGGTTGCCGGCGCCGCGGATGTCGAGGTCGTGGCTGGCGAGCTGGAAGCCGGCGCCGAGCGAATCGAGCGATTGCAGCACCTTGAGCCGCCGCTCGGCGGTCGCCGTCAGCTTCTTCTTGGCCGGGAGCGTGAACAGCGCATAGGCGCGCAGCTTGGAGCGCCCAACCCTGCCCCGCAACTGGTAGAGCTGGGCCAGCCCGAACATGTCGGCGCGGTGCACGATCAGCGTGTTGGCGGTCGGGATGTCGAGGCCCGATTCCACGATCGTGGTCGACAGCAGCACGTCGTACTGGCCGTCGTAGAAGGCGTTCATGATGTCGTCCAGCTCGCCCGGCGGGAGCTGGCCGTGGGCGGTGGCGACCTTCAGCTCCGGCACCTGCGCGGCGAGGAACTCGCGCACGTCGGCGAGGTCCGAGATGCGCGGCACGACGTAAAAACTCTGGCCGCCGCGGTAGCGCTCGCGCAGCAGCGTCTCGCGGATGACCAGCGGATCGAAGGGCGAGATGAAGGTGCGCACGGCCATGCGGTCGACCGGCGGGGTGGCGATCAGCGACAGCTCGCGCACGCCGGTGAGGGCGAGTTGCAGCGTGCGCGGGATCGGGGTCGCCGACAGCGTCAGCACGTGCACGTCGCTCTTCAGCTCCTTCAGCCGCTCCTTGTGCTTGACGCCGAAATGCTGCTCCTCGTCGACGATCAGCAGGCCGAGATTGCGGAAGCTGACGGAGGAGCCGAGCAGCGCGTGGGTGCCGACCACGATGTCGACCGTGCCGTCGGCAAGCCCCTTTTTCGTGTCTGCCAGCTCTTTGGCGTTGACCAGCCGCGAGGCCTGGCGCACGCGCACCGGCAGGCCGGCGAAGCGCTGCGAAAACGTCTTGAAGTGCTGGCGCGACAGAAGCGTGGTGGGCACCACGACAGCCACCTGCAGGCCACCCATGACGGCGATGAAGGCGGCGCGCAGCGCGACCTCGGTCTTGCCGAAGCCGACGTCGCCGCAGACCAGCCGGTCCATCGGCCGGCCGGCGGAGAGGTCGTCGAAGACGGCGTCGATCGCGCTCTGCTGGTCCTCGGTCTCGTCATAGGGGAAACGCGCGGCGAACTCGCCGTAGAGGCCTTCCGGCGGGGTAAGCGCCGGCGCGCCGCGCATCTGGCGCTCGGCCGCGACGCGGATCAGGTCGCCCGCCATGTCGAGCAGGCGCTTCTTCAGCCGCGCCTTGCGTGCCTGCCAGGCGCCGCCGCCGAGCTTGTCGAGCGCGGCTTCGGCCGAATCCGTGCCGTAGCGCGACAAAAGCTCGATGTTCTCGACCGGCAGATAGAGCTTGTCGTCGCCGGCATAGTGGATTTCGAGGCAGTCGTGCGGCGCGCCGGCCGCCTGAATCGTCTTCAGCCCGACGAAGCGGCCGATGCCGTGATCGGCATGGACGACGATGTCGCCGGCCGCCAGCCCCGCCACCTCGGAGATGAAGTTGGCGGCGCGGCGCTTGCGGGCGCGCCGCACCAGCCGATCACCGAGGATGTCCTGCTCGGCCACGACGGCGAGCCTCGCCGTCTCGAAGCCGGCTTCCAGCGGCAGCACGGCGAGGCCCACCTCCTGCGCGCCCAGCCCTTCGAGCGCGGCGAGCGTGGCCACCCGGCGCGTGCCGCCGAGATGGTGCTCGTCGAGGATCTGCGACAGCCGGTCGAGCGAGCCCTCGCTCCAGCCGGCGACCAGCACGCGCTTGCCTCCACGCAACTGCGCGATGTGCTCGACGGCCTTGTCGAAGACGTTGACGTTGGGGTCGGCGCGCTCGGCGGCGAAGCTGCGGCCGGCCCGTGCGCCGGCATGGCGGACCGTGACGGTCTCGCCTTCCGGCGTGTCG
Organism: Hyphomicrobiales bacterium; assembly: GCA_017305835.1. Classification (GTDB taxonomy): domain Bacteria; phylum Pseudomonadota; class Alphaproteobacteria; order Rhizobiales; family Rhizobiaceae; genus RCIO01. The sequence continues at coordinate 26,720 of JAFKJY010000068.1, forward strand.
AAGGCAGAAGAGTTCACGGTGAGCCGGCCGGCGTCGGCGCGGTCGATCTCCTCGGGCGACATGTAGAGCAGGCCCGGAGCCACCGGCTTGTAGGGCACCGTCTCGGCGAGGCCCGCCCCCGACGACTGGCGCTGGCGCGCCTCGTAGTGGTCGAGGATCAGGCGGTGGCGTTCGCCAATCGCCTCGTGGGCGAGATGATCGAAGACCATCGGCGCGTCCGGCAGGTAGTCGAAGATCGTCTCCAGCCGCTCGTGGAAGAAGGGCAGCCAGTGCTCCATGCCGGCGAAGCGGCGACCCTCGCTGATCGCCGTGTACAGCGCGTCGTCCCGCGCGGGCGCGCCGAAGGCGTCGATATAGGCGCGGCGGAAGCGGCTGATCGAATCGGGCGTCAGCCACACCTCGCTCATGGCGTTGAGGGCGATCTCGCTGCGCTGTCCGGTCGTGCGCTGGGTGGCGGCGTCGAAGGCGCGGATCGATTCGAGCGTGTCGCCGAAGAAGTCGAGCCGCAGCGGCTCGGCCGAGCCGGGCGCGAAGAGGTCGAGGATGCCGCCGCGCACGGCGTATTCGCCGACCTCGCGCACGGTCGCCACCCGCTCGAAGCCGCGGCCCTCGAGACGAGCGACGAGCGCGTTCATGTCGACCTGATTGCCGGGCCGGGCCGAAAACATCTGCGCGACGATGCCCGCCGCCGGCGGCATGCGCTGCAGGAGCGCATTGACGGTGGTCAGCACCAGCGCAGGATGCGGCGCCTTGGCCAGCGCGGCCATCGCCGCCATGGCGTCGAGGCGGCGGGCGGCAGCCTCCGCGCCGGGCGAGACGCGATCATAGGGCAGGCAGTCCCAGCCCGGCAGCTCCAGCACCGGCAGCGAGGGCGCGGCGAAGGCGAGCGCCTCGCGCAGCGCCGGCAGGCGCTGTCCGTCGCGCAGCACGAAGACCAGCGGCCCGTTCGCCGCGATCTCGGCCTGGACCTGCGCCAGCGCGAAGGCCTCGTAGCCTTCGGCCACGCCGTCGACGGTGACGGCGCCCGTCCTGCCGGGCTTCAGCCCGAGGGATTCGATGAGCGGCATGATTGTCAGTCTGCGTTGCCCCGGCTGCGCGCGGCGATTCTGCGCAGGAGCGGTGTGTCGAATGCGGCGGGGACGGACGTACCGCCCGTCACCCATCCGAGCACGTCGGCGTCCGCCTCTTCCAGCAACGCCTCATATTGGTCCAGTTCCGGCACGGTCAAGCCGGCGGCGGCTTCGTCGGCGAAGGGGCCGAGTATCAGGTCGGCCTCGCGCGTCCCGCGGTGCCAGGAGCGGAAGCGCGCCCTGCGTCTGCGGGCCTCCAGCCGGTCGTGATCGTCGCTCATGCCACCATTCCCTTGCTGGTGCGGCGTATATCGCGGATGGGCCGGCCTGTCAGCCTTGCGTCGCGCCGCGCCGGCCCTATGGTCGCGCCATGCGCCCTGCCCTGCTCGATCCGCTGTTCGCCCCCGTCACCGCGCTCGACGGCGTCGGCGCGCGGCTGGCCGGCCTGATCGCGCAGATCGTGCCGGCCGACACGTTCGGCCGCGAGTCGCGCGTGGCCGACCTGCTGTTCGTGCTGCCGCATTCGGTGGTCGACCGCCGCAGGCGGTGGGAGATCGCCGGCGCGCCGGAGGGCGCCGTCGTAACGCTGGACGTCACCATTGACCGCCACCAGCCGTCGCCGCGCGGGCGCTCCAATGTGCCCTATCGTGTGTTCGCCTTCGACGAGACGGGCGAGATCGCGCTGACCTTCTTCCATGCGCAGCGGCCGTACCTCGAAAAGACACTGCCGGTCGGCGAGCGGATGATGATCAGCGGCCGCATGGAGTGGTTCAACGGCCGGCCGAGCATGGTGCACCCGGACTACATGGTGCCGGCTTCGGAGGCGCACGCGCTGCCGCTGGTCGAGCCGGTCTATCCGCTGACGGCGGGCCTGTCGGGCAAGGTGCTGCGCAAAGCGATCCTGCAGGCGCTCGACCGCGTGCCGGCGCTGCCCGAATGGCTCGACGCCGAGCTCGCCCGCCGCCAGACCTTTCCCGCCTTCGGCGCGGCGCTGGCGCGGATCCACCGCCCGGCCGACCCGGAAGCGGCGGCACCCGAGGGCGCGGCGTGGCGCCGGCTCGCCTATGACGAGCTGCTGGCCGGCCAGTTCGCGCTGGCCCTCGTGCGTGCGCGCACGCGGCGGCTGTCGGGTCGGCCCTTGCCGGGCGACGGCGCGATCGAGGCGAAGATCCGCGCCGCGCTCCCCTATTCGCTGACCTCGGCCCAGCAGACGGCAATCGAGGAGATCCACACGGACCTGGCGAAGCCCGACCGCATGCTGCGGCTGCTCCAGGGCGACGTCGGCTCGGGCAAGACGGTGGTGGCGCTGCTGGCCATGGCTCGCGCGGCCGAGGCCGGCGGCCAGTCGGCGCTGATGGCGCCGACCGAGATCCTCGCGCGCCAGCACCTCGCGACCATCGCGCCGCTCGCCGAGAAGGCCGGGCTGAAGGCCGCCCTGCTCACCGGCCGGCTCAAGGGGCGCGAGCGGACGGCCGTGCTGGAGGACATCGCCGAGGGCCGCGTCGACATCGTCATCGGCACGCATGCGCTGTTCCAGGAGGCCGTGACGTTCCATGACCTCGTCCTGTCGGTGGTGGACGAGCAGCACCGCTTCGGCGTCCACCAGCGGCTGGCGATGAGCGCCAAGGGGTCCGCGCCCGACATGCTAGTGATGACCGCGACGCCGATCCCGCGCACGCTGGTGCTCACCGCCTTCGGCGACATGGACGTGTCGCGGCTGACCGAAAAGCCGGCCGGACGCCGGCCGATCCGAACCGTGACGATGCCGCTCGAACGCATCGACGAACTGGCCACCCGCATCGGCGAGGCGATGGCGGAAGGCCAGAAGGTCTACTGGATCTGCCCGCTGGTCGAGGAATCGGAGGTCGCCGGCCTGATGTCGGCCGAGGAGCGCGCCGCGCAGCTCAGGAAACGCTTCGGCGCCAAGGTCGGGCTGGTGCATGGCCGCATGGCCGGCCCCGACAAGGACGCCGCCATGCAGGCCTTCAAGGAGGGCGCGACGAGCCTGCTGGTGGCGACCACGGTGGTCGAGGTCGGCGTCGACGTGCCGGACGCCACGATCATGGTGATCGAGCATGCCGAGCGCTTCGGCCTGTCGCAACTCCACCAGTTGCGCGGCCGCGTCGGCCGCGGCGCGAAGGAATCGAGCTGCGTGCTGCTCTACAAGGCGCCGCTCGGCGAGACCGCGAAACGGCGGCTGTCGGTGATGCGCGAGACCGAGGACGGTTTTCTTATCGCCGAGGAGGATTTGAAGCTGCGCGGCGAAGGCGAACTGCTGGGCACGCGCCAGTCGGGCACGCCGGGCTTCATGCTGGCGCGGCTGGAGCACCATTCGGACCTGCTGGAGACGGCCCGCAACGACGCGCGGCTGATCCTCCAGACCGATCCCGACCTCGTCACCCCGCGCGGCGAGGCCCTGCGCCTGCTGCTCTACCTGTTCGGGCGCGACGAGGCGATCCGGCTGCTGCGCTCGGGCTGAGGCCTATTCGGCGGCCGCGCTGGAGGCTTGCGGGTCGTTGCCGTTCTTCGGCTGGGCGGGCGGCGGCAGCAGCTCGCGCAGCTTGCGCGCCGGCTCGGGCGTCACCAGCCCGGCCGAGATCAGCACCTTGGCGGCGTCCTCGACCGACATGTCGAGCGGGATCAGGTCACTCTCGTCGACATAGAGCAGGTAGCCGGTCGTCACGTTGGGCGTGATCGGCCGGAACACCGCCACCGTGCGTCCGTGGCGGCCGGACAGCGCGGCGTTGATCTCGCTCTCCTGCTGCTTGGCGATGAAGACGATCGACCAGGCGCCCTTGCGGGGATATTCGAACAGCGCGACCTTGTTGAACAGGTCCGAGCGGTTGGCCAGCACCGTCTCGAAGATCTGCTTCAGCCCGCGATAGACGTTGCGAATCAGCGGCATGCGGTTGAGCAGCCGCTCGCCGAAGCCGACGATCGTGCGGCCGACGAAGCTGGCGGTAACGAAGCCGATCAGCGTGATCATCAAAAGCGCGACGACGAGGCCGAAGCCCGGCACGGCGAATGGCAGATAGTGGTCCGGATTGTAGCGATCCGGGACGTAGGGCTTCACCCACGAATCGACCCAGTGGATGATCGTCCAGGCGAGATAGGCGGTGATGGCGAGCGGCGCCGTGACGATGATGCCGGTCAGGAAGTAGTTGCGCAGCCGGGTCATTGTCGCCGAAACCGTCCCCTCTCCCGCCGCATCCTTCGTCGCAAGGCAGGATAGGGCAGCAGGCGGGGCTTTTGAATAGCGATTCCGGCGGCTTCGTGACGGCCTATTCGACCGTCACCGACTTGGCGAGGTTGCGCGGCTGGTCGACGTCGGTGCCCATGAACACGGCCGTGTGGTAGGCGAGCAACTGCACCGGCAGCGCGTAGACGATCGGCATGATGATCTCGGGCATCTCCGGCAGCACGATCGTCTCGACCGCGTCGACTGTCGAGCGCGCCGCACCCTCCGCGTCGGTGATCAGGATGATCCTGCCGCCGCGCGCCGCGACCTCCTGCATGTTGGAGACAGTCTTGTCGAAGATGCGGTCGTGCGGGGCGATGACGATGACCGGCATGGTCTCGTCGATCAGCGCGATCGGGCCGTGCTTCAGCTCGCCCGCGGCGTAGCCCTCGGCGTGGATGTAGGAGATTTCCTTGAGCTTGAGCGCGCCTTCCATCGCCAGCGGATAGCTGGTGTCGCGGCCGAGATAGAGCACGTGGCTCACCTGCGACAGCTCGCGCGCCACCTTGGCGATCTGCTCGTCGAGCTTGAGCACCTGGCTGGCGAAGCGCGGCGCTTCCGACAGCTCGCGCACGAGGCGCTGCTCGTCGGCTTCCGACAGGTGACCGCGCTCGACGGCGGCGCGCACCGCCAGCGCCGCCAGCACCGAGAGCTGGCAGGTGAAGGCCTTGGTCGAGGCGACGCCGATCTCGGGTCCGGCCAGCGTCGGGAAGACGCCGTCGGATTCGCGGGCGATCGTCGATTCGCGCACGTTGACGATTGCCGCGATCGGCACGCCCTCGCGGCGGCAGTAGCGCAGCGAGGCGAGCGTGTCGGCGGTCTCGCCCGACTGCGAGACGAACAGCGCCGCGCTCTTCTTCGTCAGCGGCATCTCGCGGTAGCGGAACTCGGAGGCGATATCGATGTCGACCGGCAGCCGCGCATAGCGCTCGAACCAGTACTTGCCGATCAGCCCGGCCAGATAGGCGGTGCCGCAGGCCGAGATCGCCAGCCGGTCGAGCTCGGCGAAGGAAAACGGCAGCGGGTGGTCGTTGACGCGGCTGGTGGTGAAGTCGAGATAGTGCGCCAGCGTGTGTGAGATCACCTCCGGCTGCTCGTGGATCTCCTTCTCCATGAAGTGCCGGTGGTTGCCCTTGTCGACCAGGAAGCTGGTGCCGATCGACTTCTGGCGGCGGCGCTCGACCGGCTTGCCGGCGGCGTCGAAGATCTGCATCTCGTTGCGCCGCACCACCACCCAGTCGCCGTCCTCCAGATAGGTGATGGAATCGGTGAAGGGCGCGAGCGCGATGGCGTCCGAGCCGAGATACATCTCCCCGTCGCCGTGGCCGACGGCTAGCGGCGGGCCGTTGCGGGCGCCGATCAGCAAATTGTCGTCGCCGCGGAACATGATGGCGAGCGCGAAGGCGCCCTGCAGCCGGCGGATTGCGGCATGCGCGGCCTCGACCGGCGTCAGGCCGTTGTCCAGCCCGCGCGTGACGAGATGCGCCACGACTTCCGTGTCCGTCTGCGAGGAGAACTCGAAGCCGGCGGCGATCAGCTCGGCGCGCAGCTCGGCGAAGTTCTCGATGATGCCGTTGTGGACGATCGCCACGTCGCGCGAGAAATGCGGGTGCGCATTGATCTCGTTGGGGACGCCGTGGGTCGCCCAGCGGGTGTGGCCGATGCCGATCTTGCCGCCGAGCGGCTTGTCCTTCAGCCGGTTCTCGAGGTTGACCAGCTTGCCCTCGGCGCGGCGGCGCGACAGTGCGCCCGCCTCGATCGTGGCGACGCCAGCGGAATCGTAGCCGCGATACTCAAGCCGCTTCAACGCATCGACGATCAGAGGCGCGACCGGCGCATTGCCGACGATCCCGACGATACCGCACATGTGCTGCCCCTCTCCGTCGCCGCGTTCGGCGCGACCTTCCGCTATGTAGGAACTGCGGCGGAAGCAAGGAAGTCAAAATTGTTTTCAGCGCATTTCCGCCCGCGCCGCAAAACCATGACACACAAGGCTTGCGGTCCGGTTACTTGCGCTTGGCGGCGGCCGCAGCCTCGGCGAGACGCTCGCGCAGCTTGCGGCCGCGGCCTTCCTTGTTGACCTGGCGGGCGCGGCCGAAGGCGAGCCCGTCGTCGGGCACGTCCTGCGTGACGATGCTGCCGGTCGAGACATAGGCACCGTCGCCGATGCGCACCGGCGCCACCAATGCCGAGTTCGAGCCGATGAAGGCGCCGGCGCCGATCTCGGTGCGGTGCTTGGCGAAGCCGTCATAGTTGCAGGTGATGGTGCCGGCGCCGATATTGGCCTTCGCACCGATCGAGGCGTCGCCGATATAGGTCAGGTGGTTGACCTTGGCGCCCGGGCCGATGTCGGCCTGCTTCACCTCGCAGAAATTGCCGACCTTGGCACCTTCGGCCAAGTTGGCGCCGGGCCTGAGCCGCGCGAACGGGCCGACCGAGCCGCCTTTGGCGATGCGCGTGCCCTCCAGATGCGAGAAAGCGTGGATGGCTACGCCCTCGCCGACCGTCACGCCGGGGCCGAACCAGACGTTGGGTTCCACCACGGTGTCACGTCCGATCTCGGTGTCGTGGGAGAAATAGACGGTCGCGGGATCGATGAGCGTGACGCCGTCGAGCATCGCGGCGCTGCGGCGGCGCTGCTGCCAGACGGCTTCCGCCTCCGCCAGCTCGGCGCGCGTGTTGATGCCGAGCACGTTGTCGTAGGGGACCTCGATCGCTGCGACGTCCAGCCCGCGGCCGTGGGCGATCGCGACGGCGTCGGTCATGTAGTACTCGCCCTTGGCATTGTCGTTGCCGACCGCTTCCAGCAGCTCCAGCGCATGTTTGCCGGAAAAGGCCATGAGCCCGCCGTTACAGAAGGTTATGCGGCGTTCCTCATCCGAACAGTCACGATCCTCGCGGATCGCCACGAGCTTGCCGTCGCGGACGATCAGCCGGCCGTAGCCATGCGGGTTGTCCGTGCGAAAACCCATGACGACGACGTCGGCGCCGCGCGCCAGCTCGGCCCGCGCGGCCTGCAGCGCCTGCGCCTGCAGCAGCGGCGTGTCGCCGAAGACGACGAGAAGGTCGTCGTGGCCGCGCTCCAGTGCTGCGCGGGCCGACAGCACGGCGTGCGCCGTGCCGAGGCGCTTTTCCTGCACGTAGCTCTCGACCTCGGGCACGAAGCGGCGGACCGCTGCCGTCACCGCCTCCGCGCCGTGGCCCGCCACCAGCGCCACGTCGCCGCCGGCGGCCTGCGCCGCGCGCATCACGTGCACGACGAGCGGCAGGCCGGCGATCGGGTGCAGCACCTTGGGCAGCGCACTCTTCATGCGCGTGCCCTCGCCGGCGGCCAGCACCACGCACAGGCAGGAACGTTCGGTCATCTGAGTTTTCCGCTCTCGCGTTGATCGGGAATCGCGAGACATGTATCACCGGCGCCGCAAGGCTCCAACGCGCATCGCGCCGGCGTCTTGACCTATGGTTGACCGGAGCGCCGCTTGCCACAGTCCCCGCAACAGGCCGCGCCGGGCGCGGCGACCTATCTGGTCACGGCGCTCGCGCCACTGTTCTTCTCGACCAACCTGATCTTCGGCCGCATGGTGGTGCCGGACGTGGCGCCGTTCACGCTGGCCTTCATCCGCTGGTTCAGCGTGGCGCTGGCGCTCGCGCCGTTCGCGCTGCGCGAGCGGACTGCCGTACGCGAGGCGCTCTCACGCCGCGCCCTGCTCGTCGTGCTGCTCGGCTTCCTCGGCATGTGGATCTGCGGAGCGATGGTCTATCTCGGCCTGCGCTGGACGACGGCGACCAACGCCGTGCTGATCACCACCACCTCGCCGATGTTCATGGTGGTGCTGGAAGCGATTTTCCTAGGTGCGGCGATCGGGCTGCGGCAGGTCGCTGGCTCGGCGCTGGCGCTCGCCGGCGTGGCGGTCATCGTGCTGCGCGGGCAGCTTTCGGACCTGATCGGCTTCTCGTTCAGCCCCGGCGACCTGCTGGTCCTGCTCGGGGCGGTCTCCTGGGCCGGCTATTCCATCCTCTACCGCGACGAGGGCCTGAGGCGGCTGCCGAACCTCTCGCTGTTCTGCCTCGTGGCGGCGGCGGGAGCGCTGCTGCTCGCGCCGTTCAGCATCGCCGAGATGCTTTCCGGCGCACCGATGCCGGTGACCCGCCAGGCCTGGACCGGCATAGCGGGGATCGTGCTGATCTCCTCGCTGCTCGCCTTCTCGACGTTCCAGTACGGCATCCGCCGCATCGGCGCGTCGACCGCCGGCGTCTTCATGTACCTGATGCCGGTCTACGGCGTGCTGCTGGCAGTGTTCGCGCTGGGCGAGGTGCTGCATGCCTACCACGCCGTCGGGATCGGCCTCGTCATGGCCGGCGTGGTGATGGCCACCCTGCCGTCGCGCAGGCCGCCGGCGACGGGCGCTCAGCCGAGCGTGGCGAGCCCCGGGAACGTCTCCAGCAGCCAGTAGGAGGCGGTCTGCACGCCGCCGGATATGAACAGCACGCCGGCGATCACGAGGAGCAGTCCGATCGCCTTCTCGACCCGGCCGAGATGCACCCGGAAGCGGCCGAGGAAACGCATGAAGGCGCCGGAGAAGAAGGCCGCGAACAGGAACGGGATGCCGAGGCCGAACGAATAGGCGGCGAGCAGCAGGGCGCCCTCGCCCACCGTCTCGCGCCCGCCGGCCAGCGTCAGGATCGGCCCCAGCACCGGGCCGATGCAGGGCGTCCAGCCGAAGGCGAAGGCGAGGCCCATGACATAGGCGGCCACCGCACTCGCCGGCTTGCCCGAGGCCTGGAAGCGCGCCTCGCGCGACAGAAGCGGGATGCGCAGGATGCCGAGGAAGTTCAGCCCCATCAGGATGATGACGATGCCGGCCGCGATCGCGAGCTCCTGCTGCCACTGGCGCAGCAGCGCGCCGATCGAGGACGCGCCCGCGCCGAGCGCGACGAAGACCGTGGTGAAGCCCAGCACGAAGGCGACTGATGAGCCGACGAGCGCGGCACGGGCACGGTTCGGCGCGGGGCCGGCCGTTGCCGCCTGCCCGCGAAAATCGTCCATGGACACGCCGGCCATGTAGCAAAGGTAGGGAGGCACCAGCGGCAGCACGCAGGGCGACAGGAACGACAGCGCCCCGGCCGCGACCGCGCTCGCATATCCGACGTCCACCGCCACGGCCCGATGCCACCTCCGCTTTCGACACCGCGCATATAGCCGCAGCGCCTGCCGGCAGCCAATCACCATCGCGTGGCATCGCGTCGCGGCCCGGAGAAAGGTTGTCGATGGCGGAGGGGTAGGCCGGCGCTCCCGAAGGAGCGTTGCCAGAGATGCCGACCCGCAATGCGAACCCGAAGGACCGCCGCCCGCATCTGGTGCCACGATCCGGGCGCCAGCGCCAATGACACGATGTTACCGACCGTTGCGTTGGGCGCGATGGGAAGGTTCAGCAGGCGCCGGAACGGACGATGCGGACCGGCGAGGCCATCGGAAAACGATGGTGAGCGCACTGGGACTCGAACCCAGGACCTACTGATTAAAAGTCAGTTGCTCTACCGGCTGAGCTATGCGCTCCAACGGGTCCCGGTTCGCCCCGAAAGTGGCGCGGAAAATAGGGACAGACGCCTTCGCGGTCAACCTGAAAGCGGTGTCGCGCCGGGCTCCGCCGGCTTTCCAGGCAGGCGTCCGTTTCGCCAGCGAATTCAAAGGCTCCTCGCGGGACGCCCGGCGGATTCGCCGGGAACGATTTCAACGCCGCTCCGTTTGGGTCCCGACAGGGACGCTGTTCACAGCAAGGAGACTTCGAGATGCGGATCAAGAAGACGGCTCTCGCGCTTTGCGCGGCCCTGATGGCTGCGCCGCTCGGCATTGCGACCGCGCCGGCCATGGCACAGGGCTTTTCGTTCTCGGTCGGCCCCGACGGGCCGCGCGTCGGCTTCTACACGGCCGGCCCGAACGCCTGGTACAACGGCCACCGCGGCTATCGCCACCGCCGCGACGGCTGGCGCGAGTATCGCGGCTGGTGGTTCCCGCCGGACGCCTTCGGCCCGCCGCGCTACCATCGCCCGCCGCCGCCGCGCCATGCCGTCTCCGCGGCGCATGTCCGCTGGTGCGCGAACCGCTACAGGAGCTATCGGGCTTCGGACAACACGTTCCAGCCCAATCGCGGCCCGCGGCAGCAGTGCTACTCGCCGTATAGCTGACCGGCTGCACGGCTCCGGCTGACGGCTCTCGTCAGCACGGCCAGCGAAGGCCCGCGCCTGCCGGTGCGGGCCTTCGTCGTATGTTACAGCCTACCGGCGCAGTCGCGGATGACGTCATAGGCGCCGAGCACGTCGTCACGCGTCGTCTCGAACGAGCCCGCCTGGAAGCGGATCGCCACATGACCGTCGACCCGCGTCTGCGTCAGGTAGATGCGGCCGTCATCGTTGATCGCTTCGAGCAGATCGAGATTGTGCCGGTCGGCGTCGACGCCGGCCGGCGCGCGGTGGCGGAAGGTGAACAGCGACAGCATGGGCCGCGTGACGATCTCGAAGTCGGGATCGACCTCGATCCGGCCGGCGAGCTCCGCGCTCCAGGCGACATGGTTGCGGATCATCGCCCGCAGGCCCTCAAGCCCGTAGACGCGCAGCAGGAACCAGATCTTGAGCGCGCGGAAGCGGCGGCCGAGCGGCACCGACCACTCCGAATAGTTGATGATGCCGTCGCGGCCATGCGTGAGCAGGTAGTCCGGGCGGATCGCCAGCGTGCGCACCAGATCCTCCGGCGCGCGGACGAAATGGGCCGAGCAGTCGAACTGGGCGCCCAGCCATTTGTGCGGGTTGAAGACGACCGAATCGGCCTGCTCTACGCCGGCCCAGAAATGGCGGAACTCGGGGCAGATCATCGCCGAGCCGGCCCAGGCGGCGTCGACGTGGAGATAGAGCCGGTGGCGCCGGGCGATCTCGGCGACCGCTTCTATGTCGTCCGTGCCGCCGACGCTGGTGCCGCCGACGGAGGCGACGATGCCGGCCGGAACGAAGCCGTCCTGCGTGTCGGCCCGGATCGCCGCCTCCAGATCCTTGGGGTCCATCGCGCGCATGTGGCCCGTGACCGGGATCCGGACGAGGTTCTGCGCGCCGATGCCGGCGACCCAGATCGCGCGGTCGACCGAGGTGTGCACCTGGTCCGAGCAGTAGATGCGCACCGGCGGCAGGTTGGCCAGCCCCTCGACATTGCCGCGCCAGGCGAGCGCCCGCTCGCGCATGGTCAGCACGGCGGCCAGCGTCGCCGACGACGCCGAATCCTGGATCACGCCGGAAAAGCCCTCCGGCAGGCCGAGCGCCTGGCGCAGCCAGTCGAGCATCTTCGTCTCGAGCTCGGTCGCGGCCGGCGAGGTCTGCCACAGCATGCATTGCGCGGCCATCGCGGTGACGAGCTGCTCCGCCACCACGGAGGCCGGCGCGGCGTTGGCCGGGAAATAGGCGAAGAAGCGCGGATGCTGCCAGTGCGTCATGCCGGGCAGGATGTCGGCCTCGAAGTCGCGGAAGGCCGCCTCCATGCCGTCGCCCCGCTCGGGTGGCGCGGCCGCGATGGTGGCCGCGATCTCGCCGGGCTTCGTCTGCGCCCGCACCGGCCTGTCGCGCAGCGAGGCGCGGTAGTCGACGCCCCAGTCCGCGGCGCGGCGCGACCAGCGCCTGAATTCGTCCTCATCCATCGCTCGCTCCGTCGCGCTGCCGGCTGGCCAGGCATGATGCCGAAAAGTTGCAGGCTTTTCGGAAAACATCATGCGACAAAACTACGGCTTGAAGTCGGGCAGGCTCTTGAAGGCCGACTTCAGCGCCTGCGACCAGCCGTCCGATATTGTCCGGTAATAGGGATCGTCGCCGGTGATGCGCCGGCGCAGCGCGACGTCGAAGCTGTCGCGCTCGTAGAACAGGAGGTCGAGCGGCAGGCCGACCGACAGGTTCGACTTCAGCGTCGAATCGAACGAGACGAGCAGCAGCTTGACGGTCTCGGCGAGGCTCATCGCCGGATCGTAGGCGCGCACCAGGATCGGCTTGCCGTATTTGGTCTCGCCGATCTGGAAGAACGGCGTGTCGTCGGTCGCCTCGATAAAGTTGCCCTCCGGGTAGATCATGAACAGGCGCGGCTGCGCGCCCTTGATCTGGCCGCCGAAGATGAACGACGCGCCGAAGGAATCGGCCCGCTGGCCGACCGGGACGGCGCTGGCGATCACCTCCTTGATGGTGTCGCCGATCAGCTTCGCCGTCTGGTACATCGAGGGCGTCGAGAGCAGCGACGGTACATCCTCCGCCGGCTCCCTGGCGCGCTCGTCGAGCAGCGAGACGACGGACTGCGTGGTGGCGAGATTGCCGGCCGACAGCATCACCAGCACGCGGTCGCCGGGCACGTCCCAGACGTGCATCTTGCGGAAGGTCGAGATGCTGTCGATGCCCGCATTGGTGCGGGTGTCGGACATGAAGACGAGGCCCCGGTCGATCTTGAGGCCGACGCAGTAAGTCATGGATGCGTACCCGATGCGGCGAACGGTCGATTCCGATTACTGCTCGACCGTGATCGAGACTGCAAGCCGTTCGGCCGCCTTTCCGAGGATGATGCCCGAGACGGGCATTGCGTCGCGGTAGTCGCGGCCGGTGGCGAGCCGCACGTAGCGCGTGTCCGGGCTGATTCCGTTGGCCGCATCGAAGCCGACCCAGCCGAGCCCGTCCACATGCGCCTCGGCCCAGGCGTGGCTCGCGACCTGCATGGCCTGCCCGTCGAGCATCAGGTAGCCGCTGACGTAGCGCGCGGGAAATCCGAGATGGCGCGCGGCGGCGATGAAGACGTGCGCATGGTCCTGGCAGACGCCCTTGCCGCGCGCCAGCGCCGCCTCGGCGGTGGTCTGCGTGTCGGTCGCGCCCGGCACGAAGGCGATATGGTCGCGGACCGTCGTCGTCAGCGCGTGAAGCCTGTCGATGTCGCTGCCGCCCGCGAGCCCGGCGGCGAGGCCGGCCACGCCATCGCCGGCGCGCGTCAGCTCGGTCTGCGCGGCGAACAGCCAGAGCGGCGCGAAGCCGCGATGCTGGCCGAAGATGCCCGAAGTCTCGGTGGTGTCGACCTCGCCCTCGGCGGTGACGACGATCTCGTGCCCGGCCCCGGCGATGCTGACGAGACGGGTGTCGTTGCCGAACTGGTCGAGGAAGCGCACCTCCTCGACGGCGCCCTCGATGCCGAGCGCCCAGCGCACCACCTGCTGCGTCGGCCCGCTCTGCGGCACGAGGCGCAGCCGCTGCAGCGCATAGGGCACCGGCTCGTCATAGGCGTATTCGGTCCGGTGGGTGACTCTCAGCCGCATCGGCGCCTCAATAGAAGCGGTAGGCGGCGGCGACCTCGTCGCCCAGCCGGTTGTTGTCGCGGATGAAGTCGGCCAAGAACTCGTGCAGGCCGGCGTCGAACACGTCCTTGATGGTCGCCGTCTTCAGTCGCTCGGCGGTCTGCGTGGCGGTGGCGTGGCAGGCATGCGTGACGCCGTAATTTTCCGCCAGGAAATCAAGGCTTTCGAGAATGTTGTGATAGCAGAAGGCGAGCGAGCGCGGCATGCGCCGGTTGAGGATCAAGAAGTCTGCGATGTGGGCCGGCTTGTAGTCGGCCTCGTAGACCCAGCGATAGGAGCGGTGGGCCGAGACCGAGCGCAGGATCGATTCCCACTGGTAGTTGTCGAGCGACGAGCCGACCCAGGAGATCGACGGCAGCAGCACGTAGTATTTGACGTCGAGGATGCGGGCGGTGTTGTCGGCGCGCTCGACGAAGGTGCCGATCTGGGAGAAGTCGAAGATCTCGTTGCGCAGCATGGTGCCGTGGAAGGCGCCGCGGATCAGCGCCGTCTCGCGCTTGATGGCGTCGAGCACGCTCGGCAGGTCGCGCTGGTCGACGGGGCGCGCCAGCATGCGCTTCAGCGACATCCAGGCCTCGTTGATGCTCTCCCACGTCTCGCGCGTCAGCGCGGTGCGCACCATGCGGGCGTTGCTGCGGGCGGTCTCGATGGAGGACATCACGCTCGACGGGTTCGACAGGTCGCGCAGCAGGAAGTCGATCACCTCGGTGTCGACCAATTCGCGCCCGGATCCCGCGAAGGTGCGGTCCGCGCCGGCGCTCACCAGCACCGACTTCCATTCCTCGATCGAATCCGTCGTGCGCGTCAGCGCCAGCCGCAGCCCCGCATCGACCAGCCGCGCCATGTTCTCGGCCCGCTCGATATAGCGGCTCATCCAGTAGAGACCGTTGGCGGTGCGGCCCAGCAACATCAGCGGACCCCGTTTCTGCGGGAGTAGGCAGTCGGCAGTCGGCAGTAGGGTCGTTGCGGCCTAGGTACAGATTTCATGATGCAGCCTTTTCCAGGCTGCGGATGAGGGCGCGCAACATCTTTCCCACATCCTCCGCACCGGCCAACAATCCCTGTTCGCTCCGCTGGTCCAGATAACCGAGCCGATGGGCGACGATCAGGTGCGTCTCGAGTTCCTTGAGCGAGCCTTGAGCAATCCGCAGGAATTGTAGATAGGAGCCCCTGTTGTCACGGCCGTAACCTTCGGCGATGTTTGCCGAAATCGAGGTGGCAGACCTTCGGATCTGGGACGTCAGGCCATAGGTCTCGGATCCCGGGAATTCCTTCGTGGCAGTGTAGCAATCGACGGTCAGCTCGATCGAGAGCTGCCAGACGCGAAGATCGCGATAGGAGCGGATCGCACCCCCCGTAACGGCAGCGCCCGACTGCCGACTGCCAACTGCCGATTGCCGCTCCTCAATCATCCAACACCCACGTATCCTTCGTGCCCCCGCCCTGCGAGGAGTTGACCACCAGCGAGCCTTCCTTGAGCGCGACGCGGGTCAGGCCGCCGGGGACGATGCGGATGCGGTCGGAGACGAGCACGTAGGGCCGCAGGTCGACATGGCGGGGCGCCAGCCCTTCCTCCGTCAGGATCGGGCAGGTGGACAGCGCGAGCGTCGGCTGGGCGATGTAGTTGGCGGGCCTCGCCTTCAGCTTGGCGGCGAAGGCCTCGCGCTCCTTCTTCGAGGCGGCGGGGCCGACCAGCATGCCGTAGCCGCCCGAGCCGTGCACCTCCTTGACCACCAGTTCGTCCAGATGCTCGAGCACGTATTTCAGGCTGTCGGCTTCCGAGCAGCGCCAGGTCGGCACGTTGCCGAGGATCGCCTTGCGGCCGGTGTAGAACTCGATGATCTCCGGCATGTAGGAGTAGATCGCCTTGTCGTCGGCGATGCCGGTGCCGGGCGCGTTGGCGATGGTGATGTTGCCGGCGCGGTAGACGTCCATGATCCCGGGCACGCCGAGCGTGGAGTCCGGCCGGAAGGTCAGCGGATCGAGGAAAGCGTCGTCGACGCGGCGGTAGAGCACGTCGATGCGCTTGTAGCCTTCCGTCGTGCGCATGGCGACGTGGCCGTCGACGACGCGCAGGTCCTGCCCCTCGACCAGCTCGACGCCCATCTGGTCGGCCAGGAAGGCGTGCTCGAAATAGGCGGAGTTGTAGAGGCCCGGCGTCAGCACGGCGACGGTGGGCGGCCCGGACACGCCGTCCGGCTTCACCGCCGAGAGCGAGCGGCGCAGGAGCTGTGGATAGTTCTCGACCGGCAGCACCTTCACCTTCTGGAACAGCTCGGGGAAGAGCTGCATCATCGTCTCGCGGTTCTCCAGCATGTAGGAGACCCCGGAGGGCGTGCGCGCATTGTCCTCCAGTACGTAGAACTCGTTCTCGCCGGTGCGCACGATGTCGACGCCGATGATGTGGGTGTAGACGCCGGCCGGCGGCCGCACGCCGATCATCTCGGGCAGGAAGGCCTCGTTCTCGGCGATCAGCCGTTTTGGGACGCGGCCGGCGCGCAGGATCTCCTGGCGGTGGTAGATGTCGTCGAGGAAGGCGTTCAGCGCCTGCACGCGCTGCTCGATGCCCTGCGTCAGCCGCCGCCACTCCGAGCCGGAGATGATGCGCGGCACGATGTCGAACGGGATCAGCCTCTCGGCCGCCTCCTCCTGCCCGTAGACGGCGAAGGTAATGCCGGTCTTGCGGAACACGCGCTCGGCGTCGCGCGTCTTTTCCGTCAGCCGCGCCGGGTCCTGGGCGCTCAGCCACTCGTTGTACGTGGCGTAGGGTCGTCTCAGCCCGGCATTTTCCGGGCGCATCTCGTCGAACGCAACCACAGGTACACCCCCTGTCGCCCATTTGAGGGCAAGCGACGGCCCGAAAGCAAGCTATTTCGCCGGCTTGCGCCGCAAGTCGGCGCGCGGCGGGCGCCGATGCCCATTTCGCAGGCAGGCCGGCGCGGCCTGCGCCGTGACGAGGCAGGCCCTGCCCGAAGCGTGGGCGGCCGCGCACGAAGCCGTGAAACCGGATCGCCGCGCGACTCGTATATGCTGATGCAGCCCGGCCGCCATCCGCCGGGCCACGGGAGGTCCGCATGCGCCGTGCCGTCGTGATTGCCTGCCTCGTCCTCTGTTTCCTGCCGCTGCCGGCAAACGCCGGCGACGCCGAACTCCGCGCCGTGCAGGCGACGATCGAGGCGCAGATCGGCGCCTTCCGCGCCGGCGACAACGAAGCCGCCTATTCCTACGCCGCGCCGAGCATCAAGCGCATCTTTCCGACGCTCGACCAGTTCATGGCGATGGTGACCGGCGCCTATCAGCCGGTGTGGAAGCCGCGCAATTTCGCCTTCGGCAAGTCGCGCGAGCTCGGGCCGGGCTCGATCGCCCAGCAGGTGCTGCTGGTCGGCCCGGACGGCAAGGACTACGAGGCGGTCTATACGCTGGAATTGCAGCCGGACGGCACGTTCCGCATCACCGGGGTGAGCCTGCGCGGCACGAAGGCGCTCGGCGCGTAGGTCACAGCGCCGGGATGTCGCCCCGTGCCCAGCCTTCGGTGATCTCGGCAGCGCGCCCGGCAAAGCGGCCGGCCTCGATCGCCGCGCGGATGTCGGCCATCAGGCTCTGGTAATAGGCGAGGTTGTTCCAGGTGAGCAGCATGCCGGCGAGCGATTCGCCCGACTTCACCAGATGGTGGAGATAGGCGCGGGAATAATCGCGCGCGGCCGGGCAGTCGCTCTCCTCGTCGAGCGGGCGCGGGTCGTCCGCATGGCGCGCGTTCTTGAGGTTCACCTTGCCGCGCCGGGTGAAGGCGAGGCCGTGGCGCCCTGCCCGCGTCGGCATCACGCAATCGAACATGTCGATGCCGCGCCCCACCGATTTCAGGATGTCGTCGGGCGTGCCGACGCCCATCAGGTAGCGCGGCCGCTCCGCCGGCAGGATTGGGCAGACGACGTCAAGCATGTCGAGCATGACCGCCTGCGGCTCGCCGACGGCGAGCCCGCCGACCGCGTAGCCCTTGAGGCCGAGATCCTTCAGCGCGGCCGCCGAGCGCTCGCGCAGCGCCGTGTCATCGCCACCCTGAACGATGCCGAACATCGCCTTGCCCGGCTGGTCGCCGAAGGCGGCCTTGCAACGCTCGGCCCAGCGCAGCGACAGCTCCATCGCCTTCTCGATCGCCGGCCGCTCGGCCGGCAGCGCGGTGCATTCGTCGAGCTGCATCTGGATGTCGGAATCGAGCAGGCCCTGGATCTCGATCGACCGCTCCGGGCTCATCTCGTGCACGACGCCGTCGACATGCGAGCGGAAGGTGACGCCCTTTTCCGTGATCTTGCGCAGGTTCGACAGCGACATGACCTGGAAGCCGCCGGAATCGGTGAGGATCGGCCATGGCCAGCGGGCGAACTCGTGCAGACCGCCGAGCCGCGCCACCCGCTCCGCGCCCGGCCGCAGCATCAAGTGATAGGTGTTGCCGAGGATGATGTCGGCGCCGAGCGCGCGCACCTGGTCCATGTACATGGCCTTGACGGTGCCGCCGGTGCCGACCGGCATGAAGGCCGGGGTGCGGACCGTGCCGCGCGGCATCGCGATCTCGCCGCGCCGCGCCTTGCCGTCGGTAGCGATGAGGCGGAAGGAGAAGGGCGTCATCGCGCCGCCTCCCGGAACAGCAGGCTGGCGTCGCCGTAGGAATAGAAGCGATAGCCGCTCTCGATCGCGTGCCGGTAGGCGGCCCGCATCGTCTCCAGCCCGCAGAAGGCGCTGACCAGCATGAAAAGGGTCGAACGCGGCAGGTGGAAATTGGTCATCAGGGCGTCGACGGCACGGAAGCGGTAACCCGGGGTGATGAAGATGTCGGTGGCGCCGGACCATTCGCGGATCGTGCCGTTCTCGCCGGCCGCGCTCTCCAGCAGCCTGAGCGAGGTGGTACCGACGGCGACGACGCGCCCTCCCCGCCGCCGCACGGCGTTCAGCGCGGCGGCCGTGCCGCCGCTGACATGGCCGGTCTCGGCGTGCATCCTGTGGGCGTCCGTGTCGTCGGCCTTGACCGGCAGGAAGGTGCCGGCACCGACATGCAGCGTCACGAAATGGCGCTCGATGCCGCGCGCGTCCAGCGCGGCGAACAGCTCGGGCGTGAAGTGCAGGCCGGCTGTCGGGGCCGCCACCGCGCCGTCCTCGCGGGCGTAGATCGTCTGGTAGTCGGTGCGGTCGCGCGCGTCCTCGGGCCGCTTCGAGGCGATGTAGGGCGGCAACGGGATATGGCCGGCCGCAGCGATCGCCTCGTCAAGGATCGGACCGGAAAAATCGAACACCAGCAGCGCCTCGCCGCCCTCGCGCTTTTCCGCGACGGTCGCCTCAAGCGTGCCGAGGAAGCAGGCCTCGCCCGAATGGCCGAAGGAGATGCGCTCGCCCTCGACGACGCGCTTTGCCGGCCGCAGGAAGGCGAGCCAGCGGTCGGGCCCGGCGCGCATGTGCAGCGTCGCCTCGACCTGCGCCACCGCGTCGCCGCGCCGGCGCGTGCCTTCGAGCCGCGCCGGGATCACCTTCGTGTCGTTGAAGACCAGCGCGTCGCCCGGCGCGAGCAGGCCGGGCAGGTCGCGCACGATGCGGTCGGCGAGCCCCTGCCCCAGCCGCACGACCAGAAGCCGCGCGGCGTCGCGCGGCTCGGCCGGGCGCAGCGCGATGCGCTCGTCGGGCAGGTCGAAGTCGAACAGGTCGACGCGCATCGCGGATGGCCGGGACGCCGGATCAGGCGTCGGCGGCGACCTTCATGGAGACGATCTTGTCGGGCTTCGCCACCGGCTCGCCGCGCTCGATCTTGTCGACATTGTCCATGCCTTCGACCACCTGGCCCCACACCGTGTACTGGCGGTTGAGGAAGCCGGCATCGTCGAAGCAGATGAAGAACTGCGAGTTGGCCGAGTTCGGGTTTTGCGCGCGCGCCATCGAGCAGGTGCCGCGGCCGTGGTTCATGTTGGAGAACTCGGCCTTCAGGTCCGGCTTGTCGGAGCCGCCCATGCCCGCCCGCGACGGGTTGAAGGACGGCTTCGAGGAGTTGCCGTATTCGACGTCGCCGGTCTGGGCCATGAAGCCGTCGATGACGCGGTGGAACACCACGCCGTCATAGGCGCCCTCGCGGGCCAGCTCCTTGATGCGGCCGACATGGCCCGGCGCGAGGTCCGGGAACATCTCGATGACGACCTTGCCCTTGGTCGTCTCCATGATCAGCGTGTTTTCCGGATCCTTGATCTCGGCCATCGTGGCCTCCTTTCTTATGTTGTCGTGCCTATTTCGCGTCCGCTGCGATGCGGACCTTGATCATGCGGTCGGGGGTCTGCGGCGGCTCGCCGCGGACGATGTTGTCGACGAGTTCCATGCCGCTCTCGACCTGGCCGAAGATCGTGTATTTCCGGTCCAGGAAGCCGGCATCGTCGAAGCAGATGAAGAACTGCGAGTTGGCGGAGTTGGGGTCGTCGGTGCGCGCCATGCCCACCGTGCCGCGGGCAAAATGCTCGCGGGAGAATTCGGCCGGGATGTTCGGCAGGTCGGAATCGCCACCGCCGGCCCGCCTCGGGTCGTAGCCCTTCTCCATGTTGCCGTAGCGCACGTCGCCGGTCTGGGCCATGAAGCCGTCGATGACGCGGTGGAAGGCGACGTTGTCGTAGGCGCCGGCGCGCACCAGCTTCTTGATCTGCTCGACATGCTTGGGCGCGAGGTCCGGCCGCAGCGCGATCGTCACGTCGCCGTCCTTCAGCGTGATGATCATGGTGTTCTCGGGATCGGCGGCGAGTGCCGGCGCGACGAAGGCGGAGGCGAGAAGCGCGAAAACGGCCACGAGCGGCGCGGCGAGCCTTGCAAGATGCATGGGGAATTCTCCGAAAGTCAGTTCTTGAACTTGGCGACCAGCGGCTTGACCACGGCCTTCGGCACGAAGGGGCGGATGTCGCCGCCCATCGACGCGATCTGGCGCACGAGTGTGGCGGTAATGGTTCGCACCGAAGGGCTGGCCGGCAGGAAGACGGTCTGCAGCTCCGGCGCCATCGTCTCGTTCATGCCGGCCATCTGCATCTCGTAATCGAGGTCGGTGCCGTCGCGCAGGCCGCGGATCATGATCGAGGCGCCGTATTCGCGCGCGACATGCACCAGCAGTCCCTTGAACGAGACGACCTCGATGCGCGCGGCGTCCTTGCCCATCTCCGCCTTGCAGGCCGCCTCGATCAGCTTCTGGCGCTCCTCGACCGTGAAGAGCGGCTGCTTCGAGGCCTGGATGCCGATGCCGACATAGATCCTGTCGGCGATGGCGAGTGAGGCCTTGAGCACGTCGAGATGCCCGTTGGTGAGCGGGTCGAACGAGCCAGCGTAGAAGGCGGTGCGTGTCGTCATGGTGGGCCGCTTCTAGCCGCCTTGCACGGCCATGGCAATTCGCCGGCCCGGCCTCGATGAACGCCGGATGAACGGGCGCATCAGGCGCCGTTCAAACGCATGCGCGTAGACCTCGCAGCATCGGGTGAAACCAATCCGGCCCTGCGGACGTTTATCCCGCCAAAGGAGACATGCCATGATGATCTTCATGCTCGCCGCGGCCATGACGCTGGCAATGCTGATTGCCACGGCCTTTGGGCTCCACCAGGAAACCGAACGCGCCCGCCTGCGGCAGCGCGCCGACAACCAGAACCCCTATCGCCTTCGCTGATCCGGACCGGAATCCCTACCGGGCCGGACTACTCCGCGGCGGGACCGTCCTCCAGTCCGGTTCCGCCGCTTTCATTTGCGGCTTCCCCGTCTTCGCTCGAAGCCTCCTCGTCGCCCTGCGGCTCCGATATCCGCTCGACCGAGACGACCTTCTCGCCCTCGGCGGTGTTGAAGATGATGACGCCCTTGGTGGCGCGGCTGGCGAGCCGGATGCCGGCCACCGGCACGCGGATCACCTGGCCGCCGTCCGAGACGAGCATGATCTCGTCGTCGGCCTCGACCGGGAACGCCGCCACCAGCTCGCCGATCTCGTCGCGCTTGGAAACGTCGGTGGCGCGGATGCCCTTGCCGCCGCGGCCAGTGAGCCGGAAATCGTAGGAGGAAGAGCGCTTGCCGTGGCCGAACTCGCTGACGGTCAGGACGAGCTGCTCCTGCGCCTTCAATTCCTCGTAGCGCTCGGCCGGCAGCGTCGTCTCCTCGCCGACCTCCTCGTTGGTCAGCGCGATCTCCTCGTCCTCGCCGCTCATGGCGCGCCGTTCGGCGGCGGCCTGCTTCAGATAGGCCGCGCGCTCGGCCGGGCTCGCCTCGACATGGCGCAGGATCGCCATCGAGATGACGTGGTCGCCCTCGCCGAGCGCGATGCCGCGCACGCCGACCGAGTTGCGGCCGGCGAAGACGCGTACGTCCGACGCCGGGAAGCGGATGCACTGGCCGGAATTGGCCGTCAGCAGCACGTCGTCGCCCTCCGTGCAGGTCCAGACGCCGAGGATCTCGTCGCCCTCCTCGTCGAGCTTCATGGCGATCTTGCCGTTGCGGTTCACCTGCGTGAAGTCCGACAGCTTGTTGCGCCTGACCGTGCCGCGCGTGGTGGCGAACATGACGTCGAGCTCGCCCCAGCTCGCCTCGTCCTCCGGCAGCGGCATGATCGTGGTGATGCGCTCGCCTTCCTGCAGCGGCAGCATGTTGCGCAGGAATTTCCCGCGCGACTGCGGCGTACCTATCGGCAGGCGCCAGACCTTTTCCTTGTAGACGATGCCGCGCGAGGAGAAGAACAGGATCGGCGTGTGCGTGTTGGCCACGAACAGGCGGGTGACGAAATCCTCGTCCTTGGTCGACATGCCGGTCTTGCCCTTGCCGCCGCGGCGCTGCGACCGGTAGAGCGAGAGCGGCACGCGCTTGATGTAGCCCTCGTGGCTGACGGTGACGACCATGTCCTCGCGCTGGATGAGGTCCTCGTCCTCCATGTCGGCGCCGCCGTCGACGATCTCGGTGCGGCGGGGCGTGGCGAACTCGTCGCGGACGGCGGCCAGCTCGTCCTTGACGATCTGCTGGATGCGCGCGCGCGACGACAGGATGTCGAGATAGTCGGAGATCTCGAGCCCGATCTTGTTCAGCTCGTCGGCGATCTCGTCGCGGCCGAGCGCCGTCAGGCGCTGCAGGCGCAGCTCGAGGATGGCGCGGGCCTGCTCGTCGGAGAGGTTGTAGGTGCCGTCCTCGTTGATCCTGTGGCGCGGATCGTCGATCAGGAGGATCAGCGCCTCGACGTCGGCCGCCGGCCAGCGCCGCGTCATCAACTGCTCGCGCGCCGTCTGCGGGTCGGGCGCGTGGCGGATCAGGCGGATCACCTCGTCGATGTTGGCGACCGCGATCGCCAGGCCGACCAGCACGTGGGCGCGCTCGCGCGCCTTGCGCAGCAGGTATTTCGTCCTGCGGCCGACAACCTCCTCGCGGAAGGAGACGAAGGCGCGCAGCATGTCGTGCAGCGCCAGCACCTCCGGCTTGCCGCCGTTGAGCGCCACCACGTTGGCGCCGAAGGAGGACTGCAGCGGCGTGAAGCGGTAGAGCTGGTTGAGGATGACGTCGGAATTGGCGTCGCGCTTCAGCTCGACGACGACGCGGTAGCCCTGCCGGTCGCTCTCGTCGCGGATGTCGGAGATGCCCTCTATGCGCTTGTCGCGCACCAGCTCGGCCATCTTCTCGACCATCGAGGCCTTGTTGACCTGGTAGGGCACCTCGGTGACGACGATCGCCTCGCGGTCGCCGCGGATCTGCTCGATATGCACCTTGCCGCGCATGACGATCGAGCCGCGGCCGGTCGAGTAGGCGCTGTGGATGCCGGAGCGGCCGAGGATCGTGGCGCCGGTCGGGAAATCCGGTCCCGGGATGATCTCCATCAGCGCCGGCAGGTCGATCGCCGGGTTGTCGATCAGCGCGATGCAGGCATCGATCACCTCGCCCAGATTGTGCGGCGGGATGTTGGTGGCCATGCCGACGGCGATGCCGCCCGAGCCGTTGACCAGAAGGTTGGGGAAGCGCGCCGGCAGGACCTTCGGCTCCTGGGCGGAGGCGTCGTAGGTCTCCTGCCAGTCGACCGTTTCCTTGTCGATGTCCTCCAGCAGCTCGTGCGCGACCTTGGTCAGGCGCGACTCGGTGTAGCGCATGGCCGCCGGCGGATCGCCGTCGATCGAGCCGAAATTGCCCTGCCCGTCGATGAGCAGCACGCGCAGCGACCAGTCCTGCGCCATGCGCACCAGCGCGTCGTAGATCGAGGCGTCGCCGTGCGGGTGGTACTTACCCATGACGTCGGCGACGGGGCGGGCCGACTTCACGTATTTTCGGTTCCAGTGGTAGCCGCTCTCGTGGCTGGCATAGAGGATGCGCCGCTGCACCGGCTTCAGCCCGTCGCGCACGTCCGGCAGCGCGCGGGACACGATCACGCTCATGGCGTAATCGAGGTAGCTGCGCTGCATCTCCTCGATGATGGAAATCGGCTCGATGGAATCGGGGCCGCCACCGGTGGGTGTGGTCTGGTCAGTCAAAATCGGTCACGTCAAAAATCGCGGAATCACCTGCTCCTTATATAGGAAGCCGCCGCGATTCTCCAACTTTGGACAACGCTTTACGCGTCGGATTTCTCCTGTAGAATCAACGAACTAGAACGAAGATCGAAAATGACGCGGGAAAGTTGGGCGGCGGGCCGCAGAAAGCGGCAGAAAGCCCGGCTCCGGCCGGGAGATTCGGCCATGCCGCGCGGTCCGGCCCACCTGCCCCGCCGCCGCGAAACACCGCACGGCTGGCGCGTGTGGCGCGTCCGCGCTACCAAGGATGCCGCGACGGGGGAACACAGCCATGCCGAGCGTCGACAGCCTGTTCAACGCCTTCGTCACCCTGCTGGTGACGATCGATCCGCCGGGGCTGGCGCCGCTTTTCCTGGCGCTCACCGCGGGCATGAACCGCAGCCAGCGCACGCAGGTCGGCCTCCGCGCCAGCATCATCGGCTTCCTGGTGCTGTCGCTGTTCGCGATCGCGGGCGCTTCGATCCTGTCCGTCTTCGGCATCACGCTGCCGGCCTTCCGGGTGGCGGGCGGGCTGCTGCTGTTCGTCATCGCCTTCGAGATGATCTTCGAGCGCCGGCAGGACCGGAAGGAGAAGAGCGCGGACACGGCGATCACCAGGGACCAGATCCATCACATCGCGGCCTTCCCGCTCGCCATCCCGCTGATCGCCGGTCCCGGCGCGATCTCGGCCACGGTGCTCTTGTCCTCCCACTACGACCGGCCGCTGGCGCTGGCCGCACTCGTCGCCATCATCCTTCTGTGCCTGCTGATCACGCAGATGGTCTTCGTGCTCGCCGAGCGGGTCGACGGCTTCCTCGGCGCCACCGGCCGCTCCATCCTCACCCGCCTGCTCGGGCTGATCCTGGCCGCGCTCGCCGTGCAGTTCGTCGCCGACGGGGTCAAGGCGCTGATGGCCGCGTGAGCCGGGCCGGCGGCATGGTCTCCGAGCTGACGCAGCACCGCCGCGCCTTCTGGGCAGCCTTCGCCGAGGCGCTGCCGAGGCTCGCCGGCCGCACCGTGCGCGGCAACGAGACGACGCGCTGGCTCGCCGTCGGCCACGTTCCGCTGATCGCCGCGCACTATGTCGGGGCCGGCGCGGTCGGCATGTTCGTGCGCGGCGCGCGCGGCGCGCGGATCGGGCATGTGCGCGAGATGCTGTTCCCGCACCGGGAGCTGATCGCCCGCCATCTCGGGCCGCAGGTGCGGCTGGGCACGACCTTCCTCATCGAGACACGGCTGCGCATCGACATGGGCGAGCGGGCGAACTGGCCGCGAGCGCTGGAATGGCTGGCCGAAACCTCGCCGCGCTACGAGGCGCTGCTGCGCGAGGTCCAGATCTCGCCGTTTTCCGGCTGATCGCCGGTAGCGGCCGGCATTTCCGCCGCGAGCCGGCGCGTCGCGGCGTTCTCATGATGGCGCAGGCGCGAATTGACGTATTTCTTGGCCCCGCGCACCGAGCGCGCCATACCGCGATTGCCGTCGGTGAAGTCGAAATCGGCCATGGCGGAAACGGCGATCCCCGAGAGGGCGCCGCGGGCCGAAAAGAGCTGGCCGCCCTTGTAGCGCTGCGTGTTGGCCCTGTAGCCGCGGCGGTGGTTGGTCTTCATGGGCCTCTCCGGTCGTCTGCCCGCATCGCGCGGCACGCCCTACCGGGACCACGCGGTCATGGCGAGACGATGGCGATCGCCCTCATCATCTCCCCCGCCCTCCTGTTCTCGGTGCAACTGCTCACCGACGGCTACAACTCGCAGACGATCGCCGCGAACATCGCGCTGAACTTCCCCGTGGCCAGTGACATCCAGCGCTCCGCGCTCATCGGCACGGGCCTCATGCTGTTCGTGGTGTCGCTCGCGGTCAACATCCTCGCGCGGTACATCATCACGGCGACCGGCCCCGGCAAGAAGCGCCGGCGTCGCAAGGAAGGAAAGAGCGCATGAGCGCGCCGACCGCAGCACCCGAGACGACGGATCGGACCTCGGGCCCGGCGCGGCTCACCAGCGGGCGGCTGCCCCGGTTCATCGAGCCGATCGTCCTCGTGGCGGTCGCCGCGGCGGTCGCCCTCGTCCTGTTCGTCGTCACGCAGCACCTCAACATCGCCGTCTGGCTGGTGCTGACCGCGGTGTTCTACCTGATCGCCATCGGCGTCGGCTCGTCGATCGTCGAGAATCGCCGCAAGGCGGTCGATCGCGTCGTCCGCGGCATTGTGACCGCGTTCTTCGTGCTCGCCGTCGCGCCGCTCATCTCCACGCTCTGGACCGTCGTCGCGCAGGGCATCAAGGTCGTCAACTGGACCTTCATCACGTCCGTCGGCGGGTCGACCTTCGACCCCAACACCCTCGCGGTGGTGAACACGCCCGGCGCCCTGCAGTCGATCGTCGGCACGCTCATCATCACCGGCATCGCGACCCTGATCTCGGTGCCCATCGGCATCCTGACCGCCGTATACCTCACCGAGTACTCGCTGCCGACCAACCCGCTGCGGCGCACGATCACCTTCCTCGTCGACGTGATGACCGGCATCCCCTCCATCGTCGCCGGTCTGTTCGCGTTCTCCCTGTTCGCGCTCATCGTCGGACCCAAGGCCTTCAGCGGCTTCTCCGCGTCAGTCGCCCTGTGCGTGCTGATGATCCCCATCGTCGTGCGGTCCACGGAGGAGATGATCCGGCTCGTGCCGAGCGAGCTGCGGGAGGCATCGCTCGCCCTGGGCGTGCCGAAGTCGACGACGATCGTGAAGGTCGTGCTGCGCACGGCGGCGAGCGGAATCGTCACCGGCGTGGTGCTCGCGATCGCGCGCGTCATCGGCGAGACCGCCCCGATCTTCATCGCGGCGAGCTTCACCGACAACTTCAACGCCGACCCGTTCAACGGCCCCATGCAGACGCTCGCCGTGCAGGCTTACACCGCCTACAGTTTCCCCGGCAAGGACATCGACGCGTCGCAGGCGCAGGCATGGGGCGCCGCTCTCCTGCTCGTGATCCTGGTCGTCATCTTCAACCTCATCGCCCGTATC
>JAFKJY010000069.1 GCA_017305835.1 Hyphomicrobiales bacterium
ACGTCTGCATCGGCGGCCTCGGGCTGTAGAGCATTTCCAGCAAAAGTGCGAAGCGGTTTTGCGTTCGGAAATGCGGCTGAAACAAACAGATGGAGCAGCCGCCATGCGGGCGGGCGAGGTCGCCCGGTTCGGCCACGACCAGCACGGCGCCGCAGTCACCCGCGCCGCCATCGCAGGCGGAAGCCCGCGCGGGTCGAGATTCCCGTGACGAAACCCAGCGAATCGATTGCCGCTCTGTAAGCCGTCACCCTGCGACGGTGGCGCTACCGCATTTTCGTTGTTCAGGCTGGGATTCAAAAAAGCGTCGGATGGTGGAGCTGAGGGGGATCGAACCCCTGACCTCATCATTGCGAACGATGCGCTCTCCCAGCTGAGCTACAGCCCCGTCCGACGGATGGCGCGCATTTAGGGTTCGAGGCCCGTGGCTGTCAAGCCTCGCAGCAGCCGTCGCGCGTGCGCGGTCTTGCTCCGGCCGGCGCCAGTGTCTACATGTCGCCGGACATCGGGAGAACCTGGAATGCTGGCGCTCATCCAGACCATCGTGCTTGCCCTCGACATCTACTGGTGGCTGATCATCGCCTCGGCCGTGTTCTCTTGGCTCTACGCCTTCAACGTTGTCAACCCGCGCAACCAGTTCGTCGGCATGATCGGCAACGCGCTGTTCCGCGTCACCGAGCCGGCGCTGCGCCCGATCCGCTCCATCCTGCCGGACCTCGGCGGCATCGACATCTCGCCGATCATCCTGCTGCTGATCATCTTCTTCATCCGCCAGTTCATCCTCACCACCATCGCGCCTGCCCTGCTCTGAGGCGATGGCCGCCGTCTGGCGCGCCGCCTCCGGCGGCATCGACATCGCCGTCCGGCTGACGCCGAAGGCGGCCGCCGACAGGGTCGACGGCGTCGAGACGGCCTCCGACGGGCGGCCGCACCTCAAGGCGCGCGTCCGCGCCGTGCCGGAGAAGGGCGCCGCCAACAAGGCGCTGGAGAAGCTGGTCGCGGCCTGGCTCGGCGTGCCGGCGAGCACGGTCGCGGTGACGGCCGGCGCCACCGCGCGGCTGAAGACCGTCCGCGTCTCGGGCAATGCCGACGCGCTCGTAGCTGCGATTGCCGCGCGGCTTGGCGAGGCGGACTGAAGCCCGATCTTCCGCCGCCCGCCGCGCCCGGCTATCATCAGTGCCGTCCAGGGAGTTTTCCCCGATGCGCAAGCTCCTCGCCGCCGCCCTGCCGATCGTCCTTCTCAACGCGGCCGCCGCGCGGGCGGACATCACCAGCGCCTACACCGACTTCGACGCCGACAAGGCCTGCACCGTCTTCTCCAAAGCCGCGGACGGCGACGGCGACTGGGCCGACATGGTCTGCGGCGGCTGGCGCGGCTATCCGGTGTTCCTCTATTACGACGACGCGAGAGAGAGCCTGTTCTACGGCTTCCCGCCGGCCGGCGACCTCGCCCCCGCATGGGAGAGCTTCGACGCCTTCAACGCCAGCGGCCCGAAGATCGAATGGCGGCTCGACGACGCCGGCGGCGCGCCCGTGCCCTTCGCCGCCATCCACCGCCGCTTCGTCAGCGTGGCCGACGACGCCGACCGCAAGGTCGAGGTTCTGGTCGTCAGCAAGGTCGCCCAGCCGGCCGACCGCGACGGCTGCGTCGTCGGCCTGGTGGCCGCGACCGGCAACCCGGACGCCAATGCGCAGGCGCGCCGCATCGCAGACAAGGCGCGCAGCTTCGTCTGCGGGACGGACGAGCGCGCGGTGGCCAAGGGATCGGTCGAGGTCCCGTCCTTCACCCGCGCCGAGTGAGCGGCGGGCCGCGAAAGCCGTGGCCCAATGCCGGCCGCAACGGTCGGGCCATGCGCGGATCGCGCTTGACTGTCCTTTGAACCGATTTAGGTTGCGGCCGTCCCCCCGCTCGAAAGGACGGCGATGACCGAAATTTCCGCGCCGCGCGGCCGCTGGGCCGTGGCGGCCATGTTCCTGGTGAACGGCTTCCTGACCGGGAGCTGGGCGCCGCAGATCCCCGTCTTCCTGTCGCGGCTGGAAATCAGCGAGTTCACGCTCGGCCTGCTGATCCTCGTCTTCGGGCTGGGCGCGCTGGCGGCGATGCCTTGGTGCGGCTTCCTGATCCATCGCCACGGCTCGCGCGCCGTGCTGCGCGTCGCCGCCTTCGCCTGCTCCTTCGCGCTGCTCGTCGTGGCGCTGGCCGGCAACGTGCCGGTGGCGGCGGTGGCGATGTTCCTGTTCGGCGCGCTGATCGGCGGCATGGACGTCGCCATGAACGCCAATGCGGTCGCCGTCGAGCAGCGGCTGAAGCGGGCGGTGATGTCGTCCTCGCACGGCTTCTGGAGCCTCGGCGGCTTCGCCGGCGGCGCGCTGGGCGGCCTGCTCATCAGCCATTACGGCCATCTCGCCCATGCCGCGGTGGTGACCGTGATCTGCTTCCCGGTCGTCGTGCTGGCCGGGCGCCTGCTGGTGTCCGAGCCGCCGCATGCGGAGGAGGCGGCCAAGCCGCCCTACCGGCTGCCGACGCGCCTCGCCGTCTACGTCACCGGCATCATCGCCTTGTTCTCGATGGTGCCCGAGGGCGCGGTGCTCGACTGGTCGGCGCTCTATCTGAAGCAGCATTTTGCCAGCGACATCTCGGTCGCGGGGCTCGCCTTCGCCGCCTTCTCGGCCGCCATGGCGGCCATGCGCTTCCTCGGCGACCGGGTGCGCAACCGCTTCGGCGCCGTCGCCACGCTGCGCGGCTCGAGCCTGATCGCGGCCGTCGGCATGCTCGGCGCCGGCCTCGCGCCGACCGACTGGCTTGCGATCGCAGCCTTCGCCGTCGCCGGCCTCGGCATCGCCAACACCGTGCCGATCGCCTTCTCCGCCGCCGGCAACCACGAGGGTGTGTCGGCCGGCGCAGGCCTCTCCACCGTCACGCTGATGGGCTATTCGGGCATCCTCGTCGCGCCGTCGGCCATCGGCTTCGTCGGCGGCCAGACCGGCTTCTCGCCGGTCTACGTCGCGGTGTCGGGATTGCTGGTCGTCGTGTTCCTTCTCGCCGGAAACGCCCGCGTCGCCGACTTCAAGGCGGCGCCTCAGCCGGCCGAATAGGCCTTCAGCTCCGCGTAGAGGAAATCGGCAACGCGGCGGATGCGCGCGCTGGTGCGCACGTCGCGGTGCATGGCCAGCCACATCGGCAATGTCGGTAGCCTCAGCTCGGGCAGGATCGCCTCGAGCAGCGGCTCGCGGGCGACCAGCGCCGCCTGGCCGAAGCCGATGCCGTTGCCGGCCTTCAGCGCCTCCCACAGCACGATCTGGTTGTCGGAGCGGAAGCGGAAGGCGTGGCGGTCGATTTCGACGCCGAGTGCGGCAAAACCCTCGATCAGCTCGGTGCCACGGTCGAAGCCGATCAGCTCGTGGTCGAGCAGGTCCTCCGGCCGCTCGGGCCGCCCCCTGCGCGCCAGGTAGCTGCGCGCCGCGCAGGCGACGAGCGGCAGGTCGGCGATCCGGCGCGCGACGAGGTCGAGCTGCGCCGGCTCCGTCATCCGGACGGCGATGTCGGCGTCGCGCCGCAACAGGTTCTCGACCTGGTTCGAGGCGACGATCTCGACCTCGATGTCCGGCTCCGCCACCGCGAGCTTGGCCGTGATCGCCGGCAGCGCATAGGTCGCGATGATCTCGCTCGCCGTGACCCGCACCGTGCCGGCGACCGCGACCGTCCGCCCCTCGGCCAGCCGCGTGAACGCCGCCGCCTGCTCGCCGACCGCCCTGCCGCGCTCGTAGAGCGCCATGCCGCTCTCGGTCAGGTCGTAGCCGGAGCGGCCGCGCCGGAACAGCACCACGCCGAGCGCGGCCTCCATCTCCGCGACGTGCCGCCCGAGCGTCGGCTGGCTGACGCCGATGCGGCGCGCGGCGGCCGAGAGACTGCCGGTCTCCGCCACTGCGACGAAGCTGCGGATGAGGTTCCAGTCCAGTTCGGCCATCTGCAATCATTCATTTATGAATATGCAAGGCACGACAATAGGCGATTTTCATTCATGTGCGAAGATCCGATCATCCGGGTCATCCGAGAGCGAAGGAGACGGATCATGGAAACGGTTGTGATACTCGGCGCGGCGGGCAGGATCGGCGACACGGCGGCCCGGCAGTTCCTGGCGAAGGGCTGGCGCGTGAAGGGCGTGGCCCGCGATGCCAGGGCCGACGAGCTCGCCCCCGGCGTCGAGCCGGTGCGCGCCGACGCGTCCGACCGTGGCGCGCTGATCGAGGCCTGCCGCGGCGCCGACGTGGTGCTCAACTGCCTCAACCCGCAATACACGGAGTGGCGGGAGAAGGTCCTGCCGATGGCCGGGAACGTCGCGGCGGCGGTCGAGGCGGCCGGCGCGACCCACATGCTGCCGGGCAACGTCTACAATTTCGGCCACAGGATCGGCCTCGGCATGCGCGAGGACGCGCCGCAGCTCCCCTCCACCGAGAAGGCGGCGATCCGCATGCGCATGGAGGATCTGTTCCGCGACCTCGCGGAGAGCCGCCGCATCCGCACCGTGGTCCTTCGCGCCGGCGATTTCTATGGCGGCCCCAGGACCGGAACCTGGATGGACCTGATCATCCTGACCAAGCTGCGGAAGGGCATCTTCACCTGGCCGGGGCCGATGGACCTGCCGCACGCCTTCGCCTACCTGCCCGATCTCGGCGCGGCCTTCGTCGCGCTGGCAGAAAGGCGCAGCGAGCTCGACCGTTTCGAGCGCTTCCACTTCGCCGGCCACACGATGACGGGCGAGGAGACGAAGCTGGTTGCAGAGAAGGCCGTGGACCGCAGGCTGAAGCGCGGCGGCGTGCCGTGGACGCTGCTGCGGGCGGCGGGCCTCGTCAACCCTATGCTGCGCGAGGTGGCGATCATGTCCTATCTTTGGCGCACGCCGCATTCGCTCGACGGCGCCCGGCTGGCCGGCTTCCTCGGCGCTGTCCCCTCGACGGAGCCGGTCGAGGCGATGCGCGCGACCATCGCCGCGCTCGGGCTCCGGGACGCCGCGAGCCTCGCGGCCTGAGCCGCAGGACGTAACCGGCAAACGAAAAGGGGCCGCCGGTAGTGCCGACGGCCCCCTTTTCATGCATCCGGCAGCCCGGTCAGATCCTGCCCATCACCAGCAGGATAATGACCACGACCAGCACCACGCCGAGGATGCCGGAGGGGCCGTAACCCCAGCCCCGCGAATAGGGCCAGCTCGGAATCGCGCCGAGAAGCAGCAGGATGAGGATGATCAGGAGGATGGTGCCGAGAGTCATGGCGGTTTCCTTTCCGGTTCGACCGTCGCCATCCAGAATGCGCGAACGGCGCGGGGGGTTCCCGCGCCGTTCGCCGGTCGATGCTCCGGAAGGCCGCTACTCGGCGGCCTTTGGATAGGTGATCGGCGCCGTTTCGGGCTCGGAAGCGTCCGCCTGCGGCGCCTCCCCGGCCGTCTTCGGCTTGCGGCGGAAGAGCCGCGACAGCAGGCTGCGGCGCGCGCCTTCCGGCCGCTTCTCGCGGGTGAAGATCATCAGCGCCGAGGGCGTCACGATCAGCGTCAGCACGGTGGCAAAGGCCAGGCCGTAGACGATCGCCGACGACAGCGCGATCCACCACTGGGTCGACGGCGCGTTCAGCGTCGTCTCGTGGTGGAACAGCTCCAGCCCGAGGCCGAAGGCGATCGGCAGCACGCCGAGGATGGCCGAGATCGCCGTCAGCACGACCGGCCGCGCGCGTTCGCGGCAGGTCTGCAGGATCGCGTCCATCTTGTTCCAGCCTTCCTCCCGCAATCGGTCGTAGGTGTCGATCAGCACGATGTTGTTGTTCACCACCACGCCCGCCAGCGCGATGATGCCGATGCCCGACATGACGATGACGAATGGCTGGCCCGTTATCAGCAGGCCGAGGAACACGCCGATCGTCGCCATGATCACCGTCATCAGCACGAGGAACACGCTGGTGAACTTGTTGAACTGGGCGAGCAGCACCACGAAGATCAGGAAGATCGCCGCGCCGAACGCCTTCGACAGGAAGGCGCTCGCCTTGTCGCTCTCCTCGTTGGAGCCGGCGAGCTTCCACGACGCGCTGCCGAGGTCCATCTGCGCGACGGCCTGGCTCACCGCGCCCTGCACCTCGGCCACCTGGTGGCCGGAGGCGACGTTGGCCTGCACCACGATGGTGCGGCGTCCGTCGATGCGGTTGAGGATGCCGGTGCGCTGCTCGGCCTTGCGGGTGACGAAGTTGGAGATCGGCACCGCGCCCTGCGCTGTCTGCACGCGCAGCTCGTCGAGCGAGGCGAGCGTGCGCCGCTCCTGCGGCAGCCGCAGGCGGATGTCGACGGCGTCGTCGGCGCCGGCCGGGCGGTAGTCGGTCAGCTTCAGCCCGTTGGTGATGAGCTGCACCACCGCGCCGACCGAGGCCGGGCTGATGCCGAACTGCGCCGCCTTGGTGCGGTCGACCGTCAGCGCCCAGTCGACGCCGGGCGGCGGCAGGCCGTCGGAGACGTCGATGACGCCCGGCACCTGGCTGATGCGCGCCGCCACGTCCTTGGCCTTCTGGTCGAGCCCGGTCGGGTCGTCGGCGGCGATGCGCACCTGGATCGGCTTGCCCTGCGGCGGGCCGGCGTCGGGCACGCGCACCTCGACGTCGACGCCGGGGATGCCGGCCATCGCCACGCGCAGATCGTCGAGGATGTCGTTGGCGGGCTTGCGCTCGCGCCAGTCGACGAACTCGTACTGGATGACGCCGACGACATCCTCCGGGATATCGGCGCCGCCGCCCTGCGTCTTGCCGACGCGGGTGTAGACGGACTTGATGCCCGGCCAGCCGAGCAGCCGGTCCTCGGCCTTGCGGGTCGCCTGGTCCATCTCGTCGAGCGAGAGGTTGCCGCGGGCGTGCACGTAGAGCAGGCCGTAATCCGGCTCCACCGACGGGAAGAACTCGACGCCGGCGCCCCACTTGCCGTAGCCGACCTGCACCGCCACCAGCAGCGCCACCGCCAGCACCAGCACGGTCTTGGGGAAGCGCACGGCCTGCTTGACGATGGCCATGTACCAGCCGTCGCGCCTGTCCTCCTCGGTGTGGATGTGCGCCTTGGCGAACATCGCGCCGAGCGTCGGCGTGAACACCAGCGCGTAGAGCATCGAGCCCGCCAGCGTCACGATCAGCGTGATCGGCAGGTATTTCATGAAGTCGCCGATGATGCCCGGCCAGAACAGCAGCGGCGAGAACGCCGCGATGCGGGTCATGGTCGCCGCGATCACCGGGCCGGCCATGCGCTTGGCCGCCTCCTCGAAGGCGAGCTCCTTCGGCATGCCCTCGTTCATGCGCCGCTCGGCATATTCGGTGACGATGATCGCATCGTCCACGAGCATGCCGACGGCCAGGATCAGGCTGAACAGCACGATCATGTTGATCGTGTAGCCCATCATGCCGAGCGCCAGGATGCCCATCAGGAAGGACGATGGAATGGCCAGTCCTATCAGCAGCGACGCTCGGCCCGACAGCACGTAGAGGATGACGATGAACACCAGGATCACCGCGATCAGCACGTGGTTCTGCAGGTCGTTGAGGAGCTGGTTGATGAAGACCGACTTGTCCTGCGTGTAGGTGACGGTCATGCCTTCCGGCAGCCGCGACTGCGCCGCGTCGGCGATCGCCTTCACCTGCTCGACGGTCTCGACCAGGTTGGCGCCGGTGCGCTTCTTGATCTCGAGCGCGATCGCCGGCTCGCCGTTGAGGCGGGTGATCGTCTCGGCGTCCTTGTAGGTGGAGCGGACCGTGGCGAGGTCCTGCGCACGCACGACGGCGTTCGGCGTCGACACGATCGGCAGGTTGGCGACGTCCTCGACCGTCTCGATCAGCGACGGCACCTTGACGGCGTACTTGCCTTCCGCACCCTCGATGTTGCCGGCCGCGACGAGGCTGTTGGAGGCGGTGGCGCCCTGCACGAGCTGGTCGAGCCGGAGCCCGTAGGACGACAGCTTCATCGGGTCGATGAGCACTTCGACCAGGTCGTCGCGCGAGCCCTGCAGCGAGGCCTCGAGCACGCCCGGCACCTCCTCGAAGCGGTCGCGCAACTGGCGCGCGGCGGCCGTCAGCGTGCGCTCCGGCACATGGCCGGACAGCGTCACCACGAGCACCGGGAATTCCGAGATGTTGACCTCGGTGACGGTCGGCTCCTCGGCGCCCTGCGGCAGGTCGCGCTTGGCGTCGTTGACCTTGTTGCGCACGTCGGTGAGCGCCACCTGCAGGTCCTGCGAGGGGTCGAACTCGATCAGCACGTAGCCGCCGCCCTGGAAGGCGGCCGAGCGCATCTCCTTGACGCCCTTGAGGCTTTTCATGCGCGTCTCGACCGGGCGCAGCAGCAGCCGCTCCGAATCCTCGGGCGAGATGCCCTGATAGGCCAGGCTGACGTAGATGATGGGGATCGCGACGTCCGGCTCGGCCTCCTTCGGGATCGACTGGTAGGTGACGGCACCTGCCAGGATCAGGAAGAGGAGGACCGATAGGGTCAGCCGCGAGTTGCGGATGGCGAGTTTGACGATGTCCATGCGCTACTGCGTCCCGCCCGCGGCCTCGCCGGCGAGCTTCTTAAGGGTTTCCGCGTCGGCCTCGACCGGCTTGACCGTGTCGCCTTCGGTGATCAGCTCCTGGCCGGCGACGATGATCTTCACGTCGGCCGGGATGCCGCCGAGCACGAGCCCGTTCGGCGAATCGTCGACGATGTCGATCGGGTAGAAGACGACCTTGTTGTCGGCATCCACGGCGCGGATGCCGAGGTCGCCGCCGGCGCTCAGCGTGATCACCGAGCGCGGCAGCACGGTCGCCTCGACCGGCTCGGCCCGCAGCGTGATCTCGGCGGTCATGCCGGCCGGGATCCTGCCGTCGTCGTTGGGCACGGCCACCTCGACCCGGTAGGTGCGGGTGGCCGCCGTGGCGTCATGGCTGACATAGCGCACGGTGCCCTTCACTTCGAGCCCGTTGACGAGCCGCACGTCGGCTTCGTGGCCGGTGCTGACATGGGAGAGGTCGCGCTCGCTCACCTCGCCGATCGCCAGGATCGGGTTGAGGTTGAGCACGGTCGCCACCGGCGAGCCGACCTGGATCGAGCTGCCGAGCTCGACGGAAACCTTGTCGACGACGCCGTCGAACGGCGCCAGCACCTCGTTGCGGGCGAGGTCGGCCTGCGCCGCCTCGAGCTGCGAGCGCGCCGCGGCCAGCGCCGACAGCGCGTTGTCGAGCTGCAGCTTGGCGACGCTGCCCGACTGGGCGAGCTTCTGCACCGCCGCCGTCTCGGCCTCGCGCTGGGACAAGAGCTGCCTGGCCGTCTCGACCGCCGCCTGCTTGCCCTCGGCGTCGAGCCGCATGATCAGGTCACCCGCCTTTACGCGCGTGCCGAGCTTGACCGGCAGGTCGGCGATGATGCCGGCCGCCCGCGCCGCGAGGCTCGCGCGCTGGTTGGCATCGGTGTAGCCGGAGACCTTGATGGCGCGCGCATGCTGGAGCCGCGGCGGATCGATCACCGCGACGGTGCGCACCGGCGCCGGCTTCGCTTCCGGCTTGGTCGGCGTGGCGGCCTCTTCCGTAGCGGCGCTGCCGACGGAGGTGAACTCGCCGGTGGCGACCCAGGCGGCAGTTGCTACGAGCACGGCCACGGCCGCGACCTTGTGGAACTTCAGTTTCGACATGTCTTATCCCAGTGGGCTGGGTCCAGTTCGGCGGCGGCGGCCGAAGCCGCAATCGCGTCGATATGGGTGGACCCGTCTTTCGGTTCAATCCCGCTCAGTCGGCCCGGTGCCCGAGGCATGGCCTATTACCTCATTTTTGCACCGCACAAAAGCCGCTATCGGTTCACTCCTGTCATGCAAGGAACGCAGCGCCTGCCCGCGTCCCGACATCGCGCCGCACGAATTCTGCACGGCCACCGCCGATCGAACGCGGTTCGTAGCGCACGGGCCGTGAAGTTTCGGTGAAGCGGCCGCCTCGCCTTTTCCGCGTCCCGGTCATGCGAACGCCACCTCCTCCGACAGCGGCAGCCGGCGCACGCGCCGTCCGGTCAGCGCGAAGACGGCATTGGCGAGCGCCGGCGCGGCCGGCGGCGTGCCGATCTCGCCGACGCCGCCCATCTTGGGCGCGTTCTCCAGCACCGCGACCTCGAAGCGCGGGCATTGCGGCATGCGCATCGCGTCGAAATCGTCGAAGTTCGACTGCACGACCTTGCCGTCGGCGAAATTGATCTGCTGGCCCATCGCCGCCGACAGGCCGAAGATCGCGCCGGAAAAGAGCTGGGCCTCGATGATGCGCGGGTCGAGCGCGATACCGACATCGGCCGCGATCGACACCTTTTCCAGCCTGATGCCCTCCGGCGCCTGCGAGATCTCGACCACCTCGGCGACCCAGCTCCCGAAACTCGCCGTGAAGGCGAAGCCGCGCGCATGGCCCTCCGGCGCCGGCATGCCCCAGCCCGCCATCTCGGCCGCCTTGCGCACGACGCCGGCCGCCACCGGCCAGTCCGCCATCAGCTTCAGCCGCATCTCGACCGGGTCGAGGCCGCCCAGATGGGCGATCTCGTCCATCAGGCACTCGTGGAAGAAGCCGTTGACCGAGTTGCCCACCGAGCGCCAGATGCCGACCGGCACGGGCGTCTGCACCTTCACCGCCGCGACGCGGTAGTCGGGCACCGCATAGGGCTGGTTGAAGGCGCCGTCGAGCATCATCTTGTCCGGCCCGATCGCCGCCAGCCGCGGATAGAAGCGCGGCAGCAGGCTCGCCATGATCGACGGGGTGGCGACCTTGAGGTCGACGGCGACCGGCATGCCGTCCTCGCCGACCCGCGCGCGGACCCGCGCCAGCGCCGCCGGCCGGTACATGTCGTGGCCGATGTCCTCCTCGCGCGACCAGGTGACCTTCACCGGTCGGCCGTCCGTCTGCATGGCGACCAGCGTGGCGTAGAGCGCGCAGTCGATCTCGGCGCGCCGGCCGAAGCCGCCGCCGAGATGCGTGGTGTGCACGGTGCAGCTCGCCGCGTCGATGCCTGCGGCGGCCGCGCAGGTGTCGCGCACCATGGTCGGCGCCTGGTTGGGCGCCCAGACGTCGAGCATCCCGTCGCGCAGCCAGGCGGTGGCGTTCATCGGCTCCATGCAGGCATGCGCCAGCCACGGCACCCGGTATTCGGCCTCCAGCAGGCTTTCCTGCGGCGCGTCGGCAAAGGCGACCTCGACGTCGCCGTCATTGCGCATGGCGGAGCCGGCCGAACCGGCGGCCTGCTCGAACAGCGCCCATAGCGCCGCATCGTCGGCCGGGCCGGAGCCGGTCTCCCACTCGGCCTCCACCGCGTCGGCCGCCCGCAGCGCATGCCAGGTCGTCCTGGCGACGACCGCGAAGCCGTTGCCGACATGCGTAGCAATCGGCACGACCTTCAGCACGCCCGGCATCGCCAGCGCGGCGTCGGCCTTCATCGAGCGCATCGGGCGGCCGAGATGCGGGTTCATGCGCACCGTGGCGTAGACCATGTCCGGCAGCGACACGTCGATGCCGAAGATCGGCGCGCCGGTCACCTTGGCGCGCATGTCGGTGCGCTGCTGCGGCTTGCCGAGCAGCTTCCACGCCTCGCGCGGGCGCAGCGCCACGTCGCGCGCCGGCTCCAGCGCGGCCGCCTCGGCCGCCAGCTCGCCATAGGTGGCGGTGCGCCCGCTCGCGGCGTGGCTAACCGCGCCGTCCGCCGTCGCCAGATCGGCCGCCGCGACGCCCCAGCGCCGGGCGGCGGCGAGCTTCAGCGTCTCGCGCGCGGAGGCGCCGGCCGCGCGCATCTTGTCGAAGGCGTCGATGATCGAGGAGGAGCCGCCGGTGATCTGCAGGCCGAGCAGCTTGCCGGCGACGCCCGCCCCGGCGCGCGCCGCCTCGGCGAGCGCCGAATCGTCGAACTGCGCGAAGGGAAGCCCGTCCGCCAGCGCCGCGATGTTGCCGTAGGCGGCGGAGGCCGGCCCGTGCTCCACCGTCACCTGGTCGAGCCGCAGGTCGAGCTCCTCGGCCACCAGCGCGGCCAGCGTCGTCTCGACACCCTGGCCCATCTCGGCGCGCGGCGCCACGATGGTGACCGCGCCGTCGCGGCCGATCTTGACGTAGGGATTGAAGGTCGCCTCGCCCTCGGCGAGCTCGTCCTCGAGCGGGTTGGCGACCGGCTTGCGGTAGGCGTAGTAGCCGAAGGCGACGCCGCCGGCGACCGCCGCGGCGCCGACGAGCAGCGCCCGCCTCGTGATCGTCGCGGCGCGACCCATCAGGCCCCCGCCTGCATGCGGGCGGCGCGGTGGATCGCGGCGCGGATGCGCGGATAGGTGCCGCAGCGGCACAGATTGCCGCTCATCGCGTTGTCGATGTCCTCGTCGCTGGGGTCCGGAATGTCGTTGAGCAGCGCGATCGCCGACATGATCTGCCCGGCCTGGCAATAGCCGCACTGGGCCACCTGCTCGTCGAGCCAGGCCTGCTGGACCGGATGCAGCCCGCCGTCGGACGCGACGCCCTCGATGGTCGTCACCTCGCCCGCCACGTCGCCGACGGAAATCGAGCAGGAGCGCACCGGCGCGCCGTCGAGGATCACCGTGCAGGCGCCGCAGGCGCCGATGCCGCAGCCGAATTTCGGTCCACGGATGCCGGCGACGTCGCGCAGCGCCCACAGCAGCGGCATGTCGGGCTCGACGTCGAGGTCGAGCGTCTTTCCGTTCACGGTGACTTGCACGACCGCTCGCCTTCGGTGGGGGCCTGGATGCGCCGAGGCGCCGCACGGGCCGTTTTGGCCGGCGGCGTCGAAAACACATTGACAAATTCCGTCATTTTGTCAACACCCTGTCCCCATGCTTCCGAATTCCACCGCCGCAACCGCTGCCGAGGCTGCCGAGACCGCCGAGGAGGCCCGCCGCACGCGCATCCTCGACGGCGCGATGGGCGTCTTCCTCGCCTATGGCTTCCAGCGCACGACGATGGACGACATCGCGCGCGCGGCCGACATCTCGCGCCCGGCGCTCTACCTGCAGTTCCGCAACAAGACCGACATCTACCGCGCGCTGGCGCGCCGCTTCCTCGAAGGCGTCTTCGCGATGGCGCGCGAGGCGATGGCGCGCGAGACCTCGCTCGCCGGCCGGCTCGGCGGCGCCATCCGATTGACCTGCGACACGATGCTGGAGATCGAGGCGTCGCCGCACGGCGCCGAGATCCTCGACATGAGGAACAGCCTGGCCGCCGACATCGTCGCGGCCGGCCGCGACGAGTTCCACGCCATGGTCGAGGCGGCGATCGTCGCTGAGCTGAAGCAGCGCCGCGCCGACGGCCCGGCGCCGGGCTTCACCACGGCCCAGCTCGCCGACTGCCTGCTCGACGCCATAGACGGGCTGAAGCTGCGCCGTCCCACCCCCGACGAGCAGCGCGCCGCGATCGACGCCTACATCGCGGTCGTCACCAGGGCGGTCGCGGGCTGAGAAAAGGGGCAGGCGCGGCAACGATGTCGGGAGATTTCCGGCATCGGGCGCCGGAATCAGGAAAGGCGTCGGGATTTCTCCCAACGCCCCCCTGTCACGTCTCGGCCTTTCGGCTGCGCGCCACCAAGGCGGCTGCGTCTTGCCTCGGCCTTGAACGTCGACGGCCTCGTCCGGTTCGTTTCCGAAGTGGTTCGTTTCCGAGCACGCCGGACACGTCCTTATCAAGACCCCGCCGACGCAGCCCGTGAGGGTTGCAACCGGCGCACCATCGAAGGACTTCAACCGGCCTTCATGGCAGCATCGGCGTGCCGTTCGGCGGTCGCGACCGCCCCTGGCATCCCCGCCGGACTTCCGGGCCTCGTCCTCGTATCCGCCTTGCGGCGGCCGATCGCTGGCCGGTGCGGGCCTCGGGCGATCCTCCGGAGCGGTTCCGCTGTCCTTGCGGGCTCCTCGGGCGTCCGAGTTGTCCCAAGGTTAGCCCGCACGGGCCGGATTGGCCACCGCGCGGGGCCTGTTAACTCAGTGGATTGCGGTGATGCGTGCAAGAAAAGCGGGTTCAGCCGCCCCGGCTGGCGCTCTGCGGCCGCTTGCGGCTCGACAGGAAGCTGCGCACGCGCTCGCCCATACCGTGCCGGGCTTCGGTGCGCAATCCCGGCGCCAGCATTCCCGAGATGTCGAGCGTCGCCCGCTGGCCGACCGCCTCGAAATTCTCCGCCAGCCAGTCCTGCGCGGCCGAGCGGCCGAGGTCGCGCAGATATTCGAGGAACGCCCATTCGGCATTGACCTTGGACGAGGCCGACAGGTCGCGAAACGCCTCGTCGGCGTCGATGCGGTGCATGCGGATGCTGCGGTAGCGGTCGCGCTCGATGCTGCCGGCCTCGATCAGCTCGTTGACGAAGGCGATCGCGCGGAATTCGCGCAGCAGCCCGGCATTGAAGGTGATCTCCTCGACCCGGTTCTGGATCTCGCGCGCCGAGCGCGGCGCGCCCTCGCGCAGCACCGGGTTGATCTGCACCAGCAGCACGTCCTCGGTCGCCGTGGCGTAGAAGAACGGGTAGAGCGCCGGGTTGCCGCCGTAGCCGCCGTCCCAGTAGGGCACGCCGTCGATCTCGACGGCCTGGAATATCTGCGGCAGGCAGGCCGAAGCCATTACCACCTCGGCGGTGATCTCGTGCGTCTCGAACACGCGCAGCTGCCCGGTCTCGACATTGGTGGCCGACACGAACAGCTTCGGCCCGTGCGCGTCGCGCACGCGCTTGAAGTCGATCTCGCGGCGGATCACGTCCGCCAGCGGATTGTGGTTGAACGGGTTCGCCACATAGGGCGATACGATCCGCGACATCGCCTCGAACCAGAGATAGGACGGGCTGTTCTCGATCGACCAGTTGCCCCAGACGACGTCCCAGGGCGAGCGCTGCACCGGGCTGAACATGCCGCTGCGCCCGACCGCCCGCCAGAAGTCGTGGAGCTTGGCGCGCGCGCCGTCGCGTCCGCCGCGGCCCCAGCCGTCGGCGAGCGCCACCGCGTTCATGGCGCCGGCGCTGGTGCCGGAGATGGCGGAGAATTCCAGCCGCCCGTCCTCCAGCAGCGCGTCGAGCACGCCCCAGGTGAAGGCGCCGTGCGAGCCGCCGCCCTGCAGCGCGATGTTGATGGGCCTCGTCGGGGAAGTCCTTGCATCCATGTCCGTTCGTCCGGTTTCCATCCTCCCGAACCTCCCGGGCATGTCCGTCACGCCGCCGTCCAGCCCCCGTCGATCGACAGCGTCGTGCCGGTGATCTGCGCGGCCGCGTCGGAGGCGAGGAAGGCGGTCGCCGCCGCGATCTGCTCGACGGTGGCGAACTGCTTCGACGGCTGCTTTTCGAGGATCACGTCGCGGATCGTCGTCTCGCGGTCGAGGCCGAGCTCGGCCATGCGGTCGGTGATCTGCGTCTCGACCAGCGGCGTGAGCACGAAGCCGGGGCAGACCGCGTTGCAGGTGACGCCGAGCCCCGCCGCCTCCAGCGCGACCGTCTTGGTCAGCCCGACGATGCCGTGCTTGGCCGCGACATAGGCCGACTTGTTGGGCGAGGCGCGCAGGCCGTGGGCCGAGGCGATGTTGACGATGCGGCCCCAGCCGGCCGCCTTCATGTGCGGCAGCGCGACGGCCGTCGTGTGGAAGGCGGCGGTGAGGTTGATGGCGATGATGGCGTCCCACTTCTCGACCGGGAAATCCTCGATCGGCGAGACGTGCTGGATGCCGGCATTGTTGACGAGGATGTCGACGCCGCCGAAGCGCGCCACCGTCCGCTCGACGAGGTCACGGCATTCCACGCCCTTCGACATGTCGGCCTTGAGGTAGACGGCCTCGACGCCGTGCTCCTTGGCGATGCGGGTGGCGATGGCGTGGTCGGCCGAGCCGTCGGTGAAGGAGTTGACGACGATGTTGGCGCCGTCGGCGGCGAGCGCCTCGGCGATGGCCAGCCCGATCCCCGAATTGGAGCCGGTGACGATGGCGGTCTTTCCCGAGAGCATGGCGGCAACTCCTTCTCGCGCGGCGGCCGCGCGGCTCCCCCCATATATTGCAGTGCAGCAAAATTGCCAATGCCGGGAGAATCGGTACGCCGCCGGCAGGTCAGGCCGGCGGCTTTATAGGAGTCTTCTCCGCCCTATCGACCGCTCGCCACGGCGTAGGTCGTAAGCACGCCGCCGGTCTTGAGCGGGCGCGAACTATTCAATCGCATCGCGATCTTCCGGTC
This sequence comes from Hyphomicrobiales bacterium, assembly GCA_017305835.1. Classification (GTDB taxonomy): domain Bacteria; phylum Pseudomonadota; class Alphaproteobacteria; order Rhizobiales; family Rhizobiaceae; genus RCIO01. The sequence goes on from JAFKJY010000069.1 coordinate 16,194, forward strand.
GTGCGGCTTGAACAGCGGATTGCCTGCGCCCAGCACCACCGGCGCGACGCAGATCCGGTATTCGTCGACGAGCCCGGCCTGAAGCAGCGAATCGACAAGGTCGGCGCTGCCGAAGATGAAGACGTCCTTGCCGTCCTCGGCCTTCAGCGCCCTGACGCCTTCCACCGCCTCGCCCTTCAGGAGCCGCGTGTTGTTCCACGTCGCCTCGTCCAGCGTGCGGCTCGCCACCGCCTTGCCGATCGAGTTCATCATGTCGGCGATCGCCCCGGTCTCCTTCTTCCAATAGGCGAACATGCCCTCATAGGTGCGCCGCCCGAACAGCAGCGTGCCGATCTCCTGCCCCTGGTCGAGCGAGAATTTTTCCAGCTCCTCGCCCCACACCGTCTCGTGGAAGGCGAGGTCCCAGGGTTGCGTGCCCTCGAAATAGCCGTCCAGCGTCATCACGTTCCATACAACCAGCCGTCTCATGGTTCGTCTCCTCGTCGGGCAATCGTAGCTGCGCAGTTGCGCACCGGCAGGATCGCCGGTAAATTGCGATTGCAAAATGCAACTGGTTGCAAGCTAGATAATCCGATTTCATTTTGCAACCGGTTTTTTGGAGCCTTCATGGAAGAGCCGCACAGGTCCGGGTGTCCGATCAATCTCACGCTCGAGGTGCTGGGCGACAGATGGAGCCTGATCGTCGTGCGCGACATGATGTTCGGCAACCGCCGCCATTTTCGCGAGCTGCTGATGCAGAACGAGGAGGGCATCGCCTCCAACATCCTCGCCGACCGCCTGAAGCGGCTGCTGGCCGAGGGCGTCATCACCAGGGCGGACGACCCCACCCACCGGCAGAAGGCGATCTACAGCCTGACCGAAAAGGGCATCGAGCTGCTGCCGGTCTTCGCCATGATCGGCGCCTGGGGCCGCAAATGGCTGCCGGTGACGGAGGCGCTGTCGATCCGCGCCGAGCTGCTGGAGAAGGGCGGGCCGCAGATGTGGGCGGCCTTCATGGAGGAGCTGCGCGCCGACCATCTCGGCGCCCCGAAGCCCGCCCGCTCGGTAAGGCGGGAGCTGTTCGAGGCCTATCGCGCGGTGGTGGAAAAGCAGGCGGCAGAGGTGGGTTAGCCTTCCATGGCCCCGACGAAAAAACCCGGCGTCGCCGCCGGGTTTTCCATTCGTGCCGGAGCGGAGCGGCGGCTTATGCCGCCTCTTCCTGCTCGGTCTCCTCGTTGTCGGCCTTGGCGCCGCGGCGCGGGTTCTTGGCGAGGTTGGTCTCGATCAGCCGCACGGCCTCGGTCTCCGAGACGCGGTTGACCGCGGCGATCTCGCGCGCCATGCGGTCGAGCGCGGCCTCGTAGAGCTGCCGCTCGGAATAGGACTGCTCGGGCTGGTTCTCGGCGCGGTAGAGGTCGCGCACCACCTCCGAGATCGAGATCAGGTCGCCCGAATTGATCTTGGCGTCGTATTCCTGCGCCCGGCGCGACCACATGGTGCGCTTGATGCGGGCGCGGCCCTGCACGACCTTCAGCGCGCGGTCGACATAGTCGGTCTCGGAAAGCTTGCGCATGCCGATCGAGGTCGCCTTGGCCACCGGCACCTTGAGCCGCATCTTGTCCTTCTGAAAATCGATCACGAACAGTTCCAGCTTGTGCCCGGCGACTTCCTGCTCCTCGATGGCGGTGATCTGGCCGACGCCGTGCGCCGGATAGACGATGAACTCGCCCGTCTTGAAGCCGTTGCGTGTCGCGGACTTTTTCTGCTGGGTAGCCATACGCCTCAAACTCCTGTTCTTGCGCCGGGACGAGGCCCGGCGAGCGGCTGGTTTTTCAGCCGTGACCACGACGGTCGGTATACACAGGGCGCGAGCAAAGGCCATTCCGGAAAAAGGGCGAACGAAGGCCGCGCAACGATGTCGCTGGCCCAGGAAACCCTGGTCCGGAATTTGGATCTGGCCTTTCGATGATTAACGCGTTCGCGCCACAAGTCGACGTCGTGTCACCGGCATATGGCACATATATACTGCAAAAAGTGGAAAGAATCAACAATTTGCCGCACCCGCGAAAAGTCTGGCCGCCGGCCGTGCGGCGGACGGGGGTGCGGGCAGGGAAATTTCGTTTCGCCGATCAGTTGCCTTCGCCGGGCGTCGGCGAAAAATATTTCTCGAACTTGCCTTCGACGCCATCCCATTCCTTGGCGTCCTCCGGCGGCTCCTTCTTGGCCGTGATGTTGGGCCATTGCGAGGCGTATTCGGTATTCACCTGCAGCCACTTGTCGAGCCCCGGCTCGGTGTCCGGCTTGATCGCGTCGGCCGGGCATTCCGGCTCGCACACCCCGCAGTCGATGCACTCGTCGGGGTGGATGACGAGCATGTTCTCGCCTTCGTAGAAACAGTCGACCGGACAGACCTCGACGCAGTCCATGTACTTGCACTTGATGCAGTTGTCGGTGACCAGATACGTCATTCAGGCGGCTCGCATGTTCCGCGTCGATGGCTTTTCGCGGTCAGGTAGACCCTTTGGAGAGGCCTTGCAAGAGAGGCCCGTTGCGCCCTTTCGCCCCCGACGGGAATGGATTTGCGGGCGCGCCGGGCTGCACGCTTTGCCGGCTCAGTCGCCGCCGGCCGGCTCGTCGCCGGGCTGCGGCGGATCGGCGCGGGGGCCGTCGGTCCGGGTGAGGTCGTCATAGAGCGTGTGCGCCTCGGCCGCCGGCCCGCGCCGCTCGCCGAGGTCCACCACGCGGTAGACGAGCACGGCGCGCGGCAGCGTGATCGTCAGCGTGTCGCCCGCCTTCAGCGGATGCGCCGCGTCCGCCACCTTCTGGCGGTTGACGCGCACATGGCCCGCCTGCACGAGGCGGGCCGCCAGCGTGCGCGACTTGGTGACGCGCGCGAAGAACAGCCATTTGTCGATGCGCTGGCGCGGTTCGCCCGGCATCGCGGCCAGCGTCTACTTCTTGAGCTGGTCGCGCAGCGCGGCGAGCTTGGCGAAGGGCGAGTCCGGGTCGATCCGGGGCGCACGCTCCTCGCGCGGCCGCTGCTGGAACGGCCTGTCCTTGCCGCCACCCTCGCGCGGCGGGCGCTTGCCCTTGAAGCCGCGCTGCTCGCCGCCGCCCTCGCCGCGTTCCTCGCGGCCGCCGGGCTTGCCGTCCGGCTTCCCGTGGCGGTCGAAGCGGCGCGGCGGCCGTCCGCCGCCCTCGCGCTCGCCGGCCTCCTGCTGGCCGCCGGGGCGTCCGCGCCGGTCGCCGTGGCGCTGGCCGCCGCCGGGCCGCTGGTTGCGCTCGCCGGGGCGGCCGCCGCGGTCGAAGCGGCCCTGCCGCCACACGGTCACCGGCTTCGGCTCCTCGGCCGGCTCCTCCGACGGCGCCCCGGCCGCCGGCGCGGGCGAGACGTTGGGATCGGCCATGACGTCGTGATGGCTGAGATTGGCTTCGTCCGGCGCCGCCGGCTCGACGGTCAGGTCCGGTCCGGCGACCGGCTGGTCGGCGTCGGCATCGACGGCGTTCGGCAGCGCGGCCTCGCCCGCCACCGGTTCGGCATTCGCCTCGGTCGTGGCCGGCACGTTCGGGTCGGCCATCTCGCCGCCATGGTCCTGCGCGGCCGCGGCTTCCGCCTTCGCCGCCTCCGCCGCCCGCTGCGCCGCGTCGAGGCTCTCGATCCGGGCGGCGACTTCCGCCGCCGGCTTCGGCTCGCCGCGATAGCCGAGGCCCTTGAGGATCTCCTCCATGTCCTCGGCGGTCGCGCCGAGGATGGACATCATCGCCGGCGTCACCACGAAGGCGCCGCCGCCATAGCCGCCCTCCGGCCGCTTGCCCTCGTTCTCCTTCCAGGCGAGCGCCGGGCGGATCAGGTCGGCGAGCCGCTCCAATATGTCGACGCGCACCGCGCGGCGGCCGAGATTGCGGTAGCCGGCAAGCTTGTAGAAGGCCTTCTCGAAGGCCGGGTCGACCACCAGCGAGGTGCGGCCCGAACCCAGCATGTGCACGACGTCGCCGAAGCCCGGCTTGTCCTTGGCGTCGTTCTTCAGCGCCCACAGCAGCGTCAGCAGCCCGGCCGGCGCGGGCTTCAGCAGCGCCGGCACGAAGACGTGGTAGGCGCCGAAGCGCACGCCGAGCCGTCGCAGCGCCGCGCGCGCGTCCTGGTCGAGCGAGCGCACCTCCTCGGCGATGTCGCGCCGGTTGACCAGCCCGGAATTCTCGACCAGCCGGAAGGCGATCCCCTTGGCGATGCCGCTCAGGATCTCCGCGGTCGACAGGTCGCCCAGCGGCTTCAGCAGCGTCTCGACCTGGAAGGCGACGTAGCGCTCCGCGCGGGCAGCCACACGGTCCCGCGGCGTGCCGGTGAGCTGCTCGTCGGCGAGCAGAACGAGCCGGGGCTTGAGCATGTCCTCGCCGGCGACAAGCGTCGCCACGGGCGCGCCGATCCAGCGCAGGATGCCGTCCGATCCGAGCGCCAGATCGCCGTTCGGCGCGTTCGCGAAGCGGTCGGCGCGCGCCTCGAACTCGCGCGCCAGCGCCTTCTGCGCGGCCGCCCGCACGGCCTTGGCGTCCTCGCCCTCCGCACCCTGGTCGACGGTGAAGCGGAAGCCCTGGAGCTCGCCCACGTGATGGCCTTCGACGAGAACCTCGCCGGCCGGACTGATCTCTGCTTCGAGCATGGTGTTCTCTCTCAGGCGCTTCATCAGCACGGATGTCCTGCGGTCCACGAAGCGTTTCGTCAATCGCTCATGCAGCGCATCCGACAGCCGGTCCTCGATATCGCGCGTTTTTTCCTGCCAGTGTGTTGGATCGGCCAGCCAGCCGGGCCGGTGGGAAACGAAGGTCCAGGTGCGGATCTGGGCGATGCGCGCCGACAGCACGTCGATGTCGCCCTCGGTCGAATCGGCCCGGCGCACCTGCTGGGCCATGTAGTCGGCGTCGACATGGCCGCGCCGCGCCAGGTCCTGGAAGATTGCCGCGACCAGCTCGGCATGCTGCGCCGGCGCGATGCGGCGATAGTCGGGCAGCGCGCAGGCGTCCCACAGGAGCGCCACGCGCTCCGGCCGGTCGGCCAGCGCCGCGACGTCGGGCTCGCGCGACAGGAGGTCGAGCGCGGTCTGGTCGGCCGCCGGCAAGGCGCGGGTCAGCCCCTCGATCGGCGGCAGCGCGTCGAGCGAGCGCCGCAGCGCCTCGATGCCGGCGAAGTCGCACGCGGCCGTGCGCCATTGCAGCACCCTCGCCGGCTCGAACTCGTGGCCCTCGATCTTCTCGACGAGATCGTCGGGGAACGGGTCGACCTGGCCGGTGACGCCGAACGTGCCGTCGCGCACGTGGCGGCCGGCGCGGCCGGCGATCTGGGCGAGCTCGGCCGCCGTCAGCTCGCGATACTGGTAGCCGTCGAACTTGCGGTTCTGCGCGAAGGCGACGTGGTCGACGTCGAGGTTGAGGCCCATGCCGATGGCGTCGGTCGCCACCAGATAATCGACGTCGCCCGACTGGTAGATCTCGACCTGCGCGTTGCGGGTGCGCGGGGAAAGCGCGCCGAGCACGACGGCCGCGCCGCCGCGCTGGCGCCGGATCAGCTCGGCGATCGCGTAGACCTCGTCGGCCGAGAAGGCGACGATGGCCGAGCGGCGCGGCAGCCGCGTCAGCTTCTTCGAGCCGGCATAGGCCAGATGCGACAGCCGCGGCCGCGTCACCACCGACAGGCCGCGCAGCAGCTTCTGCAGGATGCCCTGCATGGTGCCGGCGCCGAGCAGCAGCGTCTCCTGCCGGCCGCGCAGGTGCAGGATGCGGTCGGTGAAGATGTGGCCGCGCTCGAAATCGGCGGCGAGCTGCACCTCGTCGATGGCAACGAAGGCGGCGTCCGTCTGGCGCGGCATCGCCTCGACGGTCGAGACCGTGTAGCGGGCGCCGGGCGGCACGATCTTCTCCTCGCCCGTCACCAGCGCGACGTTGGCGAGCCCGACCTTCTCGGCCACGCGGCCATAGACCTCGCGCGCGAGCAGCCGGAGTGGCAGGCCGATCAGCCCGCTCTGGTGCGCCACCATGCGCTCGATGGCGAGATGCGTCTTGCCGGTGTTGGTGGGGCCTAGCACCGCCGTCACGTCGCGGCCCGACACGATCAGCGGGCTGGCCTGTGTGGTCTGGATGTTCATTGCGGCGGAGGGCGGCCCTTCTGGCCCGGCGGGGAGGCAGGGCACGTCGATTATCATGCGCGGCGGCGGACTTCCATCCGTGGCCGCATCCCCGCCCATGCCCGTGACTGGCCGCTATATAGGATGCCCGCACGGCCGTTGAAGGGCGGGCCGGATTAACGTCCGGAACGAGTCTGGAACGAATCGGCGACGAATCACTGACTCGCGCCGATTCCGCCTTTGTTCCCCTCCAGATGTTGTGGTTCGCGGCCTCTATCCCAGCCAGATGCTGAATCGGCCGCTCCGCTTCGCAGAGAGAATCGCCTGCCGCGCGGCGCGCGGCGTTAACCTTTGCCTCATCGGCGCGGCCGCAACCGGTCGTCGTCAGCGCAACCCACGGAAAATTCTCGCAATTCTGAACGAGGCGTTAACGCACCCGCGCCGTTTCAGCATCCATCCCGTTAACCTTCCGATCAAAGCCGGAACGAATCGGCGACGAATCACTGGTTCGGCTGCGTTCCCTTTGCGTTCGCCACAATATCTTGTGCCGGCATGCCTTCTCCCACACAGCGTCCACAGCTTGTCCACAACGTGCGCACCGGCGGCGCCGGAGCCGCGTTAACCTTTTGCGCCGAAGCGGCACGGCGCGTTGGCGCCGTCCCATTGGCGGACGCGCCGGTTTGATCCACAATGCCGGCCGAAGGGGTGTCGGGGGACGTCTCATGGATCAGTGCACGGATCGGCGCGCGCCGGCACGGACGCGTGTGCGGCCGCTGGCGCGGGCGGCCGCGCTCGCCGGCGCCGTTCTGCTGCTCGGCGGCTGGGGGCCGACGGGAACGCGCATCGACACGGCCTATTATCCGATCTCGGGACGCAGCCATGCCGAGCTTGTCGGCTCGGTGCGCCGCTACGGACCGGGCGGCTTCGCCTACGGCATGGGCATCATCGACTTCCATCCGGGCTTCGACACGGGCTGGCGGGACGGCAAATGCCGGATCGTCACGGCCGAGACGGGGCTGACGGTGAGCCTGCGTCTGCCCGAGTGGCGCGGCCCCGCCGACGCGCCGGGCCGCGTCCTGCAGACCGCGCGCCGCTTCGCCAGCGAGGTGCGCCGCCACGAGATGCAGCATGTCGACATCGCCCGGCGCTACCAGCGCGCCATGACCGCGCGGTTGCTGAAGCTGCCGGCCGAGGCGAGCTGCTGGAGCCTCGCGGCAAGCGCCCGCGCGCTGGTCGAGCGGCTGAAGAAGGACCATCTCGCCGCCCAGCGCGCCTTCGACCGGCGCAGCCACCGGCAGATCATGCGTCTGCTCTGACCCGCCCGCCCGAGCCGTTGAGCTTCACGGCGCGGCCGTTGGTTTTCGCGGTTTTGTTTTTCAACTTCGTGCGGATCGCTTTCGCGGCCCGCTTGCCGCGCTTTTCATGGGCGTCGAGCGTCTTCCTGTGCCGCTCCGCCGTTTGCGCGTCGGCCGGGCAGTCGTCCGGTCCCCTCGCGGCGTCCTCGCAGCGGCGGCGAAACTCCTCGACCTCGGCCTCCGACAGGTGCTCGATGCCGATGAAGTCGTTCTTGCCGCGGCTCACCCGGATCAGCTCGTCCAGCTTGGCCTGGATCGCCGCGCCGTCACGGTTCTGCGTGTTCTGGATCAGGAACACCATCAGGAAGGTGATGATGGTCGTGCCGGTGTTGATGATGAGCTGCCAGGTGTCGGAAAAGCCGAAGATCGGGCCGCTGACGGCCCAGATCACGACCGTCGCGCAGCAGATGAGGAAGGCGGCGGGGCGGCCCGAGGCGCGGGCGACCATTCCGGCCGCCTGGCCGAAAACTCTCTCCATGTGTGAACTCCAGTGGCGCTGCCGTGGCACGATGAACGGCGGCGGCCCCCGCCGGTTCCGGCCGGACGGCGGCGATCACCAGCTCGCGGCGCCCCCGTCGACCGGCAGCACGACGCCGGTCACCTGCGCGGCCTCGTCGGAAGCGAGGAACAGCGCCGCGTTCGCCACGTCGGCGGGCTGCGAGGGCCCCATCACCTGTTTGCGCGACAGCGGGAAGCGCGAAACGTCGCCGCCCGACAGCGCCAGAACACGCTCGGTCATGGTCACGCCCGGCGCGATGGCGTTGACGCGGATCCGGCTTGCCGCATGCTGCATGGCGAGCGTGCGCGTCAGCGCCGACACCGCGCCCTTGGCGGCGGTGTAGAAGTCGAGCCCCGGCACGCCGATCAGGCTGACGACCGAACTCATGTTGATGATCGAGCCGCCGCCGGCCGCCTTCATGGCGGGGATCGCCGCGCGGCAGGCGAGGATGGTGCCCAGCAGGTCGAGCCGCATCGTCCGCCATAATTCCTCGACCGGCGCCTCGACGAGGCTGCCGTCGCGCCCCGACGAGCCGCCGGCGCAGTTGAGCAGCACGCCGACCGCGCCCAGCGCCGCCTGCCCGGCGGCGAAGGCGGCGACGACGCTCTCCTCGGATGTGACGTCCGCCGCGACGAAGCGCGCCTGCCCGCCGGCCGCCGCGATCTCGGCCGCGACCCCGTTGCCCGCCGCCTCGGAGACGTCGAGGATCGCGACCTTGGCCCCTTCCGCCGCGAACAGCAGCGCGGTCGCCTTGCCGATGCCCGACGCGCCGCCGGTGACGAACGCCGTTTTGCCCCTGAGCCTGTCCATGCCGTCTTTCCCTATCCGATCGCTGCCTGCCGCCCGGCGACGCGGCCGAAGATCAGCGCCATGCCGACGAAAGTGCCGGACATGTAACCGGCGCCGTGGAAGCCGCCGGTCGTCTCGCCGGCCGCATAGAGGCCGGGGATCGGGTCGCCGAACACGTCGCGCACGCGCATCCCCGTGTCCACCGTCAGGCCGCCGTTGAAATGCGTCGTGCCGGCCTTGCAGAGCGCGGCGTAGAACGGCCCGGCCGCGACCGGCCGCCGCTCGCCCGAGGTGCCGACGAGGTTGGTGCGGCCGAAATCCGGGTCGGCGCCCTTCGCCACCCCGTCATTGTAGCGCGCCACGCTGGCGAGCACGCCGGCCTCGTCGAAGCCGTGCGGCGCGAGCTTCGCGGCCAGTTCTCCCAGCGTCGGCGCCGCGATCTCCTCGAAGCCGGTGAGCACCTTGCCCATCATCGTGTCGGCATAGGCGGTGCGCATGGCATGGTCGTAGACCTGCACGAAGGCGCCGTCCTTCTGTGCCAGCGCGGCCCAGCACGTGTCGATGTAGAGGTCGGATTCGCGGCAGAAGCGGTTGCCCGAAAGGTTGAGCGCGATGGCGCCGGCATAGAGCACCATGACGCCCTTGCCGGTGGCGGGGTCGGACGGCGAGGTCGGCGCCACGCCGGCGGTCATGTAGGAGATGCCGGCGCCCAGCGCCATGCCCATGACCAGCCCGTCGCCGCGCGAGCCCTGCCCGGTGAGCGGCAGCATGCGGTCCGCCCCCGGCCTGCCGAAATTGCGGATCATCGCGTCGTTGCGGGTGAAGCCGCCGGTGGCGAGGATGACCCCGCGCCGCGCCGCGAACGTCACATCCGCGCCGTCCCGCTCGGCCAGGATGCCCGTTACCCGGCCGTCCTTCGTTGTCAGGCGCATCGCCTTGGTCGAGGTCAGGATGCGCACGCCGAGCCGGGCTGCCGCCTCCTCCAGCCGCGTGACGATCTCGGCGCCGCCGCCCATCTTCTCGCCGGAGAGTTCGTGCGCCCACGGCTTGCGCATGTGCGCGAACTGGAAGGTGCGGACGAAATGGACGCCGAGCTCGTCGAGCCGCCGCCACGTGGCCGGCGCTTCCTCGACATAGAGCCGCGACAGGTCCTCCTGGCAGTCGTCGTGGTGCGAGTGCAGCAGGTCCTCGAGGAACTCGGCCTTGCTGCCCGGCTGCAGCGCCGTCTCGCACAGCGCCACATAGGCGCCCGAGAGCCGCGTGCTGCCGCCCGTCTGCGGCTCCGATTCCAGCACGATGACGGAGGCGCCGGCGTCCGCCGCCTCGACGGCCGCCATCAGCCCGGCCGCGCCGGAGCCGACGACGATGACGTCCGCTTCCAGCTCCGCCCTGTCCGACCGCGCGTTTCCTCGCGACATGGTCCGCACCTCCTGCCGTCCGCGCAACGGCTTTGCCCGCCCCGCGCCCGCGGCGCGTCGTCCGAACGGATTAGCCGCGCCCGCGGAACATTCGCAGCCTTTCCCCGTTGTCGCTCGTCTGCAAGGGAGACGGCAATGTCTGCATTCTCACGTCTGCGTGGCGAACTGTCCGAGGACCTGGAGGACCAGGTCGAGCGGCTGCGCCACGAGGTGGCAGCCATGCGCAAGACGATCGCGGCGCAGGGCGCACGGGGCTATTCGGCCGGCCACGAGCAGGTATCGGAGCTCTATGACGAGATCTCCGAACGGCTCGCCGAACTGATGCCGCAGGTGCGCCGCCAAGCCCGCGTCGCCGGCCGCGCGGTGCGCGACAACCCGGCCCCGATCATCGTCGGGGCGGTCGTGGTCGGGCTGCTCGCCACGCTGTTGATGTCGCGCCGCTGAGCCGTCCGGAGCGATACCGGCGGCAACGCTTGATTGCGGAGCGGCGATTTTTCCGCTAGGCCGCGCGGCTGCGTCGCTGCCACGGTGCCGGGCGCGAGAGCGCGCCCGGAAACCTGATGCCATCCTCCGCGACCGACAGTCCCGACATACGCTATGCGGCGTTCCGCCACGGGCCGTTCCTGCGCTACTGGCTGGCCCGCTTCATGGCCACCTTCGCCACCCAGATCGTCTCGGTGGCGGTCGGCTGGCAGATCTACGACATCACCCGCGACCCGTTCGACCTCGGCCTCGTCGGCATCGTCCAGTTCGCGCCGGCGCTGCTGCTGGTGCTGGTCACGGGCGCCGTCGCCGACCGCTTCGGCCGCCGGCTGATCATGTCCGTCTCGGCCGCGCTCGAGGCCCTGTGCGCCGCCGCGTTGCTGGTGCTGAGCTTCAGAGGGCTGGTGAGCCCGGTGCCGATCTTCGTCGTGCTCGCCTTCTTCGGCGTGGTGCGCGCTTTCTTCGGCCCCGCCTCCTCCTCGCTGGTGGCCAACCTCGTGCCGCCCGAGGACTTCGCCAACGCGATCGCCTGGAACTCCTCCGCCTGGCAGACGGCGACCATCGTCGGCCCCGTCGCCGGCGGCCTGCTCTACGGACTGTCGGCCGAGGCCTCCTATGGCACGGCCGCCGTGCTGATGCTGGTCGCGGCCGGCCTCGTCCTCACCATCCCCAAGCCGGCGCAGCACACCGAGACGGAGCAGCCGACCCTATCGTCGCTGTTCGACGGCTTCCGCTACATCTGGCGCGAGAAGATCGTGCTCGGCGCGATCTCGCTCGACCTCTTCGCCGTGCTGCTCGGCGGCGCCACCGCGCTGCTGCCGGTCTATGCCCGCGACATCCTCGAGCTGGGGCCGTGGGGGCTGGGCCTGCTGCGCGCCGCGCCCGGCATCGGCGCCGTCTGCGTGGCGATGTGGCTGGCCGGCCACCCGATCCGCGACCATGCCGGCATCATCCTGTTTGCCTTCGTCGCACTGTTCGGCGTCTTCACCGCGGTCTTCGGGGTCTCGACGATCCCCTGGCTGTCGATTATCGCGCTCGCCCTGCTGGGCGCGGCCGACATGATCAGCGTCTATGTGCGCGAGACGCTGATCCAGCTCTGGACGCCCGACCGCCTGCGCGGCCGCGTCAACGCGGTCAACCAGGTCTTCGTCGGCGCCTCCAACGAGCTCGGCGAGTTCCGCGCCGGCACGATGGCGGCGCTGTTCGGGGCGGTGCCGGCGGTGCTGTTCGGCGGCGCCGGCTCGATCCTCGTCGCCGGGCTGTGGGCCTGGCTGTTCCCGCAGCTTCGCCGGGCGCGCCATCTCGACGGCCGCACCTGACCGGCGGCTGCGCGGGCGTCAGTCGTGCGCGTCCTGCACCCTCAGGCGCAGCGCGATGCGGTCGTCGCGCTCGATGTGGAGAAGCTCGGCCACCCGCCACACGACGTTGTCCTCCAGCTCGTGCAGCTCGCCGTCGGCGAACACCAGCTCCCACATGATGGCGATCAGCTCGAGCTTGGCCTTGTGGTCGAGATGGCGGTTGATGACGCTGGTGAAGGCGTAGAGGTCGATCGCCTCGTCGTCTGCGCGCTCGCCGGCGGCCAGCACCCGGTCGAGCTCGGCGCCTTCCAGCCCGAACATCTCGGCCGCCAGCGGCCTGAGCTGCTCGACCTCGGCGCGCTCGCGCACGCCGTCGGCGTCCATGACGTGGAAAAGCAGGGCGATCGCGGCGACCCTCGGGTCGTCGGCCAGCGCGGCCGGGGCGACCTGGATGCCGGGGAGGTCCCTGAGAAGGGCGAGGATGCGGTCGAACATGGCGGCGTCGTGCGTTGCTGGTCCGGCCGGCGCAACGCGCGCCTCAGCCTGTCGGGGAGAAGATAGGGCAACCGCCGGTCAATACAACCGCGCGCGGCTGGCGCCCGGCCCGCTCTCGTCATCGTGATCCACCCCGGGATCGTCGGGCGGGCCGGCGAACAGCACGGCCGGCGCGGGCTCCGCCGTCGGGTGCTCGGCCGCGCGCTGGCGCGGCGCGGGCTTGCGCAAGGGCGGCTTCGCCGCGGCATCCGGCTCGGCCGCCTTCGGCGCCGGGGCGGGCTGCACGGCCTCGGTGGCGACGACGGGAGCGGCCGGCGCGACCACCGGAGGCGCCTTCGCGGCGTCCGCTGCCGGTGCTGCCGGGGCAACGACCGGCGCCGGCTGCGGCTTCAGCGCCTCGATCTCCAGCACCGATTCCAGCGAGCCGTCCGGCTCTGGCTCGGCCTTGTGCGGCAGCGCGACGCGCCGCTCCGGCTCGATCGCCTGCGCCACCTGCTCGACCGGCACCCGCCACTCGAAGGCGTCGATGCGGCCAGTCACCGGCGAGAACGGCGCCCAGCGGTCGGAGACGTAGCCGTCTGCCACCCAGGCGGCGTCGCGTGGGGCGCGCACGGCGCGCGCCAGCCATTCGCGCACGCGGCCGGCATCGCCGCCGTCGGCCTCGTCGATGTCGGCCATCAGCAGGAAGGCGCGCTCGCGCGGCTCCTGCCGCAGCAGCGCCTCGCCGGCGGTGCGGGCCTGCCTGATCTCGCCGGCCTCCAGCGCGGCGCGGGCCACCGCATAGGTCGCCTCGGGATTGTTCGGCTTCAGGCTCTGCAGCTTCAGCGCCCGGTCCAGCCGGTCATGCGTGGAATCGCCCGGCCGGGCGCGGACGTAGAGGTCGGCCACCTGCGGATGCGGCGCCTTCTTCCAGATCGCCTCCAGCAGCTTCACGCCCTTGCGCACGTCGTCCTGCCTGAACGCCGCACGCGCGGCCATGACGGCCGCCGGCACGAAGTCCGGCGCCAGCCGCACCGCCTCGTTGGCCGCGTTGCGGGCCGCCAGCGGCTCGGCGTCGAGCTGCGCCGTCGCCTTGGCCGTCAGCAGCACGGCGCGGCGGCGGTTGAGCGTCGCCTTGTCGATCTGGCGCGAGATGCGCTGCGCGTCGGTGAGCCGCAGCGCGCCGTCCCAGTCGCCCCGCTCGACGAGCTCCTCCAGCGTCGATTCGGCCGCCCAGCCGAGCTGGGGCGCGGCCTGCGCCGCCTGCGCGGCGTAGTGGCGGGCGGCCTTGCGCTCGCCCAGCCGCTCCGCCTCCAGGTAGAGCCCGCGCAGGCCGAGCAGCCGCATCTCGGGGTCTTCGAGCATCGCCTCGAACGTCCGGCGCGCGGCCTCGTGGTCGCCTTCGAGCAGCGCCGTCTGCGCTTCGAGCAGGTGGATCAGCGGCTCCTGGTCTGCGCTGATCAGCTTCGTCGCCTCGCGCCCCTTGCGGCGCGCCAGTGCCGCGTCGCCGGCGCCCGCCGCGATCATGCCGGTCGACAGCGCCTGGTAGCCGCGGTCGCGCCGCCGCACGCGGAAATAACGGGAGATCGTGTAGGGGCTGGTCCAGACCGCCTTGAGCAGCCACCAGACGATCATCACCGCCGCGACGATGGCCGCGACGACGACGGCCGCGACCATCAGCGAGACCTCGTACTGGTAGCCGTCGAAGGTGACGACCATCTCGCCCGGCCGGTCGGCGAGCCAGGCGAAGCCGAGGCCGACCAGGAAGACGAGGGCGAGGTAGAACAACACGCGCAGCATCGGCTTCCCCTACGCCCTCAGCGCCGCGGCGAGCGCCTTGTCGACGGCCTGGTCGGCGGCAAGCCGCGTCCGCACCTTGCCCATGAACGCCGCGCCGGCCGCCTTCGCGTCGGCCGGCAGCGTCTCGTATTCGGCGAGCGCCTTGGCATAGTCGCCGGCAGCCACCGCCGCCTCGATGCGCGCGACGGTCGCCGGCACGCCGGTGCCTTCGATCTCGCCCACCGGGCGCACCTTGATCAGCGACTGCGCGCTCTGCCACAGCCGGTCGAGGAAGCCGGCGTTCGGGTCGACCGTGCGGCCGGCCTGCACCATCGCATCCGCCGCCGCGTTCATGCCGCGCCCGATCTCGGCGCGCGTCGGCGCGCCGCCCGCAGCCAGCTCGCGCAGCGCCGCGATCTCCGGCGCGTCGGGCGCGAGGCTGGCATAGGTGTCGAGCTCGGTGGTGAACGGCGTGCCGCGCTCGACCGCCGCCTTGAGCGAGGAGGCCGCGATCGCCAGCGCGATCGCCGGGGTCTTGTCCTGTTCGGCCACTTTCGCCGACAGCGCCTCGACCGATTTCGCGACCTCGTCGGCGTGTGCGCCGGCCTGCCGCGCAGCTTCGGTTGCGGCCGCTGCGGCGTCCGAAGCCGATTTCAGGCCGGCGTCGAGCCGCGCGATCTCGCCTTTCAGCGCGTCGACCGCAGCGCCCCCGTCGGCCGGCAGCGCCGCCACCTTGCCTTCCAGCGTGGCGAGGCCGGTGCGCAGCTCCTCCAGCGCCGCAGCGTCGGCGGCCGGCGCGTTGGCCGCCGCCTCGCCGAGCTTGCCGAGCTGCCCGCGCAGGTCCTCGATGCTGGTCGCCAGCCCCTCGACGCGCGCGTTCACGTCGGTGAGCGCGGCAGAATCGCCGCCTTCGGCCGGCAGCGGGACCGGATTCGCCCGCAGCGCAGCGATATTGTCGCGCAGCGCCGAGATCTCGCCCTTGAGCGTGGTGATCTCGTCGGACGCCGGCGCTGCTGCCCCGTTCGAGGGCGGCAGCCAGCCGGCATACCAGGCGCCGCCGCCAGCCGCCGCGAGCGCGATCACCGCGCCGGCGAGCCCGGCCGCGAGCGCGCCGCCCGTGCCGCCGCGCGGTGGCGGAGGCGGAGCGTCCTTGCGGGGCGGCGGGGGCGGTGGCGGAGGCGTCGGCTTCGACGAAGCCTCGCGGCCGAACTGGCCGGCGGAAGTCTTCCCGGCATCCGGCCGGTCGGCCGCCGGCGAAGGTCCTGCCGGCCTGTCGGCCTGCGGCTTCGCCGCGTCCTGCGCCTTGTTGGCCGATGCGTCCTTCATGTCCGCCGAGGACGGCATCGCAGCGCTCTCGGCGGGCTTCGCGGCCTCTGATTCGGGGGGGATGCGCGAGACGTCACCGGCGCCGAGCTCGATGGTCACCGGCTCGGTGATCGACTTGGAATGGCGGATCTTCGGCGACTTGACCATCGGGACGGGCTCCGCTTGTCCGGCAGCATCTGCCCGGCCGAAGGGCCGGACGAGGTTCACCTAGCATATCAGGGCGGCGAAAAAAGGGGGCGCGGCCTGATGGCTCACTCCGCCGCGCCGAGCAGCCCCAGCAGCGCAGCCTCGTCCGGGGTCCGCGCGATCTCCGCCCGCGCCTGGCCCGAGGGCGGCAGCGCAGCGGCCGCGCGCGCCGAGATGCACAGCAGCCGCGCCTCGCTCAGCAACCGCCCCGCCCCTGGCAGCGCCAGCAGCCGCGCGAACAGGACCGCGGCGTTGGCGGAGTAGATCAGCGCGGCGTCCACCGGCCGGCCGGCGAAGGCGGCCGCCGCCGTGTCCGCCGTCCATTCGATCGGCAGCGTGTCGTAGGTCTCGACCGGCGTCGCCGCGAAACCCGCCTTGCGCAGCCGCTCGGCCAGCGAGCCGGTGCGCACACGCCCGCACAGATAGGCGATCCGCGATCCCGCCGGCAGCGCGCGGTGGATAAGAGCGGAGAGCGCGGACGTCTCGCCATCCGCGCTTTCCACCCGGGCAAAACCCATCTCCCGCGCGATGTTCGCGGTCCGGCTGCCGACCGCGAACAGCGGCAGGCGCGACAGCCCGGCGAGCAGCCCGGCCGGCGCATGCCGCAGCGCCGCGCCGCTGGTGGCGGCGACCGCGTCGAAATCGGCGGGGTCCGGCGGGTCGAGGATGTCCATCGGCCGCGTCTCGGTCAGCGGCATCACCACCGGCTCGAAGCCGAGCGCGGCGAGCTTGCGCGCCGTCTCCGCGGCGCCCGGCTGCGGTCGCGTGACGAGGACGCGCCTCACGCCCAGTCCTTGAAGAAGGCCGATCCGGCCTTTGCCCGTATGTCGGCCCCGGCGCGCGCGCCGATCTCCGCGGCGTCGGCCGCGCGGCCCTCGGCCGCGATCTCGTGGACCCCCGCGCCGTCGGGCGAGAGTATCATGCCGGAGAAGGAGAGCCTGTCCCCGTCGACCAGCGCATGTCCCGCTATCGGCGTGCGGCAGGAGCCGTCGAGCGCGGCGAGGAAGGCACGCTCGCAGGCGAGCGCGTGGCCCGTCGGCACGTGCATCAGCGGCGCGAGCATGCTCGCCACCCGGCGTTCGTCGCTCCGCGCCTCGATACAGATCGCGCCCTGTCCCGGCGCCGGCGGGAAACGGTCGAGCGGCAGGATCTCGGTTGCCACCTCGGTCATCGCCAGCCGCCTGAGCCCGGCGAGCGCCAGCAGCGTGCCGTCCGCCTGGCCTTCGGAGAGCTTGCGCAGCCGCGTCTGCACGTTGCCGCGGAAGATGCCGACCCTGAGGTCCGGGCGCAGCCGCCGCACCAGCGCCTGCCGCCGCAGCGACGAGGTGCCGACCAGCGCGCCGTCGGGAAGCTCCTCCAGCCGCGGCGCAGCACGGCCGATGAAGACGTCGCGGACGTCCTCGCGCTCGAGGAAGGCAGCTATCTCCAGCCCGTCCGGCAGCCGCGTCGGCATGTCCTTGGACGAGTGCACGGCGATGTCGATGCGGTCCTTGAGCAGCGCCTCCTCGATCTCCTTGGTGAACAGGCCTTTGCCGCCGGCCTCGGCCAGCGGCCGGTCCTGGATGCGGTCGCCGGAGGTGGTGATGACCACGACCGGAAAGGCCTCCTCGGGCAGGCCGTGCGCGGCCATCAGCCGGGCGCGCGTTTCGGCGGCCTGCGCCAGCGCCAGCGCGCTGCCGCGCGTGCCGATCCTCAGCCCCTCTGCCCGACCTTCTGTTTGCATGACGCGCCGTCCGTGATAACCGCAAGCCGGCCCGCGCCGACGGGCACTACCTATCGGGGTTTGCGCGCCCCGGCAACGAGCGAGCGGCAATGGACAAGCGGCGGGGCCTTCTGGCCCTCGGCATCGAGACGAGCTGCGACGAGACGGCCGCCGCCGTGGTCGAGATGCTGCCTTCCGGCGAGGGCCGCATCCTCTCCAGCGTCGTGCTGTCGCAGGTCGCCGAGCATGCCGCCTTCGGCGGCGTGGTGCCGGAGATCGCCGCGCGCGCCCATGTGGAGGCGCTGGACGGCATCATAGCTGCCGCGCTCGCCGATGCCGGCACGCCGCTTGCCGCCGTCGACCTCATCGCCGCCACCGCCGGCCCCGGCCTGATCGGCGGCCTGATCGTCGGCCTGATGACCGGCAAGGCGATCGCCGCCGCGACCGGAAAGCCGCTGGTGCCGGTCAACCATCTCGAAGGCCACGCGCTGACGGCCCGCCTCACCGACGGGCTCGACTTCCCCTATCTGCTGCTGCTCGTCTCGGGCGGCCACACCCAGATCGTGCTGGTCGAGGGCGTCGGCCGCTACACGCGCTGGGGCACGACCATCGACGATGCGCTGGGCGAGGCCTTCGACAAGACCGCCAAGCTCATCGGCCTGCCCTATCCGGGCGGTCCCAACGTCGAGAAGGCCGCGGCGCGCGGCGATGCCCGCCGCTTCGACCTGCCGCGCCCGTTGAAAGGCGAGAAGCGGCCGGATTTCTCCTTCTCCGGCCTGAAGACCGCCGTGCGGCAGGCCGCCACGGCCGTCGCGCCGCTTTCGGCCGGCGACGTCGACGACATCGCCGCCTCCTTCCAGCGCGCCATCGTCGAGACGCTGCGGGACCGCGTGGCGATCAGCCTTGAGCGGTTCCACGCCGCCTTCCCCGGCCTTGCCGCGCCGGCGCTGGTGGTTGCCGGCGGGGTGGCCGCCAACAAGGCGATCCGCGCCGCGCTCGAGGGTCTGTGCCGCGACAACGGCTTCCGCCTCGTGGCGCCGCCGCTGGAGCTGTGCACCGACAATGGCGCGATGATCGCCTGGGCCGGGCTGGAGCGCCTGCGCGCCGGGCTGGTCGCGGACGACGCAGCCGGCTTCACGCCGCGCTCGCGCTGGCCGCTCGACGAGCAGGCGACGCCGCTGATCGGCGCCGGCAGGCGGGGGGCGAAGGCATGAGCGGCGGCGGCGAGACGATCGCGGTCCTGGGCGGTGGCGCGTGGGGCACGGCGCTCGCCACGGTCATGCTGCGCGCCGGCAACGACACGCGGCTGTGGGCGCGCGACGCCGACATCGTCGCGGCGATCAACGGCCGCTGCGAGAACCCCCGCTACCTGCCCGGCATCGCGCTCGACCCGGCTCCGCGCGCCACCACCGACGCGGCCGAAGCGCTGGCGGGCGCGGCAACCGTGCTCGCCGTTACCCCGGCCCAGACGATGCGCGGCATGCTGGCGGGAGCCGCGGGCATGATCGCACGCGGCGTGCCGGTCGTGCTCTGCGCCAAGGGTATCGAGCGCGCCACCGGCCGGCTGCTCTCCGAGATCGCCGCCGAGGTGCTGCCGCAGAACCCCGTCGCGGTGCTGTCCGGCCCCAGCTTCGCCACCGACGTGGCGCGCGGCCTGCCCACCGCCGTCACCGTGGCCGCCGCCGACGCGGCGCTGGCGGCGCGGCTGGCGGCGACGTTCTCGTCCTCCTCCTTCCGCTGCTATTCGACCGACGACATCGTCGGCGTCGAGATCGGCGGGGCGCTGAAGAACGTGCTGGCGATCGCCGCCGGCGCGGTCGCCGGCGCGGGTCTCGGCGCCAGTGCGCAGGCCGCCATGGTGACGCGCGGCTTCGTCGAGCTGCGCCGCATCGGCGCCGCCTTCGGCGCGCGGCCGGAGACGCTGATGGGCCTGTCCGGCCTCGGCGACCTGATCCTGTCCTGCGGCTCGGCGCAGTCGCGCAACTTCTCCTACGGGCTGGCGGTGGGCCGCGGCCTGCCGCTCGACGGCCTGCCGCTGGCCGAAGGCGCCGCCACCGCCGGCATCGCCGCCGAGATGGCCGCCGCGCGCGGGCTCGACGCGCCGATCGTGGCAGCCGTTGCCGCGTTGCTCGCCGGCGACCTCACCATCGGCCGCGCGGTCGAGGCGCTGCTGTCGCGGCCCTTGAAGAGCGAGACGGAATGAGCAAGAAGCGCTGACGCATGTCCCCCCGAAAGTGGATGCCGGTTTCGGGACGGGGACATGCGGAAGAAAACAGCGCGGGGAGAGCACGGCGATGGCATACTGGCTGTTCAAATCCGAACCTTCGGCCTTTTCCTGGGAGCAGTTGAAGGCCAAGGGCAAGGCCGGGCAGGAATGGGACGGCGTGCGCAACTACGCCGCCCGCAACAACATGCGCGCCATGAAGATCGGCGACCGCGGCTTCTACTACCACTCCAACGAGGGGCTGAACGTCGTCGGCATCGCCGAGGTCTGCAAGCTCGCCCATCCCGATTCCACCACTGACGACCCGCGCTGGGAATGCGTCGACATCCGCGCCGTGCGCGCCGTGCCGAACCCGCCGACGCTCGACGAGATCAAGGCGAACCCGAAGCTGAAGGACATGGTGCTGGTCAACAATTCGCGCCTGTCCGTGCAGCCGGTGACGGAGGCCGAGTGGAAAGAAGTCTGCCGCATGGGCGGGGTGGACCCCGACTGAGCGGCCGGCAGCCGCCCGCCGGGAGCGCGGAAGGGACCGATGGCCACGACGCAAGCCGGAACCGGACGGGAAGACCGGGCCGAATCCGGCCTCGCCGCCATGTCGCCCGCCTATTTCGGCCTTGTGATGGCGACCGGCATCGTCTCGCTCGCCGCCGACATGATGGGCCACCGGCTGCTGGCGCGGGCCCTGTTCGGCCTCAATCTCGGCCAGTACGGCCTGCTGTGGCTGCTCTACGGCCTGCGCGCCTGGCGCCACCCGCGCCGCTTCTTCGGCGACATGGCGGCCCATGCGACCGGGCCGGGCTATTTCACCGCCGTCGCCGCCACCGGCATCGTCGCCTGCCAGTTCATGGTGCTGCGCGAGGACGTCGCGGCGGCGCAAGCGCTGTGGCTGCTCGCCGTCGTGCTGTGGTTCGGCTTGACCTATGCGGTCTTCGCCGCCTTCATCGTGCGGCCCGACAAGCCGCCGCTCGACAAGGGCATCAACGGAAGCTGGCTGCTCGCGGTGGTCGCCACGCAGGCGCTGTCGGTGTCGAGCGCGCTCCTCGCCGCCCGCATCGGCCAGCCGCACCGGCTGGAGCTCAACCTGTTCGCGCTGTCGACATGGCTGTGGGGCGGCATGCTCTACATCTGGATGATGGCGCTGATCTTCTACCGCTACGTCTTTTTCCGCTTCTCGCCCGGCGACCTCGCGCCGCCCTACTGGATCAACATGGGCGCGATGGCGATCTCGACGCTGGCCGGCGCGCTGCTGATCCTCAACGCGCCGCAGGCGCCGTTCCTCGCCGCGCTGCTGCCCTTCCTCAAGGGCTTCACCGTGTTCTACTGGGCGACCGGCACGTGGTGGATCCCGATGCTGGCGCTGCTCGCCGCCTGGCGCTACGGCTACGAGCGCTTCCCGCTGCGCTACGACCCGCTCTACTGGGGCGCAGTCTTCCCGCTCGGCATGTATGCGGCCTCGACGCTGGAGCTCGACCGGGCGATGGAATTCGGCTTGCTCGGCGGGCTGGCGCAGGCCTTCTTCTACGTCGCGCTGGTCGCCTGGACCGCCGCCTTCGCCGGCATGCTGCGCGCTCTGGTCCGCGGCGTGCGGGAAAGGTGAGCGTGCCCCCGACCGAAGCGGAGCGCGAAGCCTTCATCCGCGCCAACACGGCGCAGATGGCGCCGCCGCACGTGCCGGAGCTCACGCTCCACCTCGCCGACGAGGCGCACGATCTGTGGCTGAAGACGGAGGAGGAGCTGGCGGGAATCGGCCTGCCGCCGCCCTTCTGGGCCTTCGCCTGGGCCGGCGGCCAGGGCCTCGCCCGCTACGTGCTCGACCATCCCGACACGGTGCGCGGCATGCGCGTGCTCGACTTCGCCGCCGGCTCGGGCCTCGTCGGCATCGCCGCCGCGAAGGCCGGCGCGGCGGCCGTGACCTGCGCCGACATCGACCCGTTCTGCCGCGCCGCGGTTTCCTTCAACGCTGCCGCCAACGGCGTCGCGGTCGGCTTCGCCGCGGACGACCTCGTCGGCACCGACGGCGGCTGGGACGTCGTGCTCGCCGGCGACGTGTTCTACGAAAAGCCCTTCGCCGACCGGCTCGTCCCGTGGCTTTCGGCGCTCGCCGCGCGTGGCGCCCGCGTGCTGGTGGGCGATCCCGGCCGCGCCTACCTGCCGAAAGAAGGGCTGGAGCGGCGCGCCGTCTACGAGGTGCCGGTCACCCGCGCGCTCGAAGACGCCGAGGTCAAGCGCACCACCGTGTGGGAGTTGACTTGACGCACGCATGCGGCGGGCGTTGATATCAACGCACAACGGAGGGTGGTCGAATGGCATTCGCCGGCGTGAACTATCTCGCGGTCGTCGTCGCGGCCGTGCTCGCCTTCGTCTTCGGCGCGGTCTACTACGGTGTGCTCTCGAAGCCGTGGATGAAGGCGGCGCGCATCGAGCCGAAGGGCAGCGGCGGCATGATGCCGCCGCCCGGCCTGCTCATCAACTCGATCGTCTGCGAGCTGATCATGGCCTGGGTGCTCGCCGCCGTGCTCGGCGCCATCGGCGCGGCCGGCATCGGCGCGGCGCTGTCGGCGGCCTTCTTCCTGTGGCTCGGCTTCATCGCCACCACGATCGCCGTCAACCAGCGCTACCAGAGCTATGGCTGGGACCTGACGGTCATCGACGCGATCCACTGGCTCGGCGTCGCCCTCATCATGGGCGCCGTCATCGGCTGGTGGATGTAAAAGCAATTCCAGCAAAATTGCGAAGCGGTTTTGCGTCCGGAAATGCGGCTGAGATAAAGAAATAGAGCGGCTACCGCACGACCCGCAGCACCGTCCGCCGCGACAGGCGCGGCAGCAGCCAGCGCATCGCCGCTGGCTGGATCGCCACGCAGCCCTCGGTCGGCGCGAAGCCCGGCCGCGCGACGTGCAGGAAGATGGCGCTGCCGCGGCCGCGCCGCCGCTCCATGACGTTCCAGTCGAGCACGATCACCGCGTCGTAGAGCCGGTCGGGCCGCAGCATGTCCTCGTGGCTGGCGCGGAACGGAAGCCGCACCGGCCGGTTGTAGTTGGCGTCCGCCGGCGCGTCGCACCAGCCGAGGTCGGCGCGGATGGGCAGTAGCGGCAGGCGGGAGGCCGCCGGCATGCGCCCGCGCCGGAAATAGCCGGCCAGCAGCCGCATCGCGGCGAGCGGGGTCGCCCCGTCGCCCTCGCGCTTGCGCGCCGAAATGCCGGAGCGGCCGAGCGCGCCAGGCAGCAGCCGGCCGCCGGCCGAGATCAGGCACTGGTGCGGATTGGTAGGCCGGGCGCGCACGGTGATGCGGCTTATCCCGCCCAATTTTCGCCCGACCGGCTTGCTGTCTCGGTTTTTGGAGTATGATCGCATGGCCGGACAAAAGCGCGTGACCGTCTTCCACCACCGCGAGGTTCCGCATAAACGGGAACCGGTCAACACCAAATATTGTTTTGCTCGAACGGATTGGCGATGACCTCGAGAACGATTCTGCTGGTTGACGACGACGACGACCTGCGCGGCACCCTCGTCGAGCAGCTCTCGCTCTACGAGGAGTTCGACGTGCTGCAGGCCGATACGGCCGCGCGCGGCGTGGCGGCCGCCCGCGGCGGCCTGGTCGACCTGCTGATCATGGATGTCGGCCTGCCCGACATGGACGGCCGCGAGGCGGTGAAGATCCTGCGCAAGGGCGGCTACAAGGCGCCCATCATCATGCTGACGGGCCACGACACCGATTCCGACACGATCCTCGGGCTCGAGGCCGGCGCCAACGACTACGTGACGAAGCCGTTCCGCTTCGCCGTGCTCCTCGCCCGCATCCGCGCCCAGCTCCGCCAGCACGAGCAGAGCGAGGACGCCACCTTCGGCGTCGGCCCTTACACCTTCAAGCCGAGCCAGAAGCTGCTGATCGACCAGAAGGGCGGCAAGGTGCGGCTGACCGAGAAGGAAGCCTCGATCATCAAGTACCTCTACCGCGCCGACCGCAAGGTGGTGACCCGCGACGTGCTGCTGGAGGAGGTCTGGGGCTACAATTCGGGCGTCACCACCCACACGCTGGAGACCCACGTCTACCGGCTGCGCCAGAAGATCGAGCGCGATCCTTCCAATGCCGAAATTCTTGTGACAGAAAGCGGCGGATACAAGCTCATGCCCTGAGCCGGCTGTGGCTCCGCCCCGTCTCCCGGCATCCGTGCTGGCCCGGCCGGCTGGCAGCGTGCACAATGGCGCCGCCCCGAATCACGGTGGCACGGGGAGAGGGACGCGGCCCGCCATATGGCGCTCGACGACGACATCCGCATACTGGAGCGCGTGCGCCTGCTCGAGGATTTCACGCCCGAGCAGCTTCGGCTTCTCGCCTTCGGCGCGGAGACGATGCGGCTCAAGGCCGGCCGCGACCTCTACGCGCCGGGCGCGGCCGCCGACTGCGCCTTCGTGGTGGCCACGGGCACGGTCGAGCTCTATCGCGAGGCCGGCGGCCGCCGCCACGTGCTCGGCACGGCGGGTCCGGCCGCGATGCTGGGCGAACTGGCGCTGATCGCCGGCGGCGAGCGCCTGACCGGCGCGACGGCCGCCACCGACATCGAGGTGATCCGCCTCAACCGCAGCCTGTTCCGCCGCATCCTCGAGGAATATCCCGACACCGCCGCCTCGCTGCACGCCCGCATCTCCGCCGAGATGAAGGCGATGCTGGCGCGGCTCGAAAAGCTGGCGCCGAGGTTCGGCGGCTAGCAGGAGATCAGTCGAAGCCGAAGCTGGCGATCACCGGCACGTGGTCGGACGGGCGCTCCCAGCCGCGCGCCTCGCGCAGCACGGTGATGTCCTTCAGGTCCGGCGCGATGTTGGCCGACGACCAGACGTGGTCGAGCCGGCGGCCGCGGTCGGAGGCCGCCCAGTCCTGCGCCCGGTAGCTCCACCAGGTGTAGATGCGCTCCGGCGGCGGCGTGTGCTCCCGCATCAGGTCGCGCCATTCGCCCCCGAGCCGCATCGATTCCAGCCCCTCGGTCTCGACCGGCGTGTGGCTGACGACGTTGAGGAGCTGCTTGTGCGACCACACGTCGGCCTCCAGCGGCGCGATGTTCAGGTCGCCGACCAGCACCGAGGCGCTCTCGCCGTCGTGCAGGCCGCGTATGCCGCGCATCTCCTCGACGAAGTCGAGCTTGTGGCGGAACTTCGGGTTGATTGCCGGGTCCGGCTCGTCGCCGCCCGCCGGCACGTAGAAATTGTGCAGCAGCACCTTGCGGCCGCCGGCGTCGAGCTTCACCGACAGGTGCCGGCAGTCGCCCTTGGCGCAGAAGTCGCGCTTCTCGACCAGCTCCAGCGGCCGGCGCGACAGCGTGGCGACGCCGTGATAGCCCTTCTGGCCGCTGATCGCGATGTTGCCGTAGCCGGCGGCGCGGAAGGCCTCGGCCGGGAACAGCTCGTCCGGGCACTTGGTCTCCTGCAGGCACAGCACGTCCGGCTGGAACTCGGCGAGGAAGCGCGTCACCAGCGGCAGGCGCAGGCGCACGGAATTGATGTTCCAGGTGGCGACGGTGAAGGGCATGGAGATCCGGCTGCTCGGGCGATGGGGAGCCGGAACCTAGAGCATTTCCAGCAAAAGTGCGAAGCGGTTTTCCGTCCGGAAATGCGGCTTGAACAGGAGATGGGCGCGGCGGCAGGCGAGCGCGAGAGCGGCACCGGCCACCCTGTGGAGGCAGCGGCGGCCTACCGGCCGCTCTTCTTCTCGTTGATCTCGTTGACCCGGTTGTAGTCGATCTTGAAAACGCTCGGGTCGAAGGTGACGCCTTCCTTGACGTTGAAGATCATCACCGTGGTGTCCTTGCCCTGCGCGTCGGTCACCGTCCACTGCCTGAGCTCGAAGCTCTGCGGGTCGAACATCATCGAGATGGTCTGGTTGCCGAACATCGACTTGTCGGCCAGCGTGATCGTCGTCAGGTCGGGGTCTTCCTTGACCGCCTGCACCTTGTTGCCGGTCAGGTCGATGCGCTCGTCGAGCAGCAGCTTGAGCGGCGTCTGCGACAGTAGGTAGAGGTCGGCCGTGTTCATCTTCTGGTTCATCAGCAGCACCGACTTGCCGTCGGAGATGACGCGGAAGTCCGACGGCGGTTCGTAGTTGAAGCGCAGCTTGCCCGGCCGCTCGAGGAAGAACTTGCCGCCCGTCTGCTCGCCCTTCGGGCCGAACTGGACGAACTCGCCCGTCATCGTCTTCACGCTGGAGAAATGGTCGGCGATCTTCTGCGCGGCCGCGGCGGGAGCCTGCGCGCGCGCCGGCAGGGCGCCGAGGCCGGGCGCCAGGCCCGCCGCGAGCACGGCCGCGCCGCCCATCAGGGCGAGCACGCGGCGCCGGCTGGCTGGCTGGGAGAGGAAAGCGCTGGTCATGGGCTCGGGTCCGTTTCTCGTTGTCTTCGGCTGCCGCATAGGCCGCCACTGGGGCTGAAGTTTGGCCGGCCGGAAGAGACGGAGCTCTCGGAAGACCTTTTGAAAACCGTCAGGCCGAGGCGAAAACGGTGGCCGGGGAGCACCGGAGCAGAGCGTACATCAGGTACGTGAGCACCGGAGCGCAGCCGGACGCCGTTTGCAGCCCGGCCTCACGGGATTTTCAAATGGTCTCTCAGAACTTGTCCTCCTCGGTCGGTACCAGGATCTCCCGCTTGCCCGCATGGTTGGCGGGGCCGACGATGCCCTCGCGCTCCATCTTCTCGATGATCGAGGCGGCGCGGTTGTAGCCGATGCCGAGCCGGCGCTGGATGTAGCTGGTCGAGGCCTTGCCGTCGCGCAGCACCACCGCCACTGCCTGGTCGTAGGGGTCGTCGGAATCGTCGAAATTCCCGCCGCCGCCGCTGCCGCCACCGCCGGACGGGCCGTCCTCGTCGTCTTCCTCGTCGTCCTCGGTGATCGCATCGAGATATTCCGGCGCGCCCTGCAATTTGAGGTGCGCCACCACCTTCTCGACCTCCTCGTCGGAGACGAACGGGCCGTGGACGCGCTGGATGCGGCCGCCGCCGGCCATGTAGAGCATGTCGCCCATGCCCAGGAGCTGCTCCGCGCCCATCTCGCCGAGGATGGTGCGGCTGTCGATCTTCGACGTCACCTGGAAGGAGATGCGGGTCGGGAAGTTGGCCTTGATCGTGCCGGTGATGACGTCGACCGAGGGCCGCTGGGTGGCCATGATGACGTGGATGCCGGCCGCGCGCGCCATCTGGGCGAGGCGCTGCACCGCGCCCTCGATGTCCTTGCCGGCGACCATCATCAGGTCGGCCATCTCGTCGATGATGACGACGATGTAGGGCATCGGCTCGAGGTCGAGGCTCTCGGTCTCGTAGATCGCCTCGCCGGTCTGCCGGTCGAAGCCGGTCTGCACCGTGCGGGTGATCTGCTCGCCCTTCTTCTGCGCCGCCGCCACGCGCTGGTTGAAGCCGTCGATGTTGCGCACGCCGACCTTCGACATCTTGCGGTAGCGGTCCTCCATCTCGCGCACGGTCCATTTGAGCGCGACGACCGCCTTCTTCGGGTCGGTGACGACCGGCGTCAGCAGGTGCGGGATGCCGTCATAGACCGACAGCTCCAGCATCTTCGGGTCGATCATGATCAGCCGGCACTCCTGCGGCGTCATGCGGTAGAGCAACGACAGGATGAAGGTGTTGATGGCGACCGACTTGCCCGAGCCGGTGGTGCCGGCGACCAGCAGATGCGGGAACTTGGCGATGTCGGCGATGACGGCCTCGCCGTTGATCGTCTTGCCGAGCGCCAGCGACAGCTTGGCCTTCGACTGCTCGAAATCCTTGGAGGCAAGCAGCTCGCGCAGGTAGACCGTCTCGCGCTTGGGATTGGGCAGCTCGATGCCGATCGCGTTGCGGCCGGGCACGACGGCGACGCGCGCCGCGATCGCGCTCATCGAGCGGGCGATGTCGTCGGCGAGCCCGATGACGCGGCTCGACTTGATGCCGGGCGCCGGCTCCAGCTCGTAGAGCGTCACGACGGGACCGGGCCGCACGTGGATGATCTCGCCCTTGACGCCGAAATCCTCCAGCACGCCTTCCAGCATGCGGGCGTTCTGCTCCAGCGCGTCCTTCGACAGGCTGGGGTCGCGCGCGATCGACTTCGGCTCGGAGAGGAAATGCAGCGACGGCATCTCGAAGCGGCCGGAGCCGAGCAGCGAGGTCTGCGCCTCGCGCTGGATGCGCGCGCCGGGCTGCGGCCGCGGCGCCGGGCTGCCGACGCGCGCCGCCGCGGGAGCGGCCGGCGCCGGCCGTGCAGCGCGCGCGGGCGCCGGCGCGAAATCCTCGTCCTCGTCCGCTTCCATGTCGAAGGGCGGCTCGTCGAAGCCCCCTTCGTCGGCGAATTCCGGCTCGATGCGGCTGCGCGGCGCCGGCGCGGTCGCGCGCGGCTTCGCCTGCGGCTGCTCGGTGCGGGCTTCCGCCTCCGGCCAGAACGCCTCGTCGTCCTCCTCCATCGGGATGTTGCGCCACGCCCGCTGCAGCGGCGCCGGCTGCTGCCGGCCGAAGCTGCGGCGCGCGAAGGCGCGCAGCGACAGCCACCAGTGGGTCAACGCGCCGAGCGCCAGCATGCCGCTGCTGTCGTCGCCGTCGTCCTCGTCCTCTTCCGCCTCGGCCGGTTGCGGCGCCGCGGCACGCCGGTGCGGCTCGCGCATCAGCGGCGTGTGGCGCCCGCTGAGGCCCGCGCCGAACAGGAACAGCCACAGGCCGGGAACGGCCACGACCAGCGCCACCACCGCGCCCGCCAGCCCCTGCGGATAGCCGCCGAGGAACCAGCCGGGAACGGACAGGACCATATCGCCGATGACGCCGCCGAGCCCCGTCGGCAGAGGCCAGGTGGCGGACGCCGGCAGGCAGCCGGCGATGGCCGCCGACGCCAGCCCGGCACCGGCCCATGCCGCGCCGCGCCGCGGCAGCCGGTCGATCGTGCGGCCGGAGGCGAGCAAAACGCCCCAGATCACCCCCGGCGCAAGCGCGGCGACCGAGGCGAGGCCGAGGAACTGCATGGCGAGGTCGGAGAACACGGCGCCGGCGTAGCCCATGGCGTTGCCGGCCGGCGCGTCGGTCGCATGGCTGAAGCTCGGGTCGGCGACGCTCCAGGTGGCGAGGCTGGCGATCGCGAAGGCGGCCGCCACGAGCAGAGCCAGCCCTGCCGCCCGCGCCGCCAGCCGCGAGGCCACGCCCGCCAGCCCGTGAGGCCCTTCGTTGAATGCCGCAGTGGTCGGATAGCCGGATCCGGAACGCATGCCTTTTCCCCGCGAGTCGCCCCCGAAGCCGCGCCGTACAGCGGACGCGGTTCCCGGAGATTGCCCGGACAGTAGGGTCGGGAAGGTTAAGGCTGCATTAACCATGGGAGCGCGACGACGCCCTGCCGCAGCGCAAGGAAGAGCCCCGCCGGCATCTGCCGGCGGGGCGTGACGGATCGAACGGAAAGGGGCGCGGGCGGGAGCCGTCCCGCGCCTGCGCGGGGCTTAGTGCTGGCCGCCCTTACGGCCGGCTTCCGAGGCGCGCTCGGGATCGTTGGCGAAGTTGCCGCTGCCGCCGCGGCGATCGTCCTGCTGTTCCTGCTGCCGGTTGCGATTGTTGTCGTCCTGGTTCTGCTGACCGGCCTTCTGCTCGTGGCGCTTGTCCTGATCCTGGGGCATTGTTCGCTTCCTTCCTGCTGGTGTTTGGAACGAGGGACGCTTGGTCGTCCCGGGTGCCCAACCAGCGTTGCGCACGGGTGTTCCTTCACGTTCCATTTCAGCCCCGGCCGCCGGAAAGGCCGCCTTTTAGCGAAACCCGCCAGCCGATCTTAAGATGCGCGCGGCACCATGCGCGGCTCGACGAGAACCGTTTACGGGATCGACCGATGCTGCGTGCCCTTTTCCTCCTCCTGTGCCTGCTTGCCGCGCCCGGCCTCGCGGCCGCCGACGAGACGGCGGAGCGCGACGCGATCCAGGCCGAGGTGAAGGCTGCCTTCTGGGCGGGCGATTTCGGCAGGCTCGACGCGATGGCCGACGGATGGCGCGACGGCGCGGCCCGCACCGGCAGCGGCCGCTGGAAGCTCGGGCTCTTCTACGCCACCTTCTCCTCTGCGCCGACGATCCTCGGCAAGGACGTCGACACCGCCGGGATCGACAGGCTGACGGCACAGGCCGATGCGTGGGTGGCGGCAAGGCCCGATTCGCTCGTCGCACCCGTCGTCAAGGGATACGCGCTCTACCACGGGGCATGGCTGAAGCGCGGCAACGGCTTCGTCGCCGAGCTCGGGGCGGGCGCCATGCAGGCCTTCCTCGATGCGTCGTGGGATACCCTGCTCTATCTCGACTCGGTGCGCGAGCGCGAGGCACGCGAGCCGCAATGGTACGTGCTGGCGCTGGAAACCCTGCTCGGCGTCGGCGCCTATCCCGAGTTCGACGCCACGCTGGACGATGCGCTGGAATACCATCCGCGTTACGACAACCTCGCTTTCGTGGCGGTGCGGCGCAACCAGGCGCGCTGGGGCGGCAGCCCGGACACGATGGAGGCGACGGCCCGCAGGTTCGCCGCGGCGGCCGGGTCGCCCGCCGAGGGCGACGTCGCCTATGCGCGCTTCGATTGGTCGGCCGCGGCCGGCGAATACCGACAGGAGGTCATCGCCGGCACCAATGCCGACTGGAAGAAGATCCGCGCCGGCTTCCGCGCCATCGTCGCGGACTATCCGGAGCCGCTCAACCTCAACCGCTTCGCCTGGTTCGCCTGCATCGCGCAGGACAAGCCGACCACCCGCGAGTTGCTGACCACGCTCGGCGACCGCATCCTGCCGGAAGTCTGGGAATATGCGGAGATGCCGCAGGCCTGCCTCGAATGGTCGAACGAGCCCGACCATCCGGCTCCCGCCGGCATGCCCGAGCCCTACACGTTCTACATCGCGCTCGCCTTCGAGCATGGCCCCGACGGCGCCCTGCGCCCGGCGGGCGAGCCGGCCATGGTCGCCAGCGCCGAGGAAGCGGTGAAGGCGGCCGAGAAGGCCGCGCCCTCCCATGCCGGCGCGATCGCCTGGCGCATCGACCCGCCGCGCGAGGCCGTCTGGCCGCCGCCGGAGGTCCTGTTCCAGCACGGCGAGGTGATCTCCTACGAGGAGCTGAGCCGGCGCGGCCGCCGCTGAGGAGCGGCACGTCGGAGAAAAGGCCCGGCGTGAAGCCGGGCCAGGTGCCGCGTCCGGACGGGCCGCGGCGAAAGCATGGGGCGCCCTTGCGGGCGCCGCCCGCCTCAGGAGTGGTAGGCCACCTCGCCGTGCGAGGTGACGTCGAGGCCGGTCACCTCGGCTTCCGGCGTCGGGCGCAGGCCGACCGTCAGGTCGACGACCTTGTAGAGGATCGCCGAGCCGACGCCGCACCAGACGATGGTGACGAGCACCGCCACGATCTGCGTCCACACCTGCCCGCCCATCGACACGCCCTCCGCATAGCCGACGCCGCCGAGCGAGGAGGAGGCGAAGATGCCGGTGCCGATCGCGCCGATGATGCCGGCGATGCCGTGCACGCCGAACACGTCGAGCGAATCGTCGTAGCCGAGCTTCAGCTTGACCGAGGCGACGAACCAGTAGGCCACCGCGCTGGCGATCGCGCCCAGCACGATCGCGCCGACCGGGCCGACGAAGCCGGCCGCCGGCGTCACCGCCACCAGTCCGGCGACGATGCCCGAGGCGCCGCCCAGCATCGAGGCCTTGCCGCGCACCGCCTTCTCGACCAGCGACCAGGCGATCACCGCGCCGGCCGTCGCCGTGAAGGTGTTGATCATGGCGAGCGCGGCGCTGCCGCCGGCCGAGAGCGCCGAGCCGGCGTTGAAGCCGAACCAGCCGACCCACAGGATGCCGGCGCCGACGAGCGTCAGCGGCAGGCTGTGCGGCGCCATGTTGTCGCGGCCGTAGCCGGCGCGCTTGCCGATGATGAGCGCCCCGACCAGCGCGGCGATGCCGGCATTGATGTGCACCACCGTTCCGCCGGCGAAGTCCATCGTGCCCCAGCCGAAGAACAGGCCGTTGGGGTCCCACGCCATGTGGGCGATCGGGAAGTAGACGAAGGTCACCCACAGCACCACGAACAGCACCACCGCGCCGAACTTCACCCGCTCGGCAAAGCCGCCGACGATGAGCGCCGGCGTGATGCAGGCAAACGTCATCTGGAAGGCGATGAAGACGTATTCGGGGATGCTGCCCGACACCGAGTCGGGCGCCACGCCCCTGAGGAACGCCTTGCCGAGCCCGCCCCAGTAGGGGCTCTCGCCGCCGCCGAAGGCGAAGCTGTAGCCCCACACGACCCACACCACGATCACCGCGGCGGTGATCATCGTGCACTGCATCAGCACCGACAGCACGTTCTTGGCGCGCACCAGGCCGCCATAGAACAGCGCCAGCCCGGGCAGGATCATGAACAGGACGAGCAGCGTCGAGGTGAGCATCCAGGCGGTGTCGCCGCTGTTGATCGCCGGCGCGGCGTCCTGCGCCAGCGCGGCGGTGCCCGAGAGGCCGAGCCCGAGCGCGGCGAGCAGGCCGGTACGCGCCCTCGGCGCGACGTTGGAAACGAGATTCATTGCTTTCTCCATAACCCCTTGGACCCGCTCAGAGCGCGTCGGCGTCCGTTTCGCCGGTGCGGATGCGCACGGCCTGGTCGATGCTGAAGACGAAGATCTTGCCGTCGCCGATCTGGCCGGTCTTGGCCGCCCCAGTGATCGCCTCGATGGCCTTGTCGACCATGTCGGAAGCCACCGCGACCTCGATCTTGATCTTCGGCAGGAAGCTGACGGCGTATTCGGCGCCGCGGTAGATTTCGGTGTGGCCCTTCTGGCGTCCGTAGCCCTTCACTTCGGTGACGGTCAGGCCCTGTACGCCGACGGAGGTGAGCGCTTCGCGCACCTCGTCGAGCTTGAACGGCTTGATGATTGCCATCACGATTTTCATCAGGTTTCACCCTTCGCTGATGCGGGTCCCCCGCGTTTCACGGCACCGGACGCGCGACGACGCGCCCGGAGCGTGCGAATGGGTGATTCAAGCTCCGTGCCAGATGCCGGCGCGGATGCTTAACCTTTTGTAAGGAAAGGCGTTTGGCCTGCCTGCGCCGTCATCGCTTCGCAGGTGCAGCATCGAGATTGCACAACAAGCGTGCAATCTGGCGAGAATGCCTATTTTCTGTGCTTCGTGCGCAGCCGGATCAGGCCTTCCTGCGCCACGCTGGCGATCAGCCGGCCGTCGCGGCTGTAGAGGAAGCCGCGCGACAGCCCGCGCGCGCCGATCGAGTTCGGGCTGTCCTGGACGTAGAGCAGCCAGTCGTCGAGCGGGTGCGGCCGGTGGAACCACATGGCGTGGTCGAGGCTCGCCATCTGCAGCTCGGGATCGAACGCGTTGCGCCCATGCGCGAAATTGGCCGTGTCGAGCAGCGTCATGTCGGAGAGGTAGGCGAGCAGCGCCGACTGGAGCTGCCGGTCCTCCGGCACCTCCCCGGAGATGCGGATCCAGACGCTCTGGTAGGGCGGCAGCCTGTCGCGCGTCGTGTAGTGCTCGACGACGATGGGCCTTATCTCCAGCGGCCGCTCCTTCTCCCAGAAGCGGCGCACCGCGTCCGGGACGTTCACGCCGAGCGCGTCGACGAGCTCGATCTGGGTCTTCGTCTCCTCCGGCTGCGGCAGGCCGGCCGGCATCGGCATCTGGTGCTCCATCCCGTGCTCGTCGACCTGGAAGGAGCATTCGAG
The DNA here is from genome assembly GCA_017305835.1 of Hyphomicrobiales bacterium. Taxonomy (GTDB): domain Bacteria; phylum Pseudomonadota; class Alphaproteobacteria; order Rhizobiales; family Rhizobiaceae; genus RCIO01. The sequence continues at coordinate 49,510 of JAFKJY010000069.1, forward strand.
CGAGAAGATCGCCGCCCCGTTCTGGATCGCGGTGACCCGCCGCGTGGTGAAGCTGCCGCCGTCGCGCAGCCGGTCGACCTGGTAGACGATGGGGATCGTCGGATCGCCGCCGAGCATGAAGTAGCAGTGCAGCGAATGCACGTGCCGCTCGGGCGGCACGGTGCGCTGCGCCGCCACCAGCGCCTGGCTGATCACCTGGCCGCCATAGACCCGCCCCCAGCCGCTGCTCGGGCTGCGACCGCGATACAGATTGTGTTCCAGCCGCTCGAGGTCGAGTATGGAGAGCAGGTTGGTGATGGCCGCCGTCATGTCCGCCCCCGTCGCAATGATGCCACGGGCTTCCTGAACAGTGGCGGCGGTCGAGTCAAGGCGAGCGGAAGGCGACAGCGATGGCAGATACGGCGCGCAAGACCGGCGGCGGCGCCCGCCGCGATCCCAGGGACGTCGTCGTGGCCGGCGCCGGCTATGTCGGCCTCGCCACCGCCGTGGCCATCGCCTCGGCCCGGCCGGGCCTGTCGGTGATGGTGGTCGACGCCGCGCCCGAAGGCGTCTGGAAGCGCGACGGCAGGGCCTCCGCCATCGCCGCCGCCGCCTCGCGCATGCTCGCCCGCCTCGGCTGCTGGGACGAGATCGCCCCACAGGCCGGGCCGATCACCGAGATGATCATCACCGACTCGCGCACCTCCGATCCCGTCCGCCCGGTGTTCCTCACCTTCGGCGGCGAGGTCGAGGCGGGCGAGCCCTTCGCCCACATGGTCGAGAACCGGGTGCTGAACGGCGCCCTGCGCGCCCGCGCGGCGGAGCTCGGCATCGACATCGTCGAGGGCGTGGCCGTCGCCGGCTTCGAGGCCGGTCCGGCCGACGTCGAGATCGCCCTTGCCGACGGCACGACGCAGCGCGCCCGCCTGCTGGTCGCCGCCGACGGCGTCCGCTCGCGGCTGCGCGACATGGCCGGCATCCGCACGACGCACTGGGACTACGGCCAGTCCGGCATCGTCTGCACCGTCGCCCACGAGCGCCCGCACGAGGGCCGCGCGATGGAGCATTTCCTGCCGGCCGGTCCCTTCGCCACCCTGCCGCTCACGGGCAACCGCTCCTCGATCGTCTGGACCGAGCGCACCGCCGACGCCGAGCGTCTCGTCGCCGCCGACCCGCTGGTGTTCGAGGCCGAGCTGGAGCGCCGCTTCGGCCTGACGCTCGGCGAGATCCGCGTCGAGGACAAGCCGCGTGCCTGGCCGCTCGGCCTGACGCTGGCGCGTGAGTTCGTCAGGCCGCGGCTGGCGCTGGCGGGCGACGCCGCCCACGGCATCCACCCGATCGCCGGCCAGGGCCTAAACCTCGGCTTCAAGGACGCAGCGGCACTCGCCGAGGTGGTGGTCGAGGCCGACCGGCTCGGCCGCGACATCGGCGCGCTCGACGTCCTGCAGGACTATCAGGCCTGGCGCCGCTTCGACACCGTGCAGATGGGCATCACCACCGACGTGCTGAACCGCATGTTCTCCAACGACATGGCGCCGGTGCGCACCATCCGCGACATCGGGCTCGGCCTCGTCGACCGCATGCCGCGCCTGAAGGAGTTCTTCATCCGCCAGGCCTCCGGCCTGTCGCAGAACACGCCGCGCCTGCTCAGGGGCGAGGCGATCTGACCGGACGGACTCAAGGGCGGGCCTACCCCGTTTCCGTCGCCCTGATCCGCAGTCGGGTGATGCGGTTCTTGTCGCGCTTCAGCACGACGAAGCGCTTGCCGTGGAAGGTGAAGGCCTGCTTCTCGTCCGGGATCGTCTGCGCCTCGTGGATGACCAGACCGGCGATCGTCGTCGCCCAATCGTCGGGCAGCTTCCAGTCGAGCGCGCGGTTGAGGTCGCGGATCGGCACCGAGCCGTCGACGACGACGGAGCCGTCCGCCTCCTGCTTGACGCCCTGCACGTCGACGTCGTGCTCGTCGGCGATCTCGCCGACGATCTCCTCGAGGATGTCCTCCAGCGTCACCAGCCCCTCCACCTCGCCATATTCGTCGACGACGATGGCGAAGTGGATCTTGCGGCGCAGGAAGGCGTTGAGCTGGTCCTGCAGCCGCGTCGTGTCGGGTACGAACCACGGCTTGCCGGCGACCTTCAGGATGTCGACGCGGGACGGATCGTTGTCGACCTCGTGCAGCGCCCTGAGCAGGTCCTTGGCGTGCACCACGCCGACGATGTTCTCGGTCGTCCCGCGCCACACCGGCATGCGCGTATGCGGGCTCTGCAGCACCTCGCGCACGAGCTGCTGCGGCGGGTCGTCGGCGTTGAGCGAGCGCATCGCCGTGCGGTGCACCATCACGTCCGACACTTCGAGCTCGGAGAGGTCGAGCAGCCCGCCGAGCTGGTCGCGGTCGATCTTGACCACGCCGCCCTCGCGCGCCAGCACCGCAACCGTGCCGCGCAGCTCCTCGTGGGCGCTACGCTTCGGCGCGATCGGCGCCAGCTCGTAGCCGGCCCGGGTCAGCAGCGGCCGGAACAGGAGGGCGGCGAGCGCGGCCAGCACGAGGATGGCCGCGAGGGCGATCCAGGCGGCCGGCGTCATCGTCCCGCCTGCTCCCGCAGGAACGAGACGACCTCGGAGGCGGGCACGTCCTTCGCCACGAAGGACTGGCCGATGCCGCGCGTCAGGATGAAGGTGAGCGCCCCGCGCGAGACCTTCTTGTCCTGCGCGATATAGGCCATCAGCCCGTCGGCGTCCGGCAGCTCTCCGGGCACCTGCGACAGCCGCCACGGCAGGCCGACGGCCTCCAGATGCGCCTCCACCCGTCGCGCGTCGTCGGGGCTGGCGAGGTTCATGCGCGCCGAGAAGCGGTGGGCGAGCGCCATGCCGATCGCCACGCCCTCGCCGTGCACGAGGCGGGCACTGTCGTAGCCGGTCGCGCCTTCGAGCGCGTGGCCGAAGGTGTGGCCGAGATTGAGCAGCGCCCGGTCACCGGTCTCGAACTCGTCGCGCGCCACCACCTCGGCCTTGGCTTGGCAGGATTGCGCGATCGCCTCGGTGCGCGCCGGCCCGCCGGCGAAGATCTCGCGCCAGTTGGCCTCCAGCCAGGCGAAGAAATCCGGCCGGTCGATCAGTCCGTATTTGGCGACCTCGGCATAGCCGGCGCGGAACTCGCGCTCCGGCAGCGTGTCGAGCACGCCGGTGTCGGCCAGCACCAGGCTCGGCTGGTGGAAGGCGCCGACGAGGTTCTTGCCGCGCGGCGAGTTGATGCCGGTCTTGCCGCCGACGGAGGAATCGACCTGCGCCAAGAGCGAGGTCGGCATCTGCACGAAGCGCATGCCGCGCCGCACGATCGCCGCGGCGAAGCCGGTCAGGTCGCCGATCACGCCGCCGCCGAGCGCGATGACGATGTCGCCGCGCTCCAGCCGCGCGGCGAGGATTTCGTCGACGACATGCTCCAGATGGGCGAAATCCTTGGTCTTCTCGCCGGGGTCGAGCACGATCGCGTGGCTGGCGATGCCGGCGCCGGCGAGGCTTTCCTCCAGCGCCGCCAGGTGGCGCGCCGCCACGTTGCGGTCGGTGACGACGGCCGCGCGGGCGCCGGGGAAGCTTGCGGCGACGCGCGCGCCGGCGCCGGCGACCAGCCCCGGCCCGATCAGGATGTCGTAGGCGCGGTCGCCCAGCCCCACGGTGACGGTGCGCGGCTGCGTCTCATCCATGGCGCCTGCCCGCCTCTTTGCGAAGATGGTCTTCCACCGCCGCCATCACCTCGTCGGCGATCAGCTCGCGCTTGTCGTCGCGCGTCAGGACGGTGATGTCGGCCTCGGCATAGACCGGGTAGCGCACCGCCATCAGCCGCTCCATCACCGCGCGCGGGTCGTCGGACTTGAGCAGCGGCCGGTGCTGCTTCTTCATCACCCGGCCCATCAGCGTGTCGAGATCGGCCTTGAGCCACACCGACAGCGCCTGCTGACGGATCGCCAGCCGCGTCTCGGCGTTCATGAAGGCGCCGCCGCCGGTCGCCAGCACCCGCGCGCCCTCGCCGATCAGCCGCGCGATCACCCGCTGCTCCAGCGCCCGGAACTCGGTCTCGCCGTATTTCTCGAACAGGTCGGCCACCGTCATGCGCGAGGCGTGCTCGATCTCGTGGTCGCTGTCGGCGAAGGGCAGGCCGAGCGCGGCGGCGACG
>JAFKJY010000171.1 GCA_017305835.1 Hyphomicrobiales bacterium
CCGTCGGGGTCGAATCGCGTACCCGAGACGCGGGCGCTGACGATCAGGAGGTCGGCGCCATCGGCCTGGAGCACGGGCTGCTTGGCACCCTTGAGCAGCCAGCCATTGCCGTTGAAATAGGCGGTGCAGCGCACGTCGGTCGGGTGGCCGCGCGAGCCCGGCTCTGCATGCGCGATCGCGGCACGCAGCGACACGTCGGCCAGCTTCGGCAGCAGCGCGGCGCGCTGGGCGGGCGTGCCGCCCTGCTCGATCGCCGCCGCCGGCAGCACGGCGCCGGCCAGGAACGGCTCCAGCGCCAGCGCCCGGCCGAGGGCCTGCATGACCAGCATCAGCTCGACGCCGCCGCCGCCATGGCCGCCGCGGGCCTCCGGCACCAACAGCCCGTGCAGGCCCATCTCCGCGTAACGCCGCCACATCGCGGCGCTCCAGCCGGCCGGCTCCCGCGCATGGGCGCGGCGCGCCTCGAAGCCGTAGGTCTCGGCCATCAGCCGGCCGACCGCATCGCGCAGCAGGCGCTGGTCCTCGGTGAGCTCGAAGTTCATTTCAGCCCCAGCACGTTCTTGGCGATGATGTTCTTCTGGATCTCGGAGGAGCCGCCATAGATCGTCGCGGAGCGCGCGAAGAGGTAGGGCTCGGCAAGGTAGCGGATCGCGTCGGAGGCGAGATCCTCGTCGGCGGGATGGCTCGGCCAGGCCGGCAGCGCCTCCGGCCCACCGATCTCGACGGCCAGCTCCAGCACGGCCTGCAACAGCTCGGAGGCGCGGATCTTGAGGATCGACGAGGCGGGGTCGGGCGCGCCGGCGGCCGCGCCCGCCTGGGCGGCGACGACCCGGTGCTGGGTCAGCTCCAGCGCCCTGATCTCCATCTCGAGCTGGGCGATGCGGCGGCGCAGGCCGGCATCCTCCATCAGCGGCCGGCCGCCATAGGAGAGGCTGCGCGCCAGCTCCCTGGCGAAGTCGAGCCGGTCGCGCAGGCGGCCGACCTTGGCAACGGCCATGCGCTCGTTGCTGAGCAGGTATTTCGCATAGGTCCAGCCGCGGTTCTCCTCGCCGACGCGCATGGAGACGGGCACGCGGACGTCGTCGAGGAAGACCTCGTTGACGTGGTGGCTGCCGTCGATGGTGATCACCGGGCGGATCGAGATGCCCGGCGCCTTCATGTCGACCATCAGGAAGGTGATGCCGTCCTGCGGCTTGCGCTCCGGGCCGCCGGTGCGCACCAGCGTGAACATGAAGTCGGCGTGCTGGGCGAGCGAGGTCCACAGCTTGCTGCCGTTGACGACGTAGTGGTCGCCGTCGCGCACGGCCGCCGTGCGCAGCGAGGCGAGGTCGGAGCCGGCGTTCGGCTCGGAAAAGCCCTGGCACCACCAGTCGTCGAGGTTGAGGATGCGCGGCAGAAGCCGCTTCTGCTGCTCCTCGCTGCCATAGGCCATCAGCACCGGGCCGATCATGTAGAGGTTGAAGCCCTGAAGGTCGGGCGCGTGCGCCAGCATGCACTCCTCGAGGAAGATCATGCGCCTGAGCGGCGACCAGCCGGTGCCGCCATGCTCGACCGGCCAGCCGACGCCGGCCCAGCCGCGCGCCGCGACGATCCCGTGCCAGGTCGCCGTGTCCTCACGGCGGGCGGGATAGCCGAGCGCGATGCGCCGGCGGATCGCCGGCGGCAGGCTGTCGTCCACGAAGCGGCGCACTTGCTGCCGAAAACGCTGGTGTTCGTCGTCGAGTTCGAGCTTCATCGCGCGCCTATACGCTATGCGGATTAATGTCCATTATACGGACTCGTGCGCGAGATCAATGCGCCCGCGCGGCCGGTAACGCTGTCGAGGCAGCGGACGCAGCTTGCCCGCGCGGCGGCTGGCGGCAAGGATTTTCGTCGGATATGCGGGACGCGCCCGCGCGTTACCGCGTGAAGGCGAGCGGGACGGTGAAGGACCAGCTCGACCGGCCGGCGCCGGGCGGAATCGGCGGGAAGGGCGCCGCGCGGCGCACCGTCTCCAGCGCGGCCTGGTCGAGCACGGGGGAGCCGGAGCTGGCGGCGAGGCCGATCGCCGCGACCGAGCCGGAGCTCGACACGGTGAAGCTCACCCTGACCTCGCCGCGCAGGTGCTGGCGGCGGGCGGCGGGCGGGTAGCGCAGGTTGCGGCGCAGGCGCGAGACGACCTGGCCGGGATAGTTGGAGACCGCCGCGTTGCCGGCCTCGCGTGCCGGGCCGGTCTTGCCGGTCGCCTCGGCGCGGCCGGCCTGCTGGCCGTCGGCGGTGCCGCGCCGCGCGTCGGGGCCGCCCTTGCCGCCGGACCCGGCGGCCTCGGGCTTGGGCGCCGGCGGCTTCTTCTCCTTGGGCTTCGGATCGGGTTTCGGTTGCGGAGCCGGCTGCGGCTTCTCCACCGCGGCGAGCCGCTCGGGGCGCGGCGTCGGCACCGGCGCGGATCGGGGGATCTCGACCGGCTCTGCCTCGGCCGGCTTGGCGGCCTCGACGGGCTCGGGCTTCTGCGCCTGCACGGGCTCGACCTCGGACGGCTTCAGGATCTCGGCCTCGGCCGCCTCCACCGCCTCGACCGGCACGGTTTCGGCCGGCGGCTGCTCGACCGTCTTCTGCGGCTCGACGGGTTTTGCCTGCTCGGCCTGCTCCGTCACCGGCTTCGCCGCCGCCATGATCTCGGCCGGCCGCTGCGGCTCGACCGGCGCGGGGCGCACGGCCTCGGTGGTGACCGGCTTCGCCGGGGTGGTCTCGGCCGTGACCGGCTGGACGGCCGTGGTCGCGTGCCCGGCCGACACCGAATCGACCGGCGCGTTGCCGAGCAGCGCCACCTCGACGCTGGCGCCGCCGGCGATCTGCACGTCCTCGGAATGGCTGGTGAACCACACCGCGGCGCCGCCGTGGATCACGGCCGACAGCGCGACCGCGACGGTCCAGTGCGAGGTCTGCGCCCTCATGGCCGCATCCGCGCTTCGAGCGGCCCGGCAGCCATGAGGCAGGCATGCGCGGCGGCGTCCGTCGCCGGCCCGTCCTCCGCCATCCTGCCTGCCGCTACCTTATGCATCGCGCCTAGCTGCCGAAGTCGACTTTCGTCGCGGAACGGGTCTGCAGGTCGCGCATGCAGGCCCCCGGCGCGAGCCCTTCCCCCGCGCACTCGGTCGCGTCGTTGACGAGGATGCGGGAGATCGCGTCGCAGCCGAGGTCGCCGAGGTCGAACTGGCGCACGCGGGTGCGGCCGGCCGGCAGCGACTGGAAGTCGAGCGTCATCAGCCGCTCGACCTGCCCGGACGTGTTGAACAGGGCCACCTCGTAGACGGCCTTGGCGACGTCGGCGGACAGGCCGTTGGCGACGACGAAGGTGAGCCGGCAACCGGCGCCGGCGGGCGCCAGCGCATTGAGCTCCATCGAGATGCCCGGCCCGGCCTCGGCCGAAACGGCAGGCGAGGGCGACGCCAGAAGCGCCGCCCCCACCAGGATTGCTGTCGTTGCGCGTGACTGCATCAATTGTATCCGAACGACTTGGCCAGGGAGATCTTGAAGGTGCGTCCCTTGGCCGGAGTCCCGGACAGGAACTCCTGGTATTGCTGGTTGAAGATATTGTCGACGCGGAACTGCGCGTCCCAACCCTTCAGGTTGCCTTCCTTCGGGCTCCAGCTCAGATAGAGGTCGTGCGTGCTGAAGGCCGGAGTCGGCTGACGCGTGGTCGCCGTGCCGACGACACGGTCCTGCGCGGACACGAACCGCCCGTCCCAGCCGAAGGTCAGGCCATACTGGGGCATGCGCACGCCCAGCCCCAGACCCAGCTCATGCGGGGCCACGGTGTTGAGCGGCGTGCCCGTCACCAGATCGTCGCCGATCACGTAGGAATAGGCCGCGCGGGCGAACCAGGAGTCGGCCTCGTAGGCCGCCTCGATTTCGGCACCGTAGATGCGCGCCCTGCCCGTGTTCACGTAGCGGGGGACGACGCCGTTGCCCCGGTCGGTGATCAGGTTGGTGATGTCGTTGTAGAAGCCCGTCGCCTTGATCTGCAGCGCGTCGCCGGACGAGGCGAGGTCGTAGAACGACAGCGCGCCGCCGACCTCATAGTTGTTCGACCCCTCCTTCTGCAGCTTGGACGTCACCGCGCCGGCGTCGAATACCTGGTCGATGGACGGCGGGCGCTCGGTGTGGGCGATCGAGCCGAACATCGCGAAGGTGTCGTTGAAGCGGTAGTGGGTCGCGATCTTCGGCGAGAACATCGTGTGCTGCTGCTCGACGAAGGCCGGGTTGTTGACGGGCGTCAGATGCTGCCAGTCGATGCGCGCGCCGGTAATCACCGTCAGCTTGTCGTTGTAGATGAACTCGTCCTGCGCGAAGATGCCGGTCGCGAAGCGCTTGCCCTGCGGATGGGTGCCGGAAACGCCGCGCAGCGACGTGCGGTCCAGCCAGTTGGTCTGCGATCCGATCGTCAGATAGTTCTCGAAGTTGTCGCCGACGTAGTCGAACGTGTTGTCGATGTTGAACTGGTACTGCTGGTAGCCGTACTTGCGGTTCAGGGTCGGAATGCCGGCGTTGAACTGGTCGACGGTCGTATCGGAGAACGAGGCCTGGATGCGCAGGTCGAGCCAGGGATTGTCGGACGCGGGATTCTCGTAGGAGATGATCGCGGACTTGTCGACCACCTCACGATCCACCGTGCCGAACCCGACCATCTGGTCGGTCTGGTTGTACTCCTGACCCGCCATGTTGGTCGTGAAGTGCTGGTAGGAGAGGCGCAGCACCTGCTCGTTGGCGTCGCCGAACCGCCAGGTGGCCTTGGCGAGGCCGGACGGCGCGGAGATTTCCGAACCGAGGACCGGAGTGCCGTTGCCCGAGGTGTAGACGTCCGCGTAGCGGTAGTTGCCCGAGAGCAGGAACTCGAAATTGTCGGTCGGCCGGAGCGCGACGATACCGGCGCCGAGCCAGCCGTTGGAGTTGGAATCGTAGGAGCCCTTGATGCGGACCGCGCCCTTCTGGCCCGGCTCGAGGAAGTCCGACGCATCCTTGGTCGTGAAGTTGATGACGCCGCCCAGCGCGCCCGCGCCGTAGAGCGTCGACGAGGCCGGTCCGCGGAGAACCTCGACGCGCTTGAACAGCTCCATGTCCGTGAAGAGGCTGCCCATGCGGTACTGCTCGTAGAACTTCGGCACGCCGTCGACGTTGACGATGATGCGGCCTTCGTCGCCCGCGGTCTCGGGGCCACCGATGCCGCGGATGTTGATCGCCTGGCCGAGCAGGCGGTCTGAGCCCGACAGGTTCACGCCGGGCGTCTTCTTGAGGACGTCGCCCAGCGTCTGCGGCTGATCGCGGTCAATGTCTTCCTGTTCGACGACCGTCACCGCCTGCGGCGTGTCGATCGCGACCTTCTCGGCGCCGGCGCCGACGACGAGACGCTGCAGCACCGTGCCGACGCGCGCCTGCTTGGCGGTCGTCGTCGTGCTGCCATTCTCCTGAGCCCAGGCGGCTCCCTGCGCGAGAACCACGCTCGCCGCCCCACCCAGCAACAGCGCAAAGCTGCGTCCTACCAACCCCATGTCCCTACTCCTGATAAGTGACGCGTACCGGCTGGCCCTGGGCTTGCTGCTGCATCGATCCCGTGGAGGACCAATTTCTTGACTCTCTCACTCCACTATTGCGCTTCCTATTTAACATGATTATTCGAGTCAACAATTTAGAAGGCCCGGCCACGCCGGACGGATTTGAGAGGGAAGAGACAGATGCAAACAGGCCACAGGCTCTCGGCGGCAGCGATCCGCGAGGCGCGCGCCGCGCAGCCGCAGACGCGCGAGCGCGACTTCGCCGCGACGCTGGGGATAACGGAAGCCGAATACGTCGCGGCCTATTGCGGCATCAGCGCCGCCCGCGTGTCGGCCGACATCAACGCGCTGGGCTGAGCCTTCTCAGGCGGGGCCGGCCGCACCCATCGCCTC